>JASEEX010000100.1 GCA_030019415.1 Thermodesulfovibrionales bacterium
TTAACCTTAAATGGGATGATTGATAAAAATATGGGAAGTGTCCCTAAATGTACTCTGATGTCTTTTATTTTACCCAAAACTGCCTTGAGCAGAAATGGGTAGAGCAGAAATGGGTAAGATCTGTTTCATGATTTAATTGGATGGCTTAAGATTATGGAAATTCAGGATCGTAAAACTGCTCTCGTGTAATGCCTAAATCCTCAATAATGTCAGCAATGATGCCCTTCGGTATGTCTCCGCCATGATCCGGGAAAGTGATTATTCGATCTGGATTAAATGGATTACTGTAATGCTTATGGCTTCCTTTTTGTCTTAAAAACTGGCAACCAATTTCCCGTAAGCGTCTATCAAGCTGCCGTGCATTAAGGATGGGATATTTACCCATTACACGGCTTTTAAAACAAACTTGTCACGAAAGTACTCTGGAATGGGCTTGCCAAAGTCGAGGAGCGCCTCAAGATGTGCTCTTGCTGCTTCCTGAAATTCAAGGACCGCCTCCGCCTCTGCCTTGCCATATGCATGGCATCCGGGCAGAAGATCAGATTTTGCAATCCAAACTCCGTCTTCATCCTGTCTCAGTGAAATTTTATCTTTTGGTACTAACATAGTTATATATTATACTAATCAATTATCCCTATCAAGTCTTAAACCACTTCTTTTCACCCCTCACACTCACCCGTCTCCCTATTTCCCTCAATGACCTCGCTGTATGCTTTTTAGCTAAATTTACTGGATTCAGATGAATATATGTTACGTCCCAGCAATCCGATACCGATTTTAGGGGTACAATTCCCACATAAAC
>JASEEX010000101.1 GCA_030019415.1 Thermodesulfovibrionales bacterium
AGATAGCCAAAGCACATCCGGAATATGGGATAGACAGAACCACAGCGGAACTCCATGACAGTGGTATCCATATCAATCATAAAGTCATCGAGAAGCTGCACAAATGTTGGGATTTAGCTATCTTAAAAAGAGTGCATCGACCGAAGCCAAGTGGAATCCGTGTGTTGTTACAAGAAACTGGATCACAGGTAAATCTGGTAGTTTCACTTGAAGACATTAATGATTTAGAGGTCCTGTACACTGATTTCACCGAAATATTGTATCGTCGAGGTCAGGCCAAAGCACAATTGATGCCGATTATTGATCATCGAAGCAAACTGGCAGTTGGACATGCATTGGGAGAAAGTGCCGATACCGAATTGGCTCTGAAGGCATGGAGGAAGGCGAAGAGAACACTGAGACGATATGGGCAGCGATTGAAGGATGTAATTATTCATCACGATCAGGATAGTGTGTATACCGGTCATGGCTGGCTACACGAGGTAGTTGTCAGGGACAACGTCAGGGTTTCGTATTCTGACAATGGAGCCAAGGGCAATGTCCATATGGAATCATTTAATGGCAAATTTAAAACAGAAAATCATGTACTGTTTTGGGAACAGGAAAACTTGGAGGCATTAGAAAAAGTTGTAAACAATCGGATACGGTATTATAATCATATTCGACGACACTCGGCGATTGGAAACAAATCGCCAATAAAATATCTAAAAGAGAAGGGCAAAATCCCCAGGTGATATGTTAGCGGAAATTAGCACTTAAACTGGTACTAAAAATGGGGGACATGTCC
>JASEEX010000102.1 GCA_030019415.1 Thermodesulfovibrionales bacterium
TTCAATTAGATAAACCAGATAGCTATTGAAAATATGGGATGTGTCCCTAATTTCCCTTATTCGTTTTTTGGCTTTGATAAATGAAATTTAAAGGTGCGACCCCAAATTTTTATCCTTCATGTGCTAAAATAATTAAAAAATCAAAATATATGGAGGCATATAAATCATGTTAACAGAATATATTGAAGAAGCCTTAAAAAAGGCACGTTATGAAATTATCGATGATGAAGAACCCTATTATGGAGAGATAGATGAACTTAAAGGTGTTTGGTCTTCTGGTAAAACTCTCGAGGAATGCAGAAATAACCTCAAGGAAGTTATTGAAGGTTGGATACTTCTAAGCATCAAAAAAGGGCTTCCAATTCCCAAGATAGGAGATTTTGAGATAAAAGAAATACAGGAAGCTATAGCATAAATGTCAAAGCTAAGCACTATCTCTCACAATAACCTTATAAAAAGACTTAAGATATTTGGGTTCGAAGACCCGTACAGCGGTGGTAAGCATTTATATATGCTAAAGGGCAATTTAAGACTAACTATTCCAAATCCTCATAAACAGAAAATAGGGGTGGATCTGCTTACGAGAATACTCAGACAGGCAGGGATTACAAGAGAAGAATGGATAAAATGATGATAAATTTTACATACTTGATCAGTCTGCCAGCTTGCAGGCTTGTTAGCTTGTAGGCTTTCAGTCTTGATAAATGAAAAATGAAGGTTTGACCGTATGCCGTGTATGCCGTATGACTTGTTGGCTAAAGTCCAACCGTGGGAA
>JASEEX010000103.1 GCA_030019415.1 Thermodesulfovibrionales bacterium
GCTCCAAAGATTACACCGTGTGATGAAAGCAGGAGATCAAACCGGTCGAGATAAAAGCCAGTGGCTATATTCAGAATGAATAACCCTGCAAGGATTCCGATATGCTTTTTGACCCTTTTATCGATGAATACATTCCTCTCTCTTGAGGCTATACCTCCCCTGAGAAAATAGTTGATCGACACAATTAAAAGAGTTGCGATAATTATGAAACCTGCAAAACCTTTGACGGATTCAAACAAGGGGAGTTTAAAGAGATAAAATCCAATATCCTTGCTGAAAATAGGGTCATTTAAGTCTACATTAGCATAGTTTTGAAAAAGCAAAACTTTTTCCCATAGGGAACTACCCCAGATGCCTCCCAAAAAACCAATAATGATTCCTGAAATTATAGTTAAAGGTTTAGCCCACTTATTTAAAAGTTCGATATTCAGAGAAACAGTTGTTTGCTCCATGAAGAGTAGGTCGATTGGTGGGAAATTGGTTTTGTTCGCAATAATTATATTTACTAATAGAAAGGCAAGAGAAAGAAATCCGCATAATAAACCCAGGATAATCTTAGTGGAGAGAATCTTTGTGAAGACACCTGTATAATTAAGTTCATTGAAAAAGAGCCAGTTGGCGTATAAATCGATTGTTGTTGTAATCCCCAATATTATAAGAAAAGTGAGAGAAGCTACAATGAAAATAAATGTTTTGTTCCTCTTCATCTCCTGACTGTCACGTCCCAGGTAACCGATACCACTTCATTCCCAGGTAACGGAGACCA
>JASEEX010000104.1 GCA_030019415.1 Thermodesulfovibrionales bacterium
TACATGAGGCAACGAATAGTCATTTCGTGTAGATTTTTACGTGAGGCAACAGGGATTAAAAATTCCCAATCAACGCCTCAGACATGGAACTCAACAATGTCTCTGTCTTTTAGAATATAACTCTTTTCTACCTTCTGGCCTCCGAATTTTGCAGAGCCCCAGATCCTTGCAAATTTTAGATTAGAGACAAAATCCTTGTGTATAAGTCCAGCAAGGGCGAGGACGGTTGAGCCTGATGGTATCGCGAAGGGCATGGTGAGGTCTGGCTCCTTTCCAGGGGGTTTAGAATAAACCCTGATAATTCCTGAAATCCCAAATACTGCCCTTTTGAGTTCCTCGAGGTTTTCCTTCTTATAGGTGGAGATGGAAATGCAAGGGCACAACCGCTCCCATTTCTCCTTTAACTTGATAAAGTTATCCTCTGCCCCTATGAGGTCTTTTTTATTCGCAACAATAATCGCTCCTTTGAACAACCCGAGATGAGTTTGGAAATTCGAAATTCGAAATTCGAAATTCGAAATTATATATATATTCCAGCGTTCGAGTTGCTCAATGAGAAGCTCTACCTGTACCTCCGGGTCTTCTGTGAGATCTACAACGAGCAGAAACGCGTCCGCACTTCTGAGAATACTTGATACCCAACCGTCAGTCGACTCGTTCCCTATCGGGGGTAGATCCACAAGCTGGATTTGTATATCCTCAAAGGGCATCATACCTGGCAGCGGGGTAAGAGTCGAGACAGGATATTCTGC
>JASEEX010000105.1 GCA_030019415.1 Thermodesulfovibrionales bacterium
TGAGATTGTGAAATTTAGATATTTAGCAAAAGATAAAATCTCTCGGCTTCCGAAAAATTCAGGAGTCTATGCCTTCAAAAAAGGAGCTGAGCTCCTTTACATTGGCAAGGCGGCAAATATTCAAGAAAGAGTAAAAAATCATTTTCAACAGCCTGGCTATAAGGATTATTTGTTTTTGAATAAAGTGAAAAAAGTTGGTTATATAAAAACAGGTTCTGAAATCGAAGCCTTGATTTTAGAAGCAAATTTAATCAAAAAATACCAGCCAAAATACAATGTTATTTGGAAAGATGATAAGAATTACTTTTTTGTTGGGATAACCAAAGAGGATTTTCCAAGAATATTCTGGACTCACCAGAAAAAAATCAAAAATCAAAAATTAAAAATTAAAAATGAATATGTTGGCCCTTTTGTCGATGGAAAAGCTTTAAAAGAGACCCTGAAAATTTTAAGAAAGGTTTTCCCTTATCGCTCTTGCGCTTCTTTACCAAAACGTGCCTGCCTCTGGTATCATCTGGGAAGATGCCCTGCTCCCTGTCTTTTGAAATCTAAAATTTTGGAGGTTCCAGAAATTCAAAAAAAAATTAAAAATGAGATTCAAAGGAATGCCAATTCCCTCTTTGAAATAATTAAAGGAAAAAAAACTCAAGTTTTAAAGGAATTGAAAAGAGAAATGAAGAAAGTTTCGGAAAAACAGAACTTTGAAGAAGCAGCAAAAATCAGGGATCAAATTGAGG
>JASEEX010000106.1 GCA_030019415.1 Thermodesulfovibrionales bacterium
CAATCTTGTTCTACTGTGGAAAGTTGGATATGTATCCACACAAATCCCAGTAGAATCTTATTTTTAGGTTGATTATTTTATCGAGGAGTCGCTCTTACTTCAACTAAATCTGGGACATGTTCCTGCCACGGAATATTATAGGCAATTGGATTACCATTGGGCGTATCAGCACAAGTACCTACCCATACATACTCTTCAAGGGTCCGTACATCTATGAGCTTAGCCCCATCATTTTTCCACATATCATATGCCTTTGCTGCTGTTATAGATTCAAATGCCTCTGCATTTCCTATTGCCGTTATCGATAACATAAACAAAAGCATGGCAAAAGTTGTAACTATCTTTTTCATTTTCTACCTCCGTCTTAGTTTCTTGTTTTCAGTAAACTGCATAATCCCGAACAATTTATCTCCTTCAAATTTTATTTCCTTTTGCAAAATCGAAAATGGCATCAATTGGACTGAACCCTTCCAACTGGACACGAAACTAAAAAAGGTTAGAATACTGACGAGCAAAAGAAGTCATAAGGCATATTTATGATAGATGAAGATTTTAGGGGGTAGTAAGATATGGGTGGCCATGGGATAAAGGATCCTGGGGCATCTGATGAAGCCAAATTTTACAGAAACAGAACTTGAGCATGCTTTATGGCAGAAGGGACTCATAATGAGGGGAAAAAGGAATTACAGTGTAGCATTTAAGAGGCAAGTAGTTGAAGAACTACTGAGC
>JASEEX010000107.1 GCA_030019415.1 Thermodesulfovibrionales bacterium
TGCTCTTCCGATCTATTTAATTGAAAAATATGGGGCTGATGCCACGAGATGGGGGATTGCCTGGCAGATTATGGGAGGACAGGATATAAGGTTTGTGGAAGATAATATTGTAATGGGACGCAAATTTTGTAACAAACTATGGAACGCTGCGAGATTTGTTTTATTACAAATCGGGAAATCCGAAATCCGAAATCCGAAATCCGAAACAAATCCTAAATCCAAAATTCCAAATTCCAAACTTACTTTAGCCGATAAAAAAATACTAAAAGAATTAGATAGGACTATAAAATCGGTTAACAAGGATTTGGAGGGTTTTCAGTTTGGCAGAGCGGCTCATAAACTTTATGATTTCTTTTGGCACGACTTTTGTGACAAATACATTGAGGAATTCAAAATTCAAAAGTCAAAAGTCAAAAGTCAAAAGTTATTACTCTATGTCTTATTAAATTCCTTAAAACTTCTTCATCCCTTCGTTCCTTTTATCACCGAAGAAATCTATCAAAATTTACCAATAAGGAATAAGAAAAAGTGTTTAATGGTTGAAAATTGGCCAAGATAAGATTAAAGATTTAAGTTGTAAGATTTAAGTTGGGCAAATGCCACTTTAATCTTTAATCCTAATTCAAATGAGTTACCCTCTTTACTTCCTTTTTGCCCTTTTGCCCAGTTTTATCTGGTTGCTTTTTTATCTCAGAAAGGATGTTCATCCTGAACCAAAAAG
>JASEEX010000108.1 GCA_030019415.1 Thermodesulfovibrionales bacterium
GCCATCTTTACACTCAAACCATACCCAGTTGGATATAATTTCTTCATATGGAAATTCAATCTTTGAGCCCTGGTAAAGGCTATATTGTTCCTCCATCTTATTTCTATCACATAGGACTACCCATATAATATAATTCTCGGGAAGGCCAGAAAAGAAATCTTTTTGTAAAAAGGAACAAACTTCGGATAAATAGCTTTTTTCAATTTCCCACCTTTTGTCCCTTATTTTCCCCTGAATATAGATATATCTATCAACACTCAATTTTAATCCTTTTACTTTTTCATTTTTTTGAGTTTCTTCTTTCAGTTTTTTCAACCACTCCTGAATTTGTGAATCATTTATTATCGCCCTATAATTATCCAATAGCGGTAAATTGGCTGTAATGTGAGTTGAGATTGGTCTAAGTTCATCGCTTACTTCTCTGAATCTGGCATCAATGATTTCTTGATATCTTGTGAATTCCTCAAACAATTTATCAGGTTCTTTTATCCACAGATACGAATATTCAGCACCAATCATGAATCCCTGCAAATTTACAACTTTTGAGAGGTAACGTGAAATTGCTCTGTGTACTTCTTCTATGCCAAAAAATTGATTAATCTTTCGGGTAAAAGGGGTTAGAATAATTTGTTCCTTTATTTCACCTATCGCTATGTTTAAGGTGGACCCATTTGTCAAGACAAAAAATTGCAATTTTTAAGTTACAGTTTT
>JASEEX010000109.1 GCA_030019415.1 Thermodesulfovibrionales bacterium
TTAAAGCATTGTATGTTTTTTGAACAAAATCGACCTCGGTATAAACCCTGTCGAAATATCTGCTCAATACTTTTTCAAATTCCATCTTAAATTTGTTTAATGGTTTAACGGTTTCATAGTTTAATGGTCTAGGGTTTAAGGTTTTTGACCTTTAAACCGTTGAACTTTTTAACCGTTAAACTGTTATCTTATGTTTTGCTCCTTTAATGTTTGAGGTTTTGAGATAACTTATCAGATTATTAATCATCCCTGATATCTTTAGGCAAAATTCTTTAGTTTTAGAAAAATCTCCTTCTGAAACATATCTCTGGTCAAGAGCTACATATAGTTGGGACCTCACTTCACCACAAGAACCCTTTGCAATATAGAGAAACTGTATGAACTCTTTATTTGAGCCCCTCTCGAATCCTTCTGCAATGTTCGACATCACAGAAATTGAGGACCTTCTTATCTGATCTATAAGAGAATAATCTTTCAAGAAATCTCTCTTTTTTGTTAGTTCATAAATTAAACCTACTAACTCTCTTCCTCGTTGCCAGATATTGAGGTCCTCAAAATTCTGTATTGCTTTTTTCATCACTTTTCAACCTTTAAATTTCCAACTTTTAAACCGTTAAACTTTTCAACCTTTAAACCTTTATTTAACCAATACCGGCATTTCCAAAATTGGCCAGAGGAAATAGATTGCTGCTCCAAGAACAAACA
>JASEEX010000010.1 GCA_030019415.1 Thermodesulfovibrionales bacterium
TACATGAGGCAACGAATAGTCATTTCGTGTAGATTTTTACGTGAGGCAACAGGGGGGTTTTCATATAAAATTCTGACAAACTCAAATCTAATAAAAAGACGAGAAAAGGGGACAAAATGGAATACGGTGACCTCATACACGAAATCATCCTTGAGCAGGTAAGGAGAAAGCTTTCGAGGGATTATAAAGAGATAAGTGTGAACAAGCCGGGTGAAAAAAAGGGCGAATACAAAGGCCATTACCCTGATATGATCCTTGGTAACCACGGCATGGTCCTTGCCCTCCTTGAGGTTGAGACAGCAGATAGTATCTCTGAAAAACAGGCCGAGAACTGGGGAAAGCTCTCAGGCCTTGGTGTGAAGTTAATCCTGATGGTTCCTAAGGATATGAAAGTTAAGGCAACAGAGCTACTTTGGTCCAAAGGCCTGATGGGAAAAGTTTCCCTCGGGACATATGAGATTTCTATAACTATGCCTTAGCCACTCGTTATTCTTTTTGTAATTTTTCAAGAAGCTCTTGTGTCTTTTTCCGCATCTTTCTTTTTGCATATCCGCCTTTTTCGTGGTCGTGCCCTACAAGGTGGAGAAGTCCATGTATTAAGAGGAGCCCCAGTTCCTCATTAAAGGTGAGATTATGTTCGACTGCCTGTCTCTTTGCCTGATGGAGATTTACGACTATATCACCGAGAAGAAGCTCTGAAGTTCTGAAGTTCTGAAGTTCTGAAGTTGCTGCATTCAAGACTTCTGACCTTCTGCACTTCTGCTCTTTTGGGCTATATTGTGGGAAAGAGAGGACATCTGTGGTTTTATCTACACCGCTGTACTGGCGGTTCAGAATCTTCATCCTCCTGTTATTCACCAAGAGGATGCTGAGTTCAGCTTTGTGCAGCCCGAGTAGATGGAGTGCCTTCCTTAGAAACCTTCTTATTCTCTGTTGATTTACCTTTATTAACCTTTGCTGGTTCCTTATATAGACCTTCATCAGTAAAATCGAAACCTGGATAGTCTATCCTTTTATGGAATATGCCTGTGAGTATGTAGGTGAAACACTTTTTTACTTCCTGGATATCTTTTAGGGTGAGCTCGCATTCATTAAGCTGGCCATCGAGGAATATGTGATTTATTATCCTGTCGACAAGAGATGCAATCCTTGACGGTGTTGGATCTGTAAGAACCCTCGATG
Organism: Thermodesulfovibrionales bacterium; assembly: GCA_030019415.1. Taxonomy (GTDB): domain Bacteria; phylum Nitrospirota; class Thermodesulfovibrionia; order Thermodesulfovibrionales; family SM23-35; genus JASEEX01. The sequence continues at coordinate 1,183 of JASEEX010000010.1, forward strand.
CCGCCTCAACAGCATCTGCCATCATCACAAGGGCAGCTACCCGAGTCTGTGGTTTTGGTCCTGGATACCTGTAGTCCTCTTCAGAAGGTAAAACATCTGTTCCCTCTTCCTTAGCCTTCTGGTAGAAATATGTCATAAGAGATGCGCCATGGTGCTGCTGGATGATATCAATGATAGGTTGGGGAAGTTTGTGTTGCCTTGCAATCTCAACTCCTTCCTTAACGTGGTTAACTATTATCATACTGCTCATATGAGGAGTTAACCTGTCATGCTTGCTCACCGGGCCACTCTGGTTTTCTACAAAATAATCAGGCATTTTTACCTTGCCGATATCATGATAATATGAGCTAACCCTTGCGAGGAGAGGGTTTACTCCAACTGCCTCGGCAGCAGATTCTACAAGATTTCCTACTATAACGCTGTGATGGTATGTGCCCGGGGCTGTAATCGTGAGGTTCCTCATCACAGGCTGGTTGAGGTCAAGGAGCTCAAGGAGGCTTATGTCAGTCGTAACATTAAAGGCATACTCGATGATAGGCAATAGCATAAAGACGATTGCAGAGACGCTTATACCCGCAAAGGCTGCGAAGGTCATCGAAGATAAAGCCTTTGTTGTAAAAAGACTGCCCTCAAATAGAAACAGTATTATTACGGTGAAAACATTAACTGCAAGTACCGAAAACCCTCCCCAGAGGAGTGCCGACCTCTTTTTGCACCTTATAACACTAAAGGCTGCCGTGAGGCTTCCAACGAAGGCGTAAATAGTATAGGATGCATCATGAAGCCAGAGACCTGTCAGAATGCTTACGGTAAATGAAAAGGTAATCGCAGTATGGAAGTCGAAAAGAAGGGCGACAAGCATCGCCCCTGCTGGTAAGGGCATCCCGAATACAGCACCCTCGATTGGTATAAAACCTATGCCCTTAGAGAGACTGTAGAGCAGATAACTAAAGAGCCTTCCTATTGAGAGGGTAAATACGAGCATAAGGCAGAGGAGCAGTAACATGTTGTAATTTTTTATGTATGCAGGTTTGTATCGCATTATGTCCTTATAGAGAATGAAGAGCAATACACTCGCTATAAGGAACCCGCCTAACAGTTGTTCTATGTCCAGCCTTTCCTGTATAGACAGGGCAGAGATGAATCCGGCTATAAGAAGGATAGGTAACTTGAGTATATCCTGTTTGCCGATCCGCAAAAGGACTTTAGGTTTGCTCCGCCAAAGCCCCCTTTTCACTTCACTCTTAATGATTCCGTTTTTCATATCTTTCGTATGCCTTTATAATCTCCTGGACGAGTTTGTGCCTTACCACATCTCTTTCCGAAAAGTATATAAATTTAATTCCTTCAATATCCTTCAGTATCCTTTCTGCCTCTATAAGGCCTGAGGTCTTTCCTGCAGGAAGGTCTATCTGCGTTATGTCTCCTGTAATAACGGTCTTTGAATTAAACCCAAGCCTCGTAAGGTACATCTTCATCTGCTCTGACGTTGTGTTCTGTGCCTCGTCGAGTATTATAAAGGAATCATTCAGGGTTCTGCCCCTCATGAAGGCAAGGGGCGCGATCTCTATTACCCCCCGCTCTACAAGTCTGCTCACCTTTTCTGCCTCCACCATATCGAAGAGTGCATCGTAGAGTGGTCTCAGATAAGGATGGACCTTCTCGTATATATCTCCAGGAAGAAAACCGAGTCTTTCTCCTGCTTCGACGGCTGGCCTTGCGAGAACGATCCTGCTTATCTGCTTTTCCAGCAGTGCATTTACAGCCATTGCCATTGCAAGGTAGGTTTTTCCTGTGCCGGCAGGGCCTATACCAATAACCATGTCGGAGTCTTTTATAGCTTCTATATATCTCCTTTGAGTCTCTGTTTTTGGTATGATGAATCGTCTTTTTGAGGATACAGGGATATTATTCAAGAACAGGTCTTTGAGCGAAGTATGTTCGCCTTCCGATGTAGACTTTATTGCATAACGTATGTCGTCAGGGTTAAGGTTATAACCCTCAGAGCTTATAGATCGAATATCCTGAATAAATCTTTCTGCCTTTTCTAAGGATTTATCATCTCCCCGTAGAAATATTCTATTCCCTCTCTGAGAGGCTGTAATGCCTAAGGTTTCTTCTATTACCTTCAGGTTTTTATCAAACCCACCATAGATTAGGCTATATTCCTTTTCGCTGTCAAGTTCAATCTCTAAGGTTGACGTATGCTCTCCTGTTCTGTTTTAAAGGTTATGAATGTCTGCAAACCCTCGGCCTTTTTTATTTTCATGGATAGCATCTCAGCCCCTTTCCTATTACTGAATTCGCCTATCCATACCTTATAGAGCCTCCCTTTTCTTTTTGACCCTGATGGGGTCACATTTGCCTTGTACCCCTTTTTATCAAGTCTTGTCTTAAGGGCTTCTGCATCAGAGGCATCCTTGAATGCACCTACCTGAACTGTGTATACGATCTTTGCTGGTTTCTGGGGCTGATGAGAGTCCCTTGCTGCCTCTTTTTTGGCCTTTACTGTCTCTGTTTGAAATCTCGCCTCTACAGGCGGGGTATTCATGTCCCGCAGATTCTCTTTAGTTGAGCTTTTCCCAACAAAATAACCGAGTATAAAACTGAGTGAGGAAGTAACGATTATGGCTGTAATAATAAGCCCTCTGCCAATAATAAAGGCAGATGATTTTTCTTTAAAATCGGTCTTTTTCATAAAATAAGCATAGCATCACCATAAGAAAAAAATCTATATTTCGCTGCAATAGCCCCTTCATAAGACTTCTTCAATTTTTCCCAGCCACAGAGGGCAGATGTGAGCATGAGGGGAGTAGACCTGGGAAGGTGAAAGTTCGTGATTAAAGAGTCAACGACCCTGAAACTGTATCCAGGGTATATAAAGATGTCTGTCTTTCCCTTAAATCTTCCGTTTTGAGAAGTCAGACTGGATCTGCCGCTCATAAACCCCTCTATTGCCCTCGTTGTTGTGGTTCCCACTGAAATAATCTTTTTGCCTGATTCCTTAATCTTTTTAATTTCAGAGATGAGCCCATCATCTATCTCAAAGTACTCAGGGTCCATAAAATGTTCTTCCACATTTTTGCTCCTTATCGGTCTGAATGTGCCTATGCCGACATGCAGAGTCAGTTCTCTCACAACTATACCTTTTGAGATAATCTCCTTAAGTAATCTCTCCGTAAAGTGGAGACCTGCTGTAGGGGCTGCTATGGAGCCTTCTTCCTTCGCATATACGGTCTGGTATCTTTCTTTGTCTGACTCATCGGGCAGACGCCTGATGTATGGCGGAAGGGGCATACTACCGCATTTCCAGATAATATCCATGAAATCTCCAGAACACTGGAAATTTGCAGTCTTCCCATCATAAAGCTCCACCTGTAGTTCCTCCGAAATCCTCAGCGTTCCTGTAAACCTTCCTTCTGAGAGCACCTCCCACACATTGTCTTCCTTCTCTTTAACGAGAAGGATACTCACTCTGCCCCCGGTCTTTTTATATCCCGTGAGCCCTGCAGGAAAGACCTTTGTGTTGTTTATAAGAAGCAAGTCTCCAGGGTCAAGATATGCGGGAAGGTCAGAAAACCTTCTGTGCTCAACCATACCATCCCTGTGGAGCACAAGAAGTCTTGATCTGTCCCGTTCTTTTAAAGGCCTTCTGGCAATCAGTTCTTTCGGAAGAAAAAAGTCAAAATCAGCGACCTTCATACGGCTGTATCGTTGTCCCTGGATAAAAGAAGGATAGGATCTCTTTATAATTTTTCCCTTCCCGTGCCATCTGAAGGGCACTCCACTGGCAGAGGCCGACGCCATGGCCGTAGCCTTTTCCTTCAAAGATCATCGAGTCCCCGTCCTGTTTAATTGTGAAGTTGGTGCTCGGAAGGCGGCTCCAGCCAAGGGCCTTTCTGAGGTCTGTGGCCTTAATAGTGGTTATCCCGGAATCATTTACTATGGTGAGCTCTTTAACTCTCTTTGTTGAGGTATAGGATTTTATTGATATCTCTTTGATCTCTGATAAGTTTAATGCTTTTTCGATCTCTGCAAGTTTAATCCCCCTTTCCCAGATCCAGTATGGAGATATCTCACAATTCGACTCAACAGATCTGAGATAGGGATAACTCTTTCCAAAGACATCCTCGGGGTTCTCTGTCTTTCCACCAGATGTTGAATGATAAAAGGCCTCTATAGGGCTGCCGTTAAAGGTGAGTATTTCACTGCTTGTTTCTGCAACAGCATGTGCCACCTTTGTATCAGAATTATTGCCCTTATAAACCTGATGAAAGACAGAAGACGTGATATGGTATAAGGAGCCTCCGTTTATCTCTTTCTGATATGCAGCATATGTCCTTGATATAACAGCCTGTGCCTTAAGTGCCTCCATCTCCCAGTTTGAACCAACTTCTGCCATAACAACACCTTTGACATAATCTTCCATCGGGAGTTCGTTTATGAGATAGAGTCCGCTGTCACCTTTCCATACCTCGATGTTACCACTATGGCAAGAACCCATTACGAGAAAATCTCCTTTCATACTTCCCAGCTTCTCAATCTTCTCGTCCTTTGCAGGGATTTTAGGATATGCTTCATTTACAATAAGCACCTTTATGGTAGTCTCAGCGAAAGCAGTGAAAAGTGAAAAGTGAAAAGTGAAAAGTGAAAAAAAGAAGAAGATAAAAAATTTCTTTAACTTTGAACTCTTAACTTTGAACTTTGAACTTTCCATTACTTCCTTCCTATGAGCCAGAAAAGAAGGGTCAGTATTATGCTTAAGAGTATACATGTAGCTAATGGAAAATAAAAGGTGAAATTCTTCTTCTGGATCAGGATGTCACCAGGAAGTCTTCCGAGCCAAGGGATCTTCCCTGAGAGAAGAAATAGCCCGCCAACAGCGGCGATTACGATGCCGAGGAGTATGAGGAATTTGCCTATATATTGAATACCATCAGCCATTTTTAACTTTTAACTCTTAACTTTTAACTCTCTTTAGGTATCTCTCCATTTCCGAAAATACACACCCACAGTATTTCTGCCGGTAAAGTCCGAGCTCTCTCGAGAGACTGATGCCGGCCTTCCATCCCTCCCTGAAGTCTTCAAGATAGAAGGGTATGGAATATCTCTTCCCCATCTCCTGACCTATATTTGTTATCATATCAAACTTCTGATAAGGACTTACAAGAAGAGAAGTTGTAAAGCCGTCAAGCCCCATCTTTTTTGCAGTCTTTGCTGCCTCTTCAAGCCTCATAGAGTAGCAAATAATGCACCTGTCATCCTCCCTGTTTACCCCGTAGGAATGAATTCCAACGGGGTTTACCACTGCCCTGAGGAACTCCTTCAGGCCATAGTGGTCAGTATATTCTATATCCAGACTCCACACTTTCTGGAGCCTTTGTACAGACTCAAGGCGCATCTGATACTCAGTATAGGGATGGATATTAGGATTAAGCCAGAGCCCTTTTACATCAATACCTTTTGAGAAGAGTCTCTTTAGGGGATATAAACTGCAATTAGCGCAGCAGATGTGCATTAAGAGTTTCATCTAACTAACCAGCTTTTAGCATCAGAACAACCCCTTTGGAAGACTCATCCCGAAATGTTGATAGGCACTTCTTGTGGCCTGTCTGCCGCGAGGGGTTCTTTCGATGAGGCCTTCCTGTAAGAGATAAGGTTCATAGACATCTTCGATGGTCTCCTTATCTTCCCTTAATGAGGCTGCAATAGTTTCAATCCCAACAGGGCCTCCATTGTATTTCTCTATTATTATCAGAAGAAGTTTTCTGTCCATCTCATCAAGCCCCTTTTCATCAACATCGAGGGAACGAAGGGAACTCTTTGTAATATCGAGGTTGATTTTTCCATCACCTTTCACCTGAGCAAAATCCCTGACCCTTCTTAAAAGCCTATTTGCTATCCTCGGGGTGCCCCTTGAGCGACGGGCTATCTCGAATGCAGCATCATCCCCGATCTCTGTCTTCAGTATCCGGGATGAACGGAGGACTATCTTCTGGAGCTCCTCAGGTGAATAGAACTCGAGCCTGTTTATTACGCCGAACCTCTCCCTCAGGGGGGATGTGAGGAGGCCTGTCCTTGTTGTAGCTCCTATGAGAGTAAACTTCGGAAGGTTTAATTTTAGTGTTCTCGCACTCGGCCCCTGTCCTATGATGATATCGAGCTGATAGTCTTCCATCGCCGGGTAGAGTATCTCTTCCACTATCCTCGGCAATCTGTGAATCTCATCTATGAAGAGGATGTCAAGGTCAGAGAGGTTCGTGAGTATGGCGGCAAGATCGCCAGGTCTTTCAAGTACCGGTCCTGATGTCTTCTTTATATTCACCCTCAATTCTGTCGCTATTATATAGGCGAGGGTTGTCTTTCCAAGACCGGGTGGGCCATAGAACAGGACATGATCGAGAGGCTCTTTTCTCTTGCCTGTTGCTTCTATAAATATCTTGAGATTCTCCTTAATCTTATCCTGACCGATGAATTCATCAAAGGACCTTGGCCTCAGGGTGAGTTCAAAAGCTAATTCATCTCCTCCGCCTGAGGCGGATAAGGTGGAAGGGATATCAGGATTCACTGTCCTATCATCTATTTTTTTCAATTACTTCACCAGTAAGGTATTTTAATGCCTCCTTAAGGAGTTTCTCAATGTCATTGTATCCACCTGAGGCGGATTTTCTGTATGCCTTTTCCAGAGACTCCTGTGCAACAGATTTTTTATATCCGAGATTAATAAGTGCAGAAAGGGTGTCTTCGAATGTCCTGTCCTTCGTTTCTTTTGCTGGAAGCTTCTCCCTGAGCTCAAGGATTAATCTATGTGCAGTCTTTTTCCCAAGGCCTGGTATCCTGCATAGCATTGCAACGTCTTCTGTCTCTATTGCATGGAGGAGGTCATTATGAGAAATTCCAGAGAGTATGTTTAGAGCCATCTTTGGGCCTATGCCTGTAATGCCGAGGAGGGTGAGGAAGATCTTTTTCTCATTCTCTGATGTAAAGCCATAAAGCTGAAGTGAGCCTTCACGTACATGGGTATAGATCTGGAAAAAAACATCATTACCCTCTTCGGGAAGAATAGAAAAGATGTTTAAAGGTACATTTATGTGGTACCCGACACCGCAGACCTCAACAATAATGTGGTCGGGTTTCTTATAGATAAGTTTTCCCCTTAACGAGCCTATCATAAATTAGTTACCCTCTATTAATTGCCTCCCTTAACTTTAAGGTATTCATGTGGCATATGGCGAGGGCGAGGGCATCTGCAGCGTCCTCGGTGAGAACGAAGCCTGGAGCATGGAGCATAAAGCATGGAGATAAAATCCTCATCACCATCTCCTGGACCTGCCTTTTTTCAGCCCTTCCGTAACCGGTAATAGCCTTTTTAACCTCGAGGGCACTATATTCATAGACATTTAGACCCTGTGATGCAGCAGCAAGAAGCGCGATCCCCCTTGCCTGTCCGAGGTTTAATGCAGCCTTTGCATTCTTTGCAAAGAAGGCCTTCTCAACCACAGCCTCATGAGGGCTGTATTCCCTTATAATGCCAATGAGGGCATCATAAAGTTTTTTTAGTCGCAGATAAAGTGGACTTTTTGGAGATAAAGTGATTCTCCCTGAGGTAATATAAGTGCACTCGCCATGTACCATTACGGTGCATGGCTCGTTACGCGTTACGCGTGACCCGTTACGGATTTCAATGATTCCATAACCACAGGTGACATTCCCTGGGTCGATGCCGAGGATTCTGATCTTATCTACCTGCTTATTTTTTTCTCGGTGCCTCAAAGAGTATCTCCTCCACCATCCGGCAGAGAACATGTCCAAGCGTTATATGTGTCTCCTGGATCCTTGGGGTGTTGTCGGATGGGACGATGAATGCATAAGTCGCCTTTGATGCAAACCTCTCTCCTCTTAAGCCAGTGAATGCAACTGTTGTTAATCTCTTCTTCTTTGCAACATCCATTGCCTTAAGGACATTTGGTGAACTTCCGCTCGTACTGATGGCGATTACGATATCACCCTCATTTGAGATGGATTTAAGCTGTTTTGCGAAGACCTCAGAGAAGTTATAATCGTTGGCAATGGATGTGATAACAGCCACATCTGTATTGAGTGCTATTGCCGGAAGGCTCGGACGTTCTTTCTTGTACCTATTAATAAACTCCGCTGCAATGTGAGAGGCATCAGTTGCGCTGCCACCATTACCAAAAAGGATCAATTTCTTTCCATCATTGAAGGCTTTAGCAATAACCTTTGCTACCTCAAGTATTGTATCAACATTCTCCTTTACAAATTTCTTTTTGATCTCAATGCTTTCTTCGAAGACCTTAAATATCCTGTCTTTCATGAGGGGTTCTTTCCAGCTTTAAAATGTACAAGCCTTTTTTTAGGGTCAGATTTTTATTAGAGTAACCCAAGAAGATTTTTATGTCAATCAGTAATCTTCTTATCTCCTAAAATAAAACAAACGAACTGTATAGGGAAGGCTGGCGAAGAATTTTTATACGACACCAGCATAACTTTTCACTTTTAACCATCAACTTTTAACTTTAAGTTGGCTATCTATAAGGAACAAAAACTACATCTCTTATCTCTGATGCAAGGCCTTCTTGTGAAGGGCCCAGAGCAGTTACCCTATAATTTCTCTTTGTTAAAGGTTTTTCTTTATCGAGGAATGCAGGGGTCTGGGTCTCTCCGATGAATATGAAACCCTCTTTTTTATCTATTTCTCTGTAAACCCTGTAACCGACTACCCATGTCTCAGGGGCCTCTCTCCAGATAAGATATACCTTTTCCTCTGTAATTACTGCCTGAAGTCCCTCAGGAGGAAATGGCACGAATTCTGAAGGGTTTATCTCGAGCTCCTCTGATGCAGATCCCTCGTCCCTTGCCTCCCCTCCCCTAAGGTTTCTTATTATGTAGTAAACAGGCCTTTTTATAGAAAAGCTATCTCTGAAGGAGGTTCCCTTAATTGGTTCTTCGTTCACAGGCGTCAAAGGATATAGGCCTTTCTTATCACTTTTATAGATGTTATATAGAATTCCATCCCCTGCATCTTCCCACGTTAGCGTCAGCGAATCGTATTCGATTTTAAATAAAGGTCTTCTGGGAGGTGCTGGCGGGTCTTTTGGTTCTATCTCTATGATATTCGAGTCAATACTCGTTATACCTCTCAGATTCTGGGATATAATTTTATATCTATATTTAGAGCCGATTTTAAAGTCCCTATCTATATAGGACCGCTTGTCATTCTCAATAAAGGAGACTCTTTCAAAATCCCCCCTGCCCCCCTTTGACCCCTCTGCATCCCCCCTTACTAAGGGGGGAATTAAAGGGGGGTGTGGGGGGATTGATTTCATCAGATAAAACCCCTTTATCATTTGCTCCTTATTCTTTGGAAAGTCCCAAAAAAGGATAATCTCTGATTCTCTATGAATTGCCCTGAGCCCTGTGGGAGGATCTGGCTTTTCATACGATTTCAAAGTAGGATCACCTTTTTTACCACATGAAACGAGTAAGAAGTAGACAGTAAACAGTAGACAGCATACAGTAAAAGAAAAACTTCTGACTTCTGACTTCTGACTCCTGACTATTCTCATCTTATCAGCTGATTGAGTCTCTTTATCTGTCTTCTGACCTCATCTGGTGATGTGCCGCCCTGGGAAATTTTGAGCCTTACAGATTCTTCTGCCTTTAGGCAGGAATAGATATCGTCTGTAATTAGCTTAGAAAAGGTTTTTAATTCTTTTAGTGTGAGTTCTTCAAGTTTCTTTTTCTTCCTAATGCAATAGAGGACAATCTTGCCCGTGATTCCATGTGCCTTCCTGAAAGGTAATCCCTTCTTTACTAAGTATTCCGCGACATCGGTTGCAGTCGAATATCCTTCTTTAGCAGTCTCATGCATCCTCTCTGTGTTGAATTTTACGCCGGGTAGCATTTCGTTCAAGACAATAAGGCAGGATTTGATGGTATCAACAGTATCGAAGAGAGGTGGCTTATCTTCCTGTAAATCTCTGTTGTATGACAGAGGCAATCCCTTCATTATGGTCAGAAGTGAAAAGAGGTTACCATAGACCCTACCCGCCTTTCCCCTGATGAGTTCTGCTACATCCGGGTTCTTCTTCTGTGGCATTGCGCTTGACCCTGTTGTGAAGGCCTCAGGCAGTTCGATGAATCCGAATTCCTCAGTTGACCACAATACAAGCTCCTCGGCGAGTCTCGAGAGGTGCATGATGAGTATGGCTGCATTAGATAGAAACTCTATTACGAAGTCTCTGTCAGATACAGTATCAATACTGTTTTTAGATATATCATCAAAACCGAGAAGTTTTGCTACATAGATCCTGTCTATGGGAAAAGTCGTACCTGCAATTGCAGATGCTCCCAAGGGGAGGACATTTATCCTTTCAAACGCATTTTTAAGTCTTTCCTCATCCCTCTGCAGCATCTCAACATAGGCAAGGAGGTGATGAGACAGCAGCACCGGCTGTGCCCTTTGTAGATGTGTATAGCCGGGCATCAGTGAGTTGAGGTGTTTTGTAGCAATATTAAGAAGTGTCTTCTGGAATTCCTTTATAAATGATATTATCTCTTTTGCCTCTTCCCTGAGATACAATCTGATGTCAAGTGCTACCTGATCATTCCTCGACCTCGCTGTATGGAGTTTTCCACCCACCTCGCCTATCTTTCTTATTAATGCAGCCTCGATATTCATATGGACATCCTCGAGGTCTTCTCTGAACCTGAATTTTCCGTTTTCTATCTCTCTGGCTATCTCTTCAAGCCCATTTACTATCTTTTCAGAATCTTCTTTAGTGATGATGCCCTGCTTACCGAGCATCTTTGCATGTGCAATGCTTCCCTTAATATCATATCTCCAGAGGCGGTTATCAAAAGATATGGATTCCGTGAAGTGCTCTGCGATCTTTGATGTCTCTCTCTTGAACCTTCCTGCCCATGGTTTTTTCATACCCCAAACCCCATTATAGTAAACGTCAAAAATAAATTGACAAACCGCTATCTAATAACATCTTTAGAGATTTTTAAATTGACAATGCATAATTCCAAAATATAATATACCAAAATTCGAATAAGATTATTCATAAATCTACGAGGTAATACATTCTGTACCTGCAGGCCTGAATGAAGATAATTGCATTTCTCGGAAGCCCAAGGAAAAATGGCAATACAGAACTTCTTCTTAAAGAGGCAATAAAGGGGATAAAGAATTCAGGATTTAAAGTTCGTGTCTTCAACCTGAATCGCATGAACATCTCACCCTGCCAGAACTGTGGAGGATGTGAACACACAGGTTTATGTATCTTTGAAGATGATATGGCACAAATCTATAATGCAATCAGAGAGGCTGATAGGATAATCCTTGCTTCTCCTATCTTTTTCTTAGGGGTGAGTGCTCAGGCTAAGATAATGGTAGACAGATGCCAGTGCTTCTGGTATGAGAAATACCTATTGAAAAAACCGATACCTGAGGGTCCATACGGTAGAAGGGGGCTTTTATTATTAGTAGGTGGTCAAAAGAAAGAAATTGGCATTCACTGCGCTGAAGCTACAGTAAAGGCCTTCTTCAGGACAATCAGTGTTTCTGAACATAAGACCCTGAGATTTTTAGGTGTTGACTCAAAGGGTGCTATTGTCAATCACCCAACAGCGTTGAGCGAAGCCTATAAGGCAGGAAAAAAACTAATCGCTTCAAACAAATAAGGAGGTCAAAATGGTTTCAAAATTACCAGAGCAGTATCTGAACATAAAAAAGAGGTTTAAAAAATACTTCAGGGCCCTCGATAACCTTGGTAAGGCTGCGAGGGGATCAGGCCCTCTTGATGAGAAGACATCACACCTCATACAGTTAGCAGCCTCTGCTGCTATAAGGTCTGAGGGCTCTGTTCATTCCCATACGAGAAGGGCTTTAGAGGTAGGTGCAAAACCTGAAGAAATATATCATGCGATAATCCTGCTAGCAAGCACCATTGGATTTCCTACAGTATCTGCTGCATTGAGCTGGGCTGATGATATTATAAAAAGAAAGAGTTCAAAGAAATAATTTCATTTTTCCGTATTCCTTTCCCATCCGTATCTCCCGATGAGGGGTACAAATACACATGGGGTATGGTATTCTTCGGTGAGCCTGCTCTCGGACTTTTTGACCTTTAAAAGTTGTTGTGAGAAACGCTCTCCAACAGGGGCAATAATTGTACCTCCTTGAGATAGCTGCGGGATAAGAGGGCCTGGAATCCTTGGGGTTCCAGCAGTGATCATGATCCTGTCAAAGGGTGCCTCCTCTGGCCATCCGAGGGTTCCGTTACCAACCTTAACATGTATGTTGTTATAACCGAGGGAACGAAGCGTTTCCAAAGCTCTCTCAGCAAGCAGCGCAACACGCTCGACTGTATACACCTCCTTTGAAAGTTCAGCTAAGATTGCTGCCTGATATCCTGAACCCGTGCCTATCTCCAATACCTTCTCGTTTCCCTTAAGTTCGAGCAGCTCTGTCATGATTGCCACCATATAAGGTTGTGAAATAGTCTGCCCTTCACCAATAGGGAGGGCCATATCGTCATAGGCCTTATACTGGATGGGTTCATCAACAAAGAGATGTCTTGGGACCTTTTTCATTACCTTCAAAACGCGCTTATCTTTAATTCCTCTCGGAATGAGCTGGGTTATTACCATAAACTCTCTTAATTCTTCAAAGCCCATTAGCCCAGCCTTTCTGCTATCTCCCTTGCAGCTATCATCCCTGAGGTAGATGCCTGGATAAGCCCCCTGCTTACTCCTGCCCCATCACCAATAGCAAAGAGGTTTTCTATTTCGGTCTCGAGGGATTCTGTCAGTTTAGGATATCTCGAGTAAAACTTCACCTCGGCTCCATAGAGGAGGGTATGTTCTGAATTTACACCAGGGGCAACTTTATTGAGGGCCTCAAGCATCTCGAGGATGTCAGATATATAACGATAGGGTATGACAAAACTTAAATCACCCGGTGTCGCATCCTTGAGAGTTGGCTCTACACCTCCTTTTGATATCCTCTCATACGTTGATCGCCTTCCCTGTTTTAAATCTCCAAGCCTCTGGACAATCACACCCTTGCCGAGAAGATTTGCAAGCTCTGCTATGTATCTTCCATACAATATGGGTTCATCAAAGGGCTCTGTAAAGGATGTGCTGACTAAAAGTGCGAAGTTTGTATTATTCGTCTTCCTGTTTGCATAGCTATGACCATTGACAGTCCAGATACCCTTGAGGTATTCCTTTACAACCTCACCATAGGGATTTACACAGAATGTCCTCACCCTGTCACGGAACTTTCTTGAATGGAATATGAGCTTTGGTTCATAGGTTATCTTTGTTAGCGGTTCAAATACAGAAGCAGGTACTTCGACCCTCAAGCCTATATCAACCGGGTTTCTGAAAAGTGTAAGATGCAGTCTCTTTGCTTCTCTTTCGAGCCACCTCGAACCCTCCCTGCCGGGGGCAAGGATCAGGAATTTAGAGTAAAGACTTTTGTCAGCTTTAAGCTTGATACCAGCTACCTTCCCCTTTTTTGTAATCACCCTTTCGGCTTCCGAATTGAATAGGATTTCTACTTTTCGATTGAGGTCTTCCTTAATCTTTTTCAGAAGCGCCTTGCACCGATCGGTACCTATATGTCTTATCCTCGAAGGTACAAAAAGAAGATTATTTTCTGAGGCAAGCCTTTCTATTTCATGTATCCCTTCTGTATTGCCTCCGTATGTTTCTTTTGGGGCACCGTATCTTACATAGATTTCATCTACATAATTTATTAGAGATTTTAGTCTATCTATATCTATGTATCTCGAAAGAAAACCGCCAACCTCGGGAGAAAGGTTTAATTTCCCATCACTGAAGGCCCCTGCACCACCCCATCCACTGAGAAGTGCGCATTCAGGACAGGTTGTGCATGAAATCTCTTTTACCTTCATTGGGCATATCCTTTTGTCGAGGTCCTTTCCCTTTTCGATGATAAGGATCTTTGCATCTTCCTTCTGCTCGAGAATTTCGAGGGCAGAGAATATACCGGCAGGACCAGCTCCGACGATTATTACATCATAATATCTTTCCAACGGCTTATTCTAAATCTTTAAGTGAAAATTCGCTCTCAAGAAATTCAAAGCCTCGTAATTTGTGAGATCAAGGTGGATAGGTGTGATGGAGACATAGCCGTCCTTTACAGCCTGAACATCCGTATCTTCAGCATGCTCCAGGCAGAGTTGGCTCCCGCCAAGCCAGTAGTGCCTTTTTCCCCTCGGGTCATGTATTTCCTGAATAGAATTGTTATAAACCATCTTACCCTGGCGTGTAAACTTTACTCCGAGGATTTTACTTTTATCCATATTTGGTACATTTATATTCAATAGTGTGTCAGATGGAAGTGATTTCTCGAGAATAGATCTTCCAATATTTATGGCAAAGGCAGATGCAGTTTCGAAATGAAGGGGTTGTGTCTCTTCTCCTGTAACAAGAGAGATGGCAAAGGATGGAATGCCCAGTATTGTACCTTCTATTGCACCAGAGACGGTACCTGAATAGGTAATATCACCTCCAAGATTACCACCTCTGTTTATCCCTGATGCAATAAGTGCAGGCCTTTCAGGTAAAAGCTTGCTTACACCTAATATTACGCAATCTGTCGGAGTGCCATCAATACTGTAAACACCTTCTCTAAGTTCTTCTACCTTTAGTGGTCTATGTAATGTCAGGGAATGGCTTACTGCACTTCTTTCTCTATCAGGAGCAACAATATACACATACCCGAGTTCTTTCATCACCCTGGAAAGGGCAATAAGACCAGGGGAATGAATCCCATCATCATTTGTGACAAGGACAACTGGCATCATTGATATTTTATCAGAATAATAGGCTTCTTTGAAGAGCGAATTTGCCCTTGCCTTTTGTAGCACGTTCATGCAATATATTAAGGCATCAAAATCTCCCCCTTAAAGAATAAGAACTATGAGTAGCGAACTTACCTATAAGAAGTCCGGAGTTGATATTTATGAAGGTGATAGGTTTGTGAGCCTCATCTCTCCCATGGCAAAGAGGACATTCAGACCTGAGGTCATGACAGAAATTGGTTTTTTCAGCGCCCTTTTTAAGCTCGACCTGACAAGATATAAGGAGCCAGTGCTTGTAAGTGGTACGGATGGAGTGGGCACTAAGCTAAAGATAGCCTTTATGATGGACAGGCATGATATAATCGGCATAGATCTTGTCGCCATGTGTGTAAATGATATACTCACCGCTGGTGCAGAACCCTTATTTTTTCTTGACTATCTTGCAACAGGTAAACTCCATGCAGAGAAGGCATTAAAGGTTATCGAAGGAATAGTCAAGGGCTGTAAAGAGGCAGGTTGTTCTCTTATAGGTGGCGAGACGGCTGAAATGCCAGGATTTTATCCTGAGGGTGAATATGACGTTGCAGGTTTTTCTGTCGGTATAGTGGAAAAAGAAAAGATAATAAATGGCTCGAGCATAAGAGAAGGAGATGTCATCATAGGCCTTGCATCAAATGGCCTCCACAGTAATGGATACTCCCTTGTGAGAAGACTTTTCTTTAATTTAAAGAAGATGGGTGTAGATACATACATCCCTGATCTCGGGACCACACTCGGAGAGGAGCTTCTCAGACCTACGAGAATATACGTAAAGGCATTTATGACTTTAAGAGACAATTTTGAGATAAAGGGTATGGCTCATATTACGGGTGGAGGGATTCCAGGAAACCTTCCGAGAATATTGCCTGAAGGCACGGGTGCAAATATTAGAATCGGTTCATGGCCTGTACCACCAATTTTTGACCTCATAAAAAAGATTGGAAACATAGCAGATGAAGAGATGAAGAGGACCTTTAATATGGGGATAGGTTATATTATGGTCGCCTCCGAGGAGGTATCAGAAAGAGTCGTTTCCTTGCTAAATGCGGCTGGATACAAGGTATTTATAATCGGTAATATAGAGAAAGGAGGTAAAGGTGTTAGATATTCATAAAATAAAAGACTTATGTAAAAGGGCTTTTACCCCGATTACAGTAATGTTCATACCCCATAGTAATATTAGACCCCTGAACTTTAAGATTCCCTTTATGGGAATATTCATCTCGATAATATTGTGTCTCTTTGGAACACTTTATGTTTTCTCGGTAGCCGTAAAATCCTTAGAATATCAGGTGATGAAAAAGAAGCTGAATTATTATTCAAAACAGTTTTTAGAACTGAGGACGACGATTACAGCACTCAGAAATGCTGAAAAGGAATTCAGTAGGTTGTTTTCCCTCGGCTCCAAAGAAAGGATTCTTGAGAATATTGATACTTCATACACTGGGTCAATTGATATGGAAAATCTCAGGCAGCAGATTCAGAAAACAGTTGAGACAGTGAGTGAAATAAAGGATTATTTACGATACCAGAAGGACCTTTATCTTGCAACTCCAAAAGGCCTACCTGTGGATGGGCCTATCACTTCTGACTATGGTAAAAGGCAACATCCTACAAGCGGTGAAATCAATTTTCATAGTGGTGTAGATGTAGCAGCGCCTCACGGGAGTCCTGTCAGGGCTACGGCGGATGGCATAGTAAGCTTCTCAGGTTGGAATGGGGGCAGTGGAAACCTTGTTGTCCTGGAGCATGGATTTGGCTTTAAAACATTCTATGCCCATAATAAAATGAACATTGTAAAGGTTGGTCAAGAGGTCAAGAGGGGGGGATGTAATCGGTTACGTTGGTTCCACCGGTAACGCTACAGGGCCTCATGTGCATTACGAGGTATGGAAGAATGGTAAACCCGTTAATCCTGACAGATATATCAATAGGAGGTCGTAATGTTTCACAGGAATAAAGAGAAGCTGGAATCTTTTATAGGAACCAATTCAAATTTCAAAGGCGATATAAATACAAAAGGAACTTTAAGGATTGACGGCACTATGGATGGAAATGTAAATGCTGACTGGGTAATCCTCGGTGAAAAGGCATTTCTCAAGGGTGATATTACAGCGAGGGGCGTCATCATAGGTGGCAGAGTTGAAGGTAATCTGAAGGCTAAAGAGATTATAGAGATAAAATCCAAGGGACAGGTATCTGGAGATACCTTTACGAGCAAGTTAGCAATAGTTGAGGGCGGGGTTTTCAACGGCAGGGTCTACATGGAGAGAGACGAATCAAAGATAGTAGAGTTTCAAGCAAAAGAGAGGTAAATAAAAGGTGCTGGGTTTACCTTGACATCACTTTTAATACAATGCTATTTTGGGATTTGAGGGGCTGTAGCTCAGTTGGGAGAGCGCTTGAATGGCATTCAAGAGGTCAGGGGTTCGATCCCCCTCAGCTCCACTCAGTATTTTCAACCCTTTGCCTGCCATTAAAACCCTCTAACAAACTACCCAGCCTCCAACTCACTACTCACGATAGCAATGGTTGGATTCTGACAACGATAAAGCATAGTTGAACTTACCCCTCCCAGTATGAGATCCCTGATGGCAGTGCGCCCCTTGCGGCCCATAATGATCAGGTTGTAGTCCTCTTCTTCAGCCTCTTTAAGAATTTCTTCGGACGGTCTCCCTATCCTGACCCTGGTCGTAATAAGTCCTTCAGGAAACCCTGCTTCAAGAAAAACCGCCTTAGCTTCTTTTAGTATTCTCTTTGCCTCCTCCTCAGGGTCTATCCCCTCTCTAAGTCTTTCCGCAAAGAGTGCCAGATTAATAACCCTAAGCAAGGTAATTTTACTCATGTAAGCCTTTAAATCCACTGTTAGGCAGGCAGCATATTCTACACCCCTCATGGAATAGGATGAACCGTCAACAGGAATGAGGACTTTAGGAACAGGACATGCCTTATCTTTCAGAATCCTATGGCCTACTATATACACAGTCTGCCTGCTTGCTGAATGTACAACCTTATTGGTAACACTTCCTAGGAGGAGCTCCATTATTTCTGAGAACCCTCTCCTGGCCATTATAATAGTTGAAAACTTTTTCTCATCAGCTACCCGGACAATTTCCCGAGCTGGGTCTCCTTCTACTATCAGTTTCTCTATATCGACCTCTATTCCTAAATCCCTTAGAATCCTTTCCCCTTCATCCAGTGAAGGCTTGATATTCTTCTCAATATGTTGTTCCTTGAACTTTGTGAAGGCATCCGACAGCTTGAGGATCTCTGCCCGAAGGTCAACGTAAGGTATATAACGGCTCATATAGCGTCCAGCCACAACACGAAGCAGAGCAAGGCCTGCGAGACTCTTTCCTAAGGATGCTCCCAGATACCCGGCAAACTGCACAGCCTGCTTAGAATGTTTGCTTCCATCCACAGGAAGCAGTATCTTTTTAACGGGGCACTGTAGCTTCATGATCATCTCACTTAGATTATAGCAAAATTAGATTTAATTACATCTCAAGGGTAAGCCATTTTGGGTTAACCCTTTTTATTAATATGCGAATCTGTAAAATAACAATCCCATGTATTCACGCACAGCAATACAAGTGTTTTTAAATCCTGAGACATCAGGCAAGTAATCTTCCCATCCATATTTTTTATCCTTCCATGTTTTTAAACCAGCAGGGAATGGCGTGACATCCATATCAACCTTTTTAAAGCTCAGGACGGAACGGCTCATATGATATGCAGATGTCACTAATATCGGCTTTTTAAAGCCCAGTTTTTCACAAATTACCTTAGTGTATCTCGCATTTTCAATAGTGTCTCTGCTTTTGTCTTCCAAAATAATTTTGTTTAACGGGACACCAAGGTCAATAAGAAAACGCCTTACAATAAGTACCTCGGATGGCTTGTGTTTGAAGACCTGTCCACTTGACACAATAATGGGGACACCAAGCCTTTTTTGAAGTCTCACAGCAGTGACAATTCTGCCAAGCATATCGTCAGCAGGAAAGCCTATTCCGGACAAATCTTGAGCCCCTGTATGTGAACCACTACCTAAAAGAACTATTACATCTCCCCGCGGATTTTCAGGAATCTTAAAGTCAGATTCAAGCCCCCTGAGCATGATATCCGAGACAGGGGATATGGAAAGAAACCACGTGAAAATGCCAATTAAGCAATTAATAATACTCGCTTTCCAATGCCTTTTGAACAAAAACAATAGACCTGAGAATATTAAAATAACAATAAATATTCCAGGTGGTAAAAGGAATGGGGTTAATATCTTCTTTAAAATGAACATTTATCAATCTGAATCAACTCACATCTTTTCAGCCACCAACTCTTATTCTGAGTTAATATTCTATCGACATGCTCTTTAAATGTTAGCTTTCTATTATATCTTCTTTCTTTCTTCCTTTTGTGATAAAATTTTCATGAGCTCTTTGAGATCTTTTCTCATGGAAGAGCAAATCTGTTGAGATTAAGGATAAGATAATTGAATGTTGAAAAAGGGTGAGTTTATATGGTGGAGTTAGGACAGATTGAGAGACCGAAGGCGGAAAGCTTTGCCGGGAGAAGGAAGCTCTATTGTGTACCGAATATTTATCCTATCGATGATGCACCTAATGACTATAAAGAACTTTTCAACAAATACTGGGATGAGGTGGCACAACAGATAGAAAAGATCGAGGTTGCCGGAAAGATAAAAAAGATATTCTGTGAAATGGTTTATCTTCAAGGCGAAGAGGCGCTAAATATACTGGCAAAGATTAATGACCGAGCCACGCAGATCATTAAGAGGAAGTCAGAAGAAGGGGGAACCCTTTTTCCTCTGGAAACTAAAGAAATATTTGGACCTTATCTGGATTGGGGTAATTGTCTTAAAATTGTAAACACACAGGAAGTATTTACAAAGGTCTTTG
The DNA here is from genome assembly GCA_030019415.1 of Thermodesulfovibrionales bacterium. Taxonomy (GTDB): domain Bacteria; phylum Nitrospirota; class Thermodesulfovibrionia; order Thermodesulfovibrionales; family SM23-35; genus JASEEX01. The sequence goes on from JASEEX010000010.1 coordinate 20,999, forward strand.
AGTTTTACACAGAGTATATGGACAAAAGGCTTCAGCATATCCTGAGTGTGATAGACAGCAACCTCTCGGCAGCCGAAGCAGGCCTGCTCATAATGAAAGACGAAGATAGGACAAAACTCCAGTTTCCCAGAGACATTGAGGTGTTTTTAGTAACACCTCCATCTTATGATGACATTATGAGATGGTTTAGGGAGAAATGGAAATTGTGAGTAAAATTCCTAACAACAGGGAGTCTATGTTGTTTCGTGTCACCTCAAAAAGCTTTACATTATTTCTTTTCTTTATTTCTTCAATAAGGCCAACACCTTTAAAGGCAATGGTTGCAATAACCATTTTCTCGGAGTCAATGATCTCTTTTATGAGTCTTCTGAACTTAGGGGACAGGCATTCCATCTTTCCAATCTCATCAATAATGACGAGATTGGTTTCAGGGGCAAAAAATGCGATGGAGTCAAGAAAACCTTCAAAGCCCCTAACATCAACCCTGTATTTGCCAACCCTGTAAGGGCTTTCTATCTCTGTATGGGAGAGAAGCCCCCTCCTTCCATCAAGGCTTATCAAATCAAACCCCTTTCTAATGCCTTCTTCTCTTATCTCCTCTGTGTAAAAACCAGCGGGATGTAAGCCCTTTAATTCCCCGGAGAGTTTCTTGATAAGTGTCGTCTTTCCGACTCCCGGAGGCCCTGTTAAGAGGATATTCTTTTTTGTTAAACCCATATTCAATCTCCTTGATAATTTTAACATTAGTTCAGGTATCCATGATGTAGATCGATATGTCTGTTGGTTAACTCAAACGAAGAGAGAAACAGAATCTGGTATAATAGCGAAGATATAAATACAATCTAAGAGAGAGGCAAGAACTGTATGGGAGGTAATTTCATGGGAAAAAGGGTTATTATCTACGGCAAGGCTGGCTGACCCTTTACCGAAAAGGCCAGGTTAGCCTATGGAGATAGTGCTGAATATTTCGATGTTAAATCAGACAGCACAAGATTACAGGAGATGCTCAGATACTCAGGTGGTGTCCAAAGGGTACCGGTTATCGTTGAGGGTGATAAGGTAACTGTCGGTTACGGGGGCTATTGAGGTATTTGATTACCGGCAGTTTACCGGCATCTTTAATTCCCTTTAAACCCCAATTTAATTTTTGGTTCTTCTCCCAATTAGTTGCTAAACATGGGTCAAGAGGTCCAGGATTCGAGGATTATGGATATTAAATTAACCACGGGGAGAACCCTCCACATCTTAGAAGAGGAAAGCCTGCTACAGGCATTGAAAAGGCATGGCATATACCTTGTTGCCTCATGCGGAGGGAAGGGAATATGCAGTAAATGTCGTGTCAGACTCCTCGAAGGAAAGAGCAAGATTGCCTCCACGGGCAAACTCGAACCACGTGAGATAAAGACGGGGATTACCCTTGCATGCCAGACCTTTCCAGAAGAGGACATCTTCATTGATATACCGAAGGAATCAAAACTTGTTGTAGGAGAGAAGATAGCGATATCAAAATCTACAGACCTAATTGAACTACTTCACTCTTTAGAGGCTGAGATATCTCCAATTGTGAAGCGAATTACATTGAATCTGCCCCCGCCTACCATCCATGACAATATAAGTGACCTTGAAAGGCTTAAAAGGTCGCTGGAAGAAAGGGATTTAATAGGGATAAGATTTTCCCATGGGTTAGTCTCATCCATCTCAAAGGTACTCAGAGAGGCAGAGTGGAAGATAACTCTAAGATACACCGATAGCCATGATGCCATCTCCATTTCACCTGCTGGTATGGACGGGGACAGGTATGGACTTGCAGTGGACATAGGGACAACCACTGTGGTTATATATCTTGTAAATCTTACAGATGGACGGCTCATTGATGTGGGCTCCACCTATAATTCCCAGATGAGATACGGAGACGATGTTATTACGCGCATAATCTATGCTACAGAGAGTGGAGGACTTGATGAGCTCAGAGACTCTGTGGTTTCCGACATAAATGATCTATTAGCCCCATTAATAGAAAGACATAGCATAAGCAGGAAGGACATCGAATCAGTTGTTATAACAGGCAACACCACTATGACCCATATATTCTGGGGGCTTAACCCTGCCCATATCAGGGAGGAACCTTATATTCCAACAATAAACTTTTTCCCAAGATGGAATGCAGGGACCGCTAAGCTTAAGATCAATCCCCTGTCCCCAATATATACGGTCCCCTGCGTTGCAAGCTATGTTGGTGGTGACATTGCTGCTGGTGTGCTTTCATCGAAGCTGCATAGAAGCCCGGAGATAGCCCTTTTCATAGATATAGGTACAAATGGAGAGATTGTCATAGGAAACAATGAGTGGCTCATGGCTGCTGCTTGCTCCGCAGGCCCCTGCTTTGAAGGAAGCGGGATAAAACATGGGATGAGGGCGACTGAAGGGGCGATAGAATCCATTAAGATAGACCCTGAGACATTTGAGCCTGTATTTAATGTTATCGGAAATGGACAACCCATGGGCATATGTGGCTCAGGTATGATAGACGCCATCTCAGAGATGTTCCTGACAGGGATAATAGACCAGAAAGGCAAGTTTATCAGAGAGGTCAAGACTGGTAGAATAAGGAATGGTGTAGATGGTCCTGAGTTTTTGATTTTCAGCAGAGATGGAAGGGATATTGTCCTTACAGAGGTTGATATCGAGAACATTCTGAGGGCAAAGGCTGCGATATATGCTGGTGTGTCCCTGCTTTTAAAGGAGGTTGGTTTTGGCCTGGATGCGATAGAAAGGGTTTATATCGCGGGGGGATTCGGTAATTATCTCAACGTTGACAGAGCCATCATCTTAGGGATGTTACCTGATCTTCCGAAGGATAAGTTCTCTTTCCTTGGGAATGCCTCAATTACAGGGGCATACTTATGTCTTCTTTCTAAGGAACTCAGGAAAGAAGCTGGTATTATCGCTTCAAAGATGACATATCTCGAACTCTCAGTCTCAAAAAGGTTCATGGATGAGTATATATCTGCCCTCTTTTTGCCCCATACCCATATGAGGCTCTTCCCAACAGTAAAAAAATTGCTATCAAAATAAGTTATAAGTTGAAAGTTAGAGGGAAAGAATGCAGGTAATATTTTCTATTTCTAAGTTCTAATTTTTAACTTTAAACTTTCAACTTTTAACTTTTAATGTACTGGTCCTGAAGAAAGCAGTTTCTCCACCTCTTTTTTTATTACTAAAGGAGGTATGCCTCCGTGTATTTTAATCACCCCATTTATTAAAACAATAGGGGTATTTATAGCACCTGACCATAAAAGCTCCCTTATCTTTTCGAACTCTTCTTCCCTCTCCATAAACAGGTCTATGTACTCCACAAATACGAGGGAAGGATAGAAATAATTCAGTTCCTTTTTGAGTTCCTCTGCAAGTACCCTGTTTGTTATAGAAGGTTCGAACTCCTCTCCATTGAAGAGAATGTCCTCTAATGAACTGTCCAGTATCTGGACATGAACTCTTTGGAGCATTCAGATTGCCCTTTCCTTTAGACTCTTAAAATTGGGCTGCTGTATCTGGTAATCGCTACTTGTAACCAGCATATTATCTATGAGCCTCGTATCTCCAATCCTTAATGCCACGGTAAGCAGTACATCGCCTTTTATCTCGGAAAGTTCATTCATAGTCTCAGGGTCATACACTCCGGCATAATCAACCGATGATACCGCAGGTTCCTTCAAGAGTCTATCTTGCATTAAACCTTTAATATAAGTTCTATCTATTACGCCAGACTTTATTAAATCCGAGGCCTCTTTAAGACATCTATAAATGACTGTTGCTGCCTCCCTCTGTGCTCTATCAAGGTAGGCGTTTCTTGAACTCATTGCGAGTCCATCCTGCTCTCTTACCGTTGGACATACAACAACATCAACATCCATATTGAGGTCTTTTACGAGCTGCTTTATAATGATACTCTGCTGAAAATCCTTCTGACCGAAGTATGCCCTTGTCGGTTTTACGATATTCAGGAGCTTTGTTACGACTGTTGCTACACCTCTGAAATGGCCCGGCCTGAATGCGCCACAAAGCCTTTCTGAAATCTTCTCTACCTCCACATAGGTCAAAAAAACCTCTGGATACATTGAAGATATCTCTGGCATGAAGATTATATCCACCTTTTCTCTCCGAAGCTTTTCTGTATCACCCTCGATGTCCCTCGGATATCTTTCAAGGTCCTCTGAGGCTCCAAACTGGATTGGATTTACGAAGATGCTCACCACTGTGATATCATTCTCTTGTTTCGCCCTTCCTACAAGACTGAGATGGCCCTCATGAAGGGCACCCATCGTAGGCACAAGGCCTATAGTTTTACCATCCACAAGATACTCCTTTGATGTCTCCTGCATAATCTTTGGTATGCTGATTATCTCCATAGTGAAATCTCATTCATTAACTCATCGAGAAGATCCTTCTCTTTTATTTTTTTAATGACCCGTCCTTTTTTGAAGAGGATTCCTATACCCTTACCGCCCGCTATACCGAGGTCAGCCTCTTTTGCCTCTCCAGGGCCATTTACAACACAACCCATAACAGCGATCTTTATTGGTTTATCAATCTCTCTGAGCCTGTATTCAACCTCTGTTGCGAGCCCCCTCAGGTCAATCCTACACCTCCCACAGGTAGGGCAGGATATAATCTCTGCACCCTTCTTTCTGAGGTTAAGGGACTTTAGTATCTCATAGGCAACACGGACCTCTTCTTCTGAATTTGCAGTGAGAGATACCCTGATAGTATCTCCTATCCCTTCTGAAAGTAATATGCCGAGGCCAACAGAACTCTTTATTATCCCTGTGGATGGAGGGCCAGTCTCTGATATTCCTATATGGAGTGGATAGTCGTATCTCTCCGAGAATAACCTGTATGCCTCCACGGTAGTTGGAACATCTGAACCCTTCAGTGAGACCTTAAGGTTAGTAAAATCTATTTCTTCGAGTATCTGTATATGTCTTTCTGCGCTCTCAACGAGGGCCTCCGGTACCGGATGTCCATATTTCTGAAGGAGTTCTTTCTCGAGGGAGCCAGCATTTACTCCGATTCTAATAGGTATCCCCCTTACTTTTGCAGCAGTAACGACCTCTTTTACCTTCCACCTCGCACCTATATTACCCGGGTTTATCCTCAGGCCATCAACCCCCTGTTCTATTGCCTCGATGGCAAGCCTCCGGTCAAAGTGTATGTCAGCTATCATGGGTATATCGATAGATTTTTTTATAGCGCCAAGTGCCTTTGCTGCCTTCATATCGGGCACTGCGAGCCTTATTATCTCACACCCCAAGGCCTCCAGGGATTTAATCTGTCTTACCGTTGAGGTTACATCTGTTGTGTTAGTCTTTGTCATGGACTGAACGACAATCGGATTTCCTCCTCCCACGGGCACCCTGCCTACATAAATTGTCCTCGTCTTTTTACGAGCTTCCATTCTCCCCAGTCACTTCTTTAATGTCTTCTTTACTTCCTGCATTTTTCTTTTTTCTGTATGACTCCACAGCAGACAGATGTTCTCCCTCCGTAACCGAAAACTGATGTGTGCCGTCATTATTTGATACAAAATATATATAAGGCACATTTGCAGGATAAAGTGCTGCAATAATTGATTTGATGCTGGAAGAGGCGATAGGCCCTGGTGGGAGCCCCTTTATGACGTATGTGTTGTAAGGGGTTTTTCGCCGCAGGTCTCTTGCGGTTATCCTTTTTCTAAAGCTCTTTATCCCATAAATACAGGTAGGATCAGCCTGGAGGGGGATTCCTTTCCTGAGCCTGTTATGGTATACAGCAGAGATTAATGGTCTCTCTTCATCTGTTACAGCCTCCTTCTCGATGATTGATGCAAGAGTTAGTACCTCTCTTTCTGAGAGACCGAGCTCATATGTCTTTTCCATAAGTTCACCTGAGTATTTTTCTCGCATCTTGCTTATCATCATACTTATAGCATCGACTGGATCCATACCTTTTGGAATCCTATATGTATCAGGAAATAGATAGCCCTCAAATGTCGGGGCATCAATATCATATAAAGCGAGAAAGTCTTTATTCGACGAAAGTTTCATGAAATCCTCTTTATTAATGATACCTTTTTCTGAAAGTTTTTCTGCTATCTCTCTGAGCGAATCTCCTTCAACTATTTTTATCTCATATTCTATTATCTGTCCCTTCTTAAGCATTTTGAAAATGTCGAGGGGACTCATTGAACCATGGATGGAATAGTATCCGGCCTTTATCTTTCTATCCAGGCCGCTTATTCTGCCAATAAAGAGGAAGAGGTTTTTGTCTTGTATGAGCCCCTCTCTTGAAAGGATTTCAACAGCCTGCCTGAAAGTGGCACCTTTTGGTATCTTAATCTCTTTACTAACGAAAGGGGAAGGGACCAAGAGTTCTGATGTTACATAAATCAAACACAATAATATTATGCCAGCTAAGATGAAAATTACATTTCTTTTCATCTTTTTAAGATGCCAGAATCAACGACTCATAGTCAATCACTCTATTTTTCTATGTTACGGAAATATCATTTATGTACTATTTGTAAAAATCATAATTGGACATGTTAAGTCAAACACTTGTTTCTTTGATAGAAAAGTAATATATTAGTTCCGTCATTCCTGCGAAGGCAGGAATCCAGAGATATTGAATGAAGAGATTTTATGTTTACATTCTTAGTAACAAACGAAATGGGACTTTATATACAGGCATTACATCTGATCTTATTAAGCGTATTTGTCCCTGCAGGCTTTTAAGCAGGGAACACAAAAATAATCTGGTTGAGGGTTTTACTCAGAAATACAATATTCACCGTTTAGTCTGGTACGAGATACACAAAACATCAGAGACCGCCATTAGAAGAGAAAAACAAACCTGTCCCTGCGAAGGCAGGGATAAAGGCATGGAAACGGCAGTGGAAACTAAGACTTATAGAGAAGAAAAATCCTGAATGGAATGATTTATATGATATTATTTGTAAAGGTACTGGATTCCTGCCTCCGCAGGAATGACACAATAAACATATCCCCGCAGGCTTTAAGCAGGAAGAGCAAGAACTTTACCTAATAATATGTCTAAAAATGCTTTCCCATATGTACAAGAATGATTTTTACGTAACATCACTCTATTTTTCTATTCTCAGTTCTCCTGACCTGCCATCGAAAATGTTCAATAAAAAGGGGGGGGTTGGAGGTGGGCTTTCTACATAAAAGCAGAGCATTGAATAATCAGCTCCTAAAGTTTAGAATTAACTTATGAAGATTATAAGGAGCAAAAAAGATATAGGAGCTTTTTTGAAGGTTCTCAGGGAGCGTGCCTCAGGCAGTCAGGAGATCGAACACAAAGTTAAGGCTATACTCGATGATGTAAGGAGAAATGGTGACAAGGCGATCCTTAAATACACAAAGGCCTTTGATTCCCTCACAACAAAAAGATTGAAGATAACCCCTAACAAGATATCAAGACATGCGAGGAAGGCTAAAAGAGATGTAGTGGAGGCGCTAAAGACCTCGGTAAAGAGGATAAGGACATTCCATGAGATGCAGAGGGAAGAGTCATGGTTTGTCACAGATCCAGGGTATCAAAGATTTTCTATTGACAGATGCAGTGATATTCCGGGGGGCTCGTGGGGGGAACGAAGTTCTCCCCGCGCTTTCCTCGGGCAGGTGATAAGGCCTCTTGAAAGGGTTGGTGTATATGTGCCGGGTGGCAAGGCCTCCTATCCATCCACTGTTTTGATGAATGTTATCCCTGCACAGGTTGCAGGTGTAAAAGAGATAGCCCTCTGTGTGCCCACACCGAAAGGAGAGTTAAACCCCTATGTCATGGCAGCAATAAAATTGCTCGGCGTTAAGGAGGTCTATCGGATTGGAGGGGTCCAGGCAATCGGGGCAATGGCGTACGGAACAGAGACGATAAAGAAGGTTGACAAGATTGTGGGTCCCGGAAATATCTATGTGGCAGTAGCAAAGAAGATGGTCTTTGGAGAGGTTGATATAGACATGATTGCAGGGCCAAGTGAGATACTAATTATTGCAGATGATTCAGCGAACCCGACATTTGTTGCAGCTGATTTACTCGGCCAGGCAGAGCATGACGAGTTTGCATCATCCATATTAATCACTAACTCCAGAAGGCTGGCAGATGCTGTTGCTGAGGAGCTTAAGAGACAACTCTCCGTGCTCAGGAGAGAGGAGATTGTGAGGAAGTCTATTGATAAATATGGAGCGATAATAATCACAAAGGATATAAAGGGTGCTGTGGAGCTCTCGAATCATATTGCACCTGAGCACCTCGAGGTTATGACTGAGGAGCCAATGGATCTATTACCCATGATTAAAAACGCTGGTGCCATACTCCTTGGAGAGTGGACACCAGAGACATTAGGGGATTATTCAGCAGGGCCGAACCATACCCTCCCAACAGGTGGAACAGCAAGGTTTTCATCACCCCTCGGAGTCTATGATTTTGTCAAACGTTCAAGCCTTTTGAGGTTCACTAAGGATGGCTTTGCGAAACTCGCAAAGACGATCAAAATAATTGCGGCAAGTGAAGGCTTAGAGGCCCATGGAAACACTATAAGAGTAAGGGAAGGATTATAGCCTTTTTATCTTCTCAATTATCTCTGAAGTCGATACACCCTTAATATACGGAAGGCTGTGGGTCTCTTTTACAATGTCAGAACCAACAATATCCCCCTTCTTCCAGTCACCGCCTTTAACGAGTATATCAGGCTGAAGTAACTTTATTAATTCATAGGGAGTCTCTTCGTCAAAAAGGGTCACGTAATCAACCATCTCAAGGGATGACAGAACCTCTGCCCTATGATCCTGGGGATTGATCGGTCTGGTAGGTTTAATTATAGATATGGAATTATCCGAGTTTAACCCGACAACAAGCACGTCTCCGAGTGCCTTTGCCTCTTTGAGATACCTTATATGGCCCACGTGTAAAATGTCAAAACAGCCGTTTGTGAAGACAATCCTCTTGCCCTTTGCCTTGAGGCTGTCAACAACTGTCTTTAGTTCATGCCAGCTTAATATCTTTCCCATAAAATTAAATTACAATAACCAAATAATACCGATGATTCAATCACAAAGTTCGGGTTTTGGTAATTGGAATTTATTTGGTTATTGGTGCTTGGTGTTTGGAATTTGTTTGATTATTGGTGTTTGGAATTTGGTTATTATCTCCTTTGCCTTCTCTATCATCTCCCCCTCATTCTTATAACTGGCTTTTTCTATTGCTTCTTCAATCGGAAACCAGGATACATCCTCTACTTCCCAGTCATGGTTTGAGATGTCTCCGCTTTCGTATTCAATTAGAAAAAAGTGCACGGTTTTCCTGCACTTAGCCTCTTCCTCTTTAAGGTAATACCAGTATGTTATTTCTCCCAGCTTTTCGATAATCCTTCCCTTAAGCCCCGTCTCTTCTGCGACCTCCCTTATTGCAGCCTTTTCAGGGCTCTCACCTTTATCAACAAGGCCCTTGGGAAGGCACCATACCTTACCACCCTTAACAGCAACAAGGGCAATTTCTATTGAGGCATTATTTTTTCTAAATATAACCCCACCTGATGAAACCTGCCTTTTTATGGTCCCCGGCCTCATGGGATTGGCTTACCCGTAATTATTCTCATTATGTCATTGTAAAGGGCGAAGACCATTATGAAGAGGATTATTGCAAGTCCGACCCTCTGGGCAACGGTTATTAGCTTATCACTGAGGGGTTTCCTCCTTACCGCCTCAATCCCGAGGAACAATATATGTCCCCCATCAAGGATCGGGATAGGAAGCAAGTTCAGTATCCCGATGTTGACATTTATAATAGCCATAAATATAAAGAAATTTAATAAACCTAAGGATGCCTGCTCCCCTGCCATCTGAAGGATGAGTATAGGTCCACCAATCGTCTCCATAGGTATCACCCTCTGAATGAGCTTTGCAACAGCAACAACCGTTAAGGCAGATATCTCCCACGTCCTCATGACTGCATTTCCTATAGCCTTGATAAGGCCTTCCTGCCTTTTCAGGGTATTGCCCGAGGGCTTTATCCCTATTAGTCCGATTTCCCTCTCCTCTCCAAAGATGTCTTTAACCTTCCTTTTCTCAGGGACAATCGGTACCGTCATGATCTCGGTCTGCCTCTTGACCTTCAGGTTGAGACTCCTGCCGGGGCTATTGTGTATAATCTTTGTCATCTCACCCCACTGGGTTATCTGTGAATCATCGATAGCAACAATAGTGTCTCCCTTTATAACCCCTGCCCTCTCGGCAGGTGACCCGGTTAATACCTCCCCGACCTCAGGAAGCAATACGGGAAGGCCGTGTAAGAAAATACAGACGAAGATAACAAGGGCAAACAACAGGTTAAAAAGTGGCCCTGAAGATACTATTATGAACCTCTTCCATACAGGCTGGTGGGTATAAGATCGTGCCTTCTCCTCTTCCACAAGTACCTCTTCTCTGTGCTCTCCGAGCATCTTTACATAGCCGCCAAAGGGGATTGACGATATGAGGTATTCGGTGTCGCCATATCTCTTGCCGATAATCTTAGGTCCAAAACCGAGTGAAAATTTCAGAACCCTGACACCTACCAGCTTTGCTGAGAGGAAGTGTCCGATTTCGTGAACAAATATAATAATGCCAAGAAGAATTATTGCTGATAGAAATGTCATTTTCTTAATTTTTCAATGGCTTCTTCTGCCGTTTTCCTTGCCCACCTGTCGGCCTCTATTACTGCATCGAGTTCCGTATCAGGCATCACAACATGCCTTTCCATCGTTGCTCTGATTATAAGAGGTATCTCGATGAACCTTATTATGCCTTTCAGGAATGCATCCACTGCAACCTCATTAGCTGCATTAAGTACAGAAGGCATTGTGCCTTTAGCCTCCATAGCCATGTATGCATAAGAGAGGCATGGGAAGCATTCGTTGTCCGGTTTTTTAAAAATAAGAGATTCGATCCTGTCGAGGTCAAGACCCTGCATCACATCCTCAAGCCTTTCCGGGTAAGAGAGGGCATAAGCTATCGGCCCTTTCATGTCAGGTATCGAAAGTTGCGCAATACAGCTTCTGTCATTAAACTCGACTATGGAATGAACAATGCTTTGTGGATGGATGAGCACTTCTATCCTTTCCGGCGGAATGTTAAACAAATAGTGTGCCTCGATCATCTCAAACCCTTTGTTTATGAGTGTTGCAGAGTCTATAGTTATCTTCTTTCCCATGCGCCAGCTCGGGTGTTTGAGTGCATCCTCGGGCTTAATATCATTCAGTTCGTTAACACCCTTGCCAGCAAAGGGTCCTCCCGAGGCTGTGAGTATAATCCTCCTCACATCAGATTTTTTGTGTCCCTCAGTACACTGAAATACTGCGCTGTGTTCGCTGTCCACAGGAAGGATTCTCACCCCATATTTCTTTGCCTCTTCGGTCACAATCCTCCCTGCCATTACAAGGGCTTCCTTGTTTGCAAGTCCAATCGTCTTTCCGGAGCGTATGGCTGTTATTGTTGGGATCAGTCCAGCAGCTCCGACAATTGCGGAAAGGACAAAGTCTGAGTCTTCGTAGCTTGCGGCCTCAGCAACACCATCATGGCCTGATAGTATCTTTAGGGAAGGGGCATGTCTTCCCATCCTCCTCTGCAATTCACTGGCAGCTGCCTCATCAGCAACGGCAACAACTTTGGGAGAAAAGGATTTTATTTGTTCTTCAAGGAGGTCGATGTTTCTCCCTGCCGTCAGTACAACAACCCTGAACCGATCTCTGTGGCTTGAAACAATATCGAGGGCATTTCTCCCCACCGAGCCTGTTGAACCGAGAATTGTTATACGCTTCATGAACTTACTACTTTATTATTCCCAGGACTGTTAAAATCCAGAAAAGAATTGGTCCTGCAAAAAGCACCCCATCAATCTTGTCTAATATACCTCCGTGCCCCGGGATTATAGTGCCTGAATCCTTGACGCCGGCGTCACGTTTAAACATGGATTCCACAAGATCGCCGAGGACGGAGATGATTCCAATTATTATACCAATTAAAAGTGCAGAGGGCACAGATAGGACAGGTATAAGGGTAGCTTTCATAATCATCGCAGCGATAATACCACCAACAAGCGAACCTGCTGCGCCTGCTACGGTCTTATTGGGGCTTACCTCCACATAGAGTTTTCTCTTTCCCATCAATGTGCCAAGATAGTAAGCCACGCTGTCTGCTGCCCATACTGTTGCATAAAGGAGTATTATCCACTCAGGTCCGATCTCTCTGATCTGCGCCTGAAATGTGAGTAGGCACGGGATGTAGAGCAACCCAAAGACAGGGAGAGAGATTTCAGAAAGGGAGGACATGGGATTCCTCTTGAAAAGAAGCCTTATACCTGCTATCGCGATTACAGAAAAAATAATGATATCGAGTAGGAGATCTTTCGAAATGTAAGATATACTTAGGATTGAGACTCCAGAGAACAGACCTGCATATCTTAACATTCCTTCTAAGCGATACATGGAATAAAATTCTGACATGGCAATGACGGACATGAATATAAGAAAAAAGAGAAAATATATCGCAGGGAGATACATGATATAGAGATAAAGAGCAGGCAGAAGGACTGCTGCAACAGCTATCCTCTTAAGGTGCATCTCTCCTCGTAGAGATGACTCCGAACCTCCTCTCCCTCTGCTGATAATCCTGTATTGCGAGAAAGAACTCTTCCTTTGTAAAATCTGGCCAGAGCGTATCCGTAAAATATAGTTCTGAATACGCACCTTGCCAGAGCAGAAAATTACTTATGCGCATCTCTCCGCTGGTCCTTATAATAAGGTCCGGGGCAGGCAGGCCAGCAGTATCAAGGTAAGAGCCAAAAGACTCTTCAGTCAGTTCTTCAGGCCTGACACCTGAATAGAGAACCTTCTTCACGGCCCTGAGGATCTCATTTCTTCCGCTATAACTTAATGCAGCAACAAGGGCCATGCCCTTGTTAGAAGCGGTCTTTTCCTCTATCTCCCTTATGAGGGCCTGTATTTCTCCGGGCAGCCTCCATATATCTCCAATCGTTTTGAAGACAATATCTTTTGCCATCAACTCAGGTAGTTCTTTTTTCAGATGTAATTCGAGAAGCCTCATCAGGGTCTTGACCTCTGATGTTGGTCTCTGCCAGTTCTCTAAAGAAAAGGCATAAAGGGTTAATGCCTTCACCCCGAGTTCCGCTGCTACCTCGAGTATCTCACTCACGCGTTCAGTCCCTCGTCTGTGCCCCTCTATCCTCGGAAGGCCGCGCAGCTCAGCCCACCTTCCATTTCCATCCATAATAATTCCTACATGTCTCGGTATACGTCCGGTTAATAGCAATTCTCTCTCCTCTACCCCTTTTTAATCCAATAGATGTAAAGTATTGATCCCAGTGGATTTTCTCCCTTCAGTATGTTTTCAGGCTTGATGCCAAACATGGGGCTTACCAGAACCATGACCTTGTCACCAATAACTGCATAATCAAGGACAGAACCTTTTATGTCATCTATCATAACGCCTTCCTCCATAGAAAGCCCATCCCACCATAAGTTTTTAATCTGAGACCCTTTATAACCAAGTCCCCTTGCCATCTCTAAAAAAGGAATCCTCTTGACTAAAAGAACCTCCCTGTTTCTAAGAAACAACCTATCTTTAATCGCCCATTCACCTCTGTCAATAAGCATCGAGGGAGATGACTTTTTGAAGGTTGTGAGAAAGCCCCCTGTGTCAGTTTTGCTCCTCCATAACCTTATATCTTTATCATATAGATTAAGAAATCCTTTTTCATCATAAGCGAGGATCAGTCTACCCGTTCGGGGATCATCAATATATATGAAATCATATATGTTAATGTCCTTTGGTAGTTTTATCGAGCTTCCCCTTTTATATTCTCCTTCCCATAATATACTGAATACATCACCCATAAACCCTTCGTCTTTCGAATAGGCCTGGGCTATAAGTTCCTTTCCTATTCTCCGCAGAAAGACATTGTCTTTGTATAGAAGAACAAATTCCGTACCCCTCAGCTCATAGATGTAGGATACAATACCACCACTTCTAACTGAGGAGAGGGTGACCTCATCCCTTCCGTTTCTGTAAACGTCTTCTGTCTCAGCTTTTCTTCTCATTGAGGTGACGATGATCTCATCCCTTCCGTTTTCGTTAAGGTCTATTGTTTCAATCCAGAGGTGGTCGTCAAGGTTAGAGCCTTTTATATGGATTCCGCCCAGGGCAGGCTGTAGGTCCGCACCAGGCGTATAAATCCTGACATCCTTTCCTGTGCTGAGCAGAATCTCCTGGTTTCCATCTCCATCGATGTCACCTACTGTTAAAAGCCTTACGCCGAAGGGCAGGTCTACCTGTAGCCATGCCCCTTCCTTACGGAGTGTGAAGAACTCCTCACCGAACCTCATCTCCTTTGCATAGGCGGCATCGATCTCTGTATCCATCTCAGCAAACCCGAGGCCGTCAGAGACCCAGAAAAGTCTCTGTGTGAGAAGCATGCCTGAGTCGACTGTCCTGGATGTCAGAAGGAGTGCAACTTCTGCATTAAGCCTCTTCGCCTCCTTGATAACCTCTTGCGGGTCATCCGTCTCAATGCCTGTTTCAATAAGATTAAATCTCCCTGTCTCCTTCAGAACTCTGTAATATGAGTCAGCTATATACCAGTCAATATCTCCTGACTGGCAGAAGAGCATACTGACTTGTATCTCCGATATCCTGACCTTATCGCCTTCCTTTGCTTCTCCCGTAATTATGATGCCCATTGATGAGTCAATGCCGGCTTCTTTTATCTCAAGCCTGCCCACAGGAAACTCTAATTTTCCCAATGCCTTTTTTGTGACAGGGTGTATGAATGTAGCTCCTTCTCTCAGTATTGTAAATCTCATGCCAGTCTTCACAGAGTCTCCTGTCCCTAAATTAACTAAGCCCTTCTGACCCTCGACCTTTATGACTCTGCCTGTCATGGGTTTAAAATAGGAAACTGTTTCATCTCTCATTCCGTTAAGTAGATTATCATCAGCGTTAGCAGCGACAGGAGAGCATAGGGCGTAGAGCATAGGGCATAGAGCTATTAGCAATGCATACATTAAACGGTAAAGGCAATAAAGCCCGTTTCGGTTACCCTTATCCTTTTCTCTTCGAGTCATATATAAATTTTATATTAAACCCTAACCTTCTTTCATCACCAAAATCAAGCTTTTTCACGAATAGAAATGCTGTGCCCTGATAGATTCTCTCCACACCCTGCTCTGAAAGAGATATGGTCTCTACAGGATAGTGCCAGAGATCTATCTCTTCATCGAAATTATAACCAACGCAGAGGTTCAAAAACTCATCCTTCAGATAAAACTCCTTAACATCATTATGGGTTCCCTTGTTCCTTATAGGGAGATTTTTATCACCCACAAGGATGGAAGAATAGGGAGAGCCGAAAAAGGAGATGTTAAACTCTACAGCAAAAAGTCCGGAAAATATACCATCAATTTTGTAATCTACCCTCAGTTCCAGAGGCGTAATCAATCTCAATGTCTTCAGGAGTTTTAAGGGATTGCCATTCACGATACCCTTTCTAAAAAGGTTCACGGTAACAGTATCTCCCCCCTCGCTAATATAAATATCTTCAAAACCATCACAATCATAGTCAGACCTTCCTACAGTTAGTTTCTCACTAAGTACGCCTTCAGCTATGCCCTCTGCCCTCAGGAGATGCCTGTAAAGGGATGACCTCAGGTGAGGCAGATAGGCCTTTCTATAAGATTCCTCAAATATATGTTCGAAATTTCCTACAGGTTGGTGATTATGGATTGCAAGGATTAAATAGAGCTTTGAATTATTTACCAGAGAGAATCCTCCAAAAGTTATTTATTTTTAATTTAATTATAACACAGTTCATTTTTAACGGAAGACAAGCTTAAGATTGAAAAATGATGAAAAAAAATTTAATTGTAATGATATAATAAGTCACTTTAAAGAATGGGTAACACCTTTATGGGTTAACCCTTAAGTTGAGAGATCGGGAATAGAAATGAAAGGTATAATCCTGGCTGGAGGCTCGGGGACAAGATTACATCCTGCTACCCAGGTTGTGAACAAACATCTTTTACCTATATATAACAAGCCCATGATTTATTACCCCCTTTCTACCCTTATGCTTATGGATGTGATAGATGTCCTCATTATCTGTAATAAAGAAGATTTAGAAGTTTATAGAAAACTCTTCTGGGACGGTTCCAAAATGGGAATTAATATATCTTACAGGATTCAGGAAAAGCCGAGAGGTCTCGCAGAAGGATTATTACTTGCTGAAGATTTTGTGGAAGATGATGATATGTGCATGATCCTCGGAGACAATATATTCTTTGGTCACGGACTACCCGATCTTTTACTGGAAACCAGAAGAGACCTTGAGAAGAATGGGGGAGCTATAATATTTGCTTACTGGGTTCATGACCCGGAAAAGTATGGAGTTGTCGAGTTTGATGAAGAAGAGAATGTCCTTTCCCTTGAAGAGAAGCCTAAACACCCTAAATCAAATTGGGTAGTGACAGGACTTTACTTTTATAACAATAAAGCTGTTGAGATTGCCAAAAAAATAAAACCATCTCATAGGGGAGAGCTCGAAATCACAAGTGTAAATGAAGAATATTTAAAACGGGGAGAATTGAAAGTAAAACTCCTGGGAAGAGGTTTTGCATGGTTTGATGCCGGCACTCACGACAGTTTTTTGGAGGTGAGTGATTTTATAGCAACTATTGAAAAGAAAACAGGGCTCTTAATTGGATGTATCGAAGAGATCGCTTACAGAAAGGGGTGGATGGATAAGGGTCAGCTTGTAAAGCTCGCACAGCCATTGAAGAAAACAGGATATGGGGGATATCTTCTTAAAATAGCAGAGGAGAAAAAATAGTTATTAGTTTGTGTCAATTAAAAACTAAAAACTTAAAACTAAAAATTAAACAGCAGGTAAATAAATGCCTTTTAAATTTTCCCGCCTGGAAATTCCCGATGTGATACTCATTGAGCCTCTTTTTTTTGAAGACGTGAGGGGTTTCTTTATGGAAATCTATAAGTACTCAGACTTTGCCAGAGCGGGCATAAAGGAATATTTCCTCCAGGATAATTATTCCAAATCAGCAAAGAATGTCCTAAGGGGTCTCCATTATCAGAAAGATCCCGGGGCACAAGGGAAATTGGTGCGATGCATAAAAGGTAGAATCTTTGATGTAGCCGTAGATATAAGGAAGGGTTCTCCGACCTATGGTCATTGGGTTGGTGTTGAAATGTCGGGAGATAACAATCTCATGCTTTATATCCCTTCTGCCTTTGCCCATGGTTTTGTTGTCTTGAGTGATTTTGCTGAGGTTATGTATAAATGCACTGAAGAATATTTTCCTGAGGATGAAAGAGGAGTCATCTGGAACGACCCTGATATCGGAATTAACTGGCCTGTTGAAAAGCCAATTCTTTCAGAAAAGGACAGTAAACATCCAATGTTAAAGGACGCTGATAATAATTTTAAGTATTAATTTGAAGATATGAGGTTCCTCATTACTGGTGCAAAGGGGCAGCTTGCGGGAGAGTTTTTAAGAACGCTACAAAATGATAAACATGAAATAACGGCCCTGAACAAAGAAAAACTGGATGTTTCTGTTCTTAGTACTGTTTTAGAGGCAGTTTCACACTATAGACCTGATGTCGTTATTAATTGTGCTGCCTACAATTTTGTCGATAAGGCTGAAGAAGATTTTGATACTGCTTTCAAGATAAATGCTTTAGGGCCTAAAAACTTAGCATCTGCCTGTAAAAAACATAACGTCCTTTTGATCCACTATAGTACAGATTATGTCTTTGATGGAAAAAAAGAGGATTTTTACACGGAACAGGATGAGCCAAACCCAATTAACAAATATGGCAAGAGCAAATTAGAGGGTGAAAGATTTCTAATAGAGGAAACAGATAACTTCTTATTATTCAGGGTTAGCTGGGTATTTGGAGAGGGCAAGCAGAATTTCCTCTACAAACTAAAACAATGGGCAGAGAAACAAAAAGTTATAAGGGTAGTTTATGACCAGATCTCTATCCCGACATATACAGAGGACATTGTAAGATTTACAATTCGGTCCATAGATGAAGGGCTGAGAGGTGTTTACCATCTTGCGAACAGTGGATATGCCTCACGATGTGAAGTTGCTCGCTATTTCAGCGAAAAGATTGGCCTTGATAGACTAATCCTTCCTGTCAGCTCAGATTATTTTAATGCACCCGGTTTAGGCGGACAAACTGCCAAGAGACCCTTTTTCTCAGCAATGTCTAATGCCAAGCTTTCAGGGGAATTAAAAATTGACATTCCCCACTGGAAGGATGCTGTTAATAGGTTTATAAAAAGGCAACCTTTCAACCGTCATTCCCACGAAAGTGGGAATCCAGTAAATTTAAAGGGCTCTGGATTCCTGCCTTCGCAGGAATGACAAAAGAGAGGGAATGAAAACAATTAAAAGTAAAAATTAAAAGACCGGAGAATTAAATGAAAAAGCTTCTCGTTACAGGTGGAGCAGGCTTTATAGGTAGTGAATTTGTCAGACAGGGAGTAAGGCGCGGCTACGAGATTGTGGTGGTAGATAAGCTTACCTATGCCGGTGATTTAAGAAGAATAAAAGAGGTTGAAAAAGAAATAACATTTTACCAAGCGGATATTACAGATAAAGAATTTATGGAGCACATTTTTGTTAAGGAAAAACCTTATGCGGTAATCCACTGGGCAGCAGAAAGCCACGTTGACAGAAGCATAGGGGATGCTTTCCCCTTTTTGGAAACAAATGTAAGGGGAACCCAGATTTTGTTTGAGATTTCTAAGCGTTATCGAATAGAGAGATTCATAAACATATCAACGGATGAAGTATATGGAGAACTTAAGGGTGAAGGTAATTTTTATGAAACATCTCCTCTAAATCCCAATTCTCCCTATTCAGCAACTAAGGCTTCTGCTGACATGCTCGGAAGGGCCTATTTTAGGACCTTTGGTGTGCCCGTAATAACAGTGAGGCCATCAAATACCTATGGTCCATTCCAGTATCCTGAAAAACTTATTCCTGTGGCTATCAGCAGGGCAATGGACAATAAGCCTGTCCCTATATACGCAAAAGGTGAAAATGTGAGGGAGTGGCTCTATGTGAAGGATTGTGTAAGTGGCACTTATGCTATGCTGGAGAAAGGCAGAATAGGAGAGGTTTACAATATAGGAAGTGGGCAGGAAAGGAAGAACATAGATGTCGTAAGAAGGATTCTCTCAATTCTCGGTAAATCTGAAAGCTTAATAGAGTTTGTAAAGGACAGACCAGGCCATGACTTCAGATACAGTTTGAACTCGGAGAAGATAAAAAATGAACTTAGCTTTGAGGCTGAAACAGGATTTTATGAGGGATTAGAAAAGACCGTCCGATGGTATGTGGATAATGAATGGTGGTGGAGAAGACTCTTGTGAGATGAGACTTGCATTTATAAAAAAGAGGTTCTTTTTTCATGGAGGGGCAGAAAGATATCTCCAGACACTCTTAACATATTTAAAAAGTGCAGGACATGAGATACACATTTTCGCAAACCAGTGGTCAGGACAAAATGGGATATTTTTTCACAAAGTAGATACCTTATCCCTTGGTTCATTCCTCTCCACAATAACTTTTAATGAGAACGTTAAAAGGGCAATAAAAAAAGATAGTAAACCTGATTGTGTGATAAGTTTTGAACGAACGACCTGTCAGGATATATATAGAGCTGGAGAAGGGTGTCATTCAGAATGGCTTGAAATAAGATCAAAATTTGAGCCTCTTTACAAAAGATTGTCATTCAAAATAAACCCCCTCCATATCTCCCTGATCAATCTGGAAAAAAGACTTTTCTCTAATACCAGACTTATAGTTGCCAATTCAAAAATGGTAAAGGAGCAAATTATAAAACACTATGCCGTCCCGGAGGAAAGGATAACTGTAATTTATAACGGAGTTGATTTGATTAGGTTTACTCCAGAAAATAAAGACAGATGGCATAGGGATGTAAGAAAGAGTCTTAACATATCAAATGATTCAAAAGTGTTGCTCTTTGTTGGCTCTGGCTTCAAAAGAAAGGGGCTAAAAACCCTTATAAATGCTATCCCTATAATAAAAAGAGAGGATATTAAAGCTCTGATTATCGGCAAGGGTGATGTGAAAGAATACAAGACCTTGGCAGAAAAGTACGGTATCTCTGATAAGATTATCTTTCTCGGACCCCGGAAGGATATAGAAAAATTATACGCTGCAGCAGACATTTTTGTTCTGCCAACACTCTATGACCCTTTCAGTAATGCCTCCTTAGAGGCAATGGCATCAGGCCTTCCTGTAATCACTACAAAGAATAACGGTGCATCTGAACTTATTGAAAAAGGACATGAGGGCTTTGTTCTGGATAATTTGTTCGATGCACAGGAATTGGCTGATAAGATATATCTTTCCTTGGATAATCTTAAGTTGATAGGAGAAAGGGCAAGAAAAAAGGCTGAACAATTCCCCATAGAAAAGGCAGTACCGGAATTTATAACCGTAATAGAACAACTAAAAATATGAGGCTGTTCAATAATAAAGGTAGGTTTTATGTCCCCCGTATTAAATACAGGGCTGCCCCCTGCTTCCGCAGGGGTAAACTTGTCCCCGCGAAAGTGGGGAGCAGGGAACTATAGACTCAAAGGATTGGATTCCCGTTTTCACGGGAAATCCTGGATTCCGTGTCAAGCACGGAATGACAGGTTGCGGCAAGTTGAAAAATGAAACAGTTATGACACCTTGATTTTCAAAGGATTGCAAGTTTTTGAACAGGCTCAAAATGAAAAGGAACAGGAATTTTAATGGAATAAAGAAGATTCTCGTTATAAAACTCCGACATATCGGAGATGTACTTCTCACCGTCCCTGTCTTTAGGGCATTGAGAGAAACATTTCCCCATGCCCATATCTCCGCACTCGCAAATCTGGAAACAGAGGAGGTTCTGACAGGCAATTCCCTGATAGACGAAATACTGCCTTTTGATAGAAATATAAAGAAACTTTCGCACATGAAGTATTATTTGAAAGAGATAGATTTTTTAATGCAGATCAAGAAAAAAGGTTTTGACATGACCGTTGATCTTACAGGTGGAGACAGGGCAGCAATGATATCCTTTGTGTCAGGGGCAAGATATAAACTGGGATGGGAATCTAAAAAAGGTTTTATAGGGAAAGGGCATCTTTATACCCACTTGTATAAGCCTAACGGAAATAGGCATATGGTTCTACAGAATCTTGACGTTGTCAGGCATTTTGGAATTAATACAGAAGATCTTTCTGTGGATTTTCAAATTCCAGAGGATGACAAAGCTCTAATCAAAAAAATCCTTAATGAAAAGAATGTTAAGGAAGATGCTCCGATTGTGCACGTCCACCCCACCTCACGGTGGCTTTTTAAGTGCTGGGAGGACGAATACATGGCGGAGGTTATGAACTGGCTGCTTGAGCAGAGGGTAAATATAATTGTTACATCTTCACCGGATGAACGAGAGTTAGATAAAGCTAAAGGGATATTGTCTTTAGTGTTATCAGGACTCACAACTCACGACTCACAGTTCATAGATTTGTGTGGAAAAACAACAATAAAACAACTGGCTGCCATCTCAGATGTGTCAGATCTATTTTTTGGTGTTGACTCCGCGCCCATGCACATTGCTGCAGCAGTTGGGACGCCTGTTATTGCCTTATTTGGGCCAAGTGGTGCATTCAACTGGGGGCCATGGGATAATGAAAGTTCAAAGTTTAAGAATCCCTATATTCAGAGAAACGGGATACAGACTTTTGGTATGCATACCGTTATTCAGAGGGATTGGGAATGTATTCCATGTGGGAAGGATGGATGTGATGGAAGTAAAATAAGCAAGTGTCTTGATGATATTAAACCAGGAGAGATTATAAACATCCTGAGAGAAAAATTAAAAAAATAAGAGGATAAATGCTTACCATACTCCATACAGAATCGTCAATGGGCTGGGGAGGGCAGGAGATAAGGATACTGGAGGAATCTCTCGGCATGATCAGGCGGGGGCATCGTGTGATTATTGCAGCGCCAGAAAAAAGCAATATATCTAAAAGGGGAAAAGAAAGGGGTATAGAGGTCTTCCCCGCAGGTTTCAAGAAAAATCCCTTCTCGTTGTTGAGAATTATTTCTCTCATTGACAGGGGGAAGATCGAGATAGTCAATACCCACAGCTCTTCTGACAGCTGGGTCGCTACAGTCGCTGCAAGGCTATCCAGAGCGAAGCCAAAGATAATCAGGACGCGGCACCTTTCAACACCCATCAGCAGATCCTATCTCAGCCGTTTGTTATATGATGTGCTGCCTGATGCTATAATAACCACCGGTGAAGAGATAAAAAGGAGGATGGTGAGTGACAACAGGTTTGATGCCTCAAGGATTTTCTCCATACCAACAGGGGTCGATTTAGACCGCTTTAATCCGGCAAAGGTCAAACCAGCCCAGTTAAAAAATCCCCCTGTACCCCCCTTTACTAAAGGTGGGCAGGGGGGATTAAGGGGTGGTTTTTCCATAGGTATGATAGGAGTCTTAAGAAGCTGGAAAGGACACAAGTTCTTCATCGAAGCGGTTCCAGAAATATTAAGTCAAATACCTTATGCAGTCTTTTATATAGTCGGAGATGGTCCACAATATGAAAATATCAAAAATCTCATTCAGGAATTATCATTGCAGAACAGGGTCTTTATGCTCGGTCATAGGGAAGATATACCTGAAATACTGGCGTCGCTGGATGTCGTTGTGCATCCCTCATATGCAAATGAAGGTGTCCCCCAGTCCATTCTTCAGGCGTTAGCCATGAAAAAGCCCGTAGTTGCTTCTGACGCAGGGTCTATAAGAGAAGTAATAATGAATGGTCAAACCGGATTTCTCATACCAACAAAAAATCCATATAAGATTGCATCGAAACTCATAGATCTTTATAAGAACCCAGAACTATGCGCACGATTTGGTGAAGAAGGAAGAAAGCTCATCGAGAAACATTATTCAATAGATCAAATGCTTGACAAAATTGAAAGGCTTTATAAGACTTATCACAGACAAATTGAGTAACAATGAAGCGATTTATTGACCGATTCAAAAATAGTGCAATTAAGAAGATTATAACATTATCACAGCAGTTGAACGTCCCGAAGAGAAATAACCGCAGAGCTATTCCCTCCAGATTTCTTGTAGTAAGCACAACAGGTATCGGAGATACACTATGGGGAACACCTGCTATAAGGGCTTTAAAAGAAACATATCCTGATAGTTACCTGGGTGTTTTGACAAACCAGATAGGGTCTGAGCTTTTACAGGAGAATCCAAACATAGATGAATTCTTTATTTTTAGGAGGGGGGGCAGGGCGATTTTTTCGTTACCAGTGCTATTAAAGATTCTCAGACAGAAAAAGTTTGAGGTCGCCTTTATTTTTCATGCCTCTGATCGGGTTATCTGGCCATTGGTGTTCTTTACAGGGGCAGGTGAAATTATAGGGACATATGATACTAAAGGACTTGATTTCATATTGACAAGATCGACTGACCAATTACTTCATTCTCATGCCATTGAAAATAGATTGGCACTTGTTCGGCAGTTGGGAGCAAATACAGAAGATAGGGCCCTGGAATTATATTTAACCGTTGAAGAAAGGAACAGAATGGAACAATTTCTCAAAGATAGAGGTATTAACAGAGACGTATTAATAGTAGGTTTGCATCCCGGTGCTAAGAATGTTTACAGGCGGTGGCCTTCAAAAAATTTTATTGATTTAGGGAATATACTTATAAAAAAACTGAACTGTCAAATACTTATAACAGGCAGCAAGAAAGAAAATTCGTTAGTTGACGAGATATCAGCCAAAATCAATGGGGCTATTCCAATAGCAGGAAAATTATCGATAAGAGAGAGTGCTGCCCTTATAGAAAAGATGGATCTGTTTATTACCAATGATACGGGTCCTATGCATATTGCTTTCGCTTTGGAGACACCAACGATAGCAATGCTTTCCCCATCAAACCCTAACAACTGTGGTCCGTATAAGGCTAAAGGAAAATATAGGATAATAAAAAAACCTCAGACATGCACACCATGCATTTATAAAAAATGCTATAACCCTGTTTGCATGGAACATATAACGGTTGAAGAGGTTGTTGCAGATGCAGAATCTTTACTGGGAAGTAAGGCAAGGGAAGGAAAAAATGGAAAACATGTATAAATCAGACACAAAATCATACAATCTGTTTGCATATGGCATAGTTATCGTATTAAGTATTTTGGTCTTCACGTTCCCTATTGCACATACAGCTACAATTAAGGCGATATGCCTTATTTTATTGTTAACATTGTGGTTTTCAAAAATGACAATTCAGAGAGAATGGCATATTCAAAAAACATCCATTGATTGGTTTATATTTTTTTACTTTCTTTTTGGAGTATTATCCCTATTTTCATCTGTAGATAGAATGGCAACCTTAAACTCGATAAAGAAAGAGATGATTGTAAATTTCATCCTCCTTTATCTTATAGTTAACAATCTCAAAAAAATATCTTATATTAAACCTATCCTAATAGCTATCTTCTTAGGCAACCTCATAGTGATTCCTTATGGTTTTTACGACTTTTTCCTCATCCAAAAAGGAAATCTGTATAACCCTGCTATACGTTTTCACTCACTCAGTGCAGATTTTGCCTTTTTTTCCGCATATTCAGTAACTACATTTCCCTTCATCTTCATTGCTTTTTTTTATGTAAAGGGCTTTAAACATAAGAGCCTCCTTGCTTTGTTGCTTACGACAAATATTTTAGCCCTCTATCTTAATCACCAACGTGGAGCATGGATTGCTGTTCTCATTGGATGTTTATTTACTCTCATGATATTTAAAAAATGGAAAGTTATGATTATATTCTCTCTCGCTTTTTTAGCAGTCCTTTTATCTTTACTACCGCCAAACGTCTTTCAGCATGGGGAAAAATTAATATCAAAGTCTGGCAAAGTTGATATCGAAAAAGTCGGAGGTAGTATAACTCCCAGGATTGAGACATGGAAATTTGCTCTCCAAAAGATAAAAGAAAATCCCTTCCTAGGATATGGACTTGGAAGGGACAACTTTGCAAAAAAATATCCTCAACTCAAAGAAAAGTTCGGTCCAACAATTTTCCACGCACACAACATCTTCTTAGATACAGCCCTCCAGATGGGGCTTGGAGGACTCATAGTCTTTGTTTTACTCATTGGTAAAATACTCAAGGTACATTGGCATGCTTTCAAGCAGAGTAAAATCGCATTACAACAATATCTCTTATTATCAATAATCGTAGTAACAATTGTTTTTTTAATAAGAAATTTTTTTGATACCCTTTTTGTTTCAGATAGTGGTTCTTTTCTTTGGTTTTTATGGGGGATCGGTATATCGCAATGCGTAAGGGAGACAGAAACCAATGGTTAATATTCTCTACCTTTTTGTCACTTTACCGATCGGAGGTGCTGAAGAACACCTGCTTACTGTTCTGAAAAATATTGATCAAACCACATATCATCCCATAGTATGTTGTATCCGGGAAAAAGGGGAAATAGGGGAAGAAATTGAAAAAATGGGTTTTGAGGTAATAGCTATGATGAGAAAGAGCAAGATGTGGGACATCAAGATAGTAACAGACATTCTCAGGATTATACGGGATAGGAAGATACACCTTGTTCATACACACCTCTATCATGCGAATATGTATGGAAGGATAGCATCTCTTATAGCGAGAAAACCCGTCATTGCTACAGAGCACAATATCTATCCTTACTACAAGATGAAGCGGAGGGTTATAAATTGGCTTTTGGCAAAAAAAACTGATAGGATAATCGCGGTTTCTGAAATGGTTAAAAAAGAAGTAATGGCAAGGGATTGGATAAAACCATCAAAGGTGGAAGTCATATATAGCGGCATAGATATGACAAGGTTTTCCTCTTCCCTGACAAGGGCAGAAGCTCGTCAGAGACTCGGAATTCCAATGGATTGTTTTTTAATCGGAAATGTAAGCAGGCTCATCGAGCAGAAAGGACAGATATTTCTTATTAATGCTATGAGCATCGTCAATGATGCTATTCCAGGTGTTAAACTGGTAGTAGTTGGGGCAGGCCCATTGGAACCATATTTAAAAAATGAAGTTTCTACTAGAGGTCTTAATCAATATGTTAAGTTCATCGGCTCAAGAAGAGATATCCCTGATGTATTGAAAGCTATGGATGTTTTTGTTCTGCCCTCTCTTTGGGAAGGATTAGGAATTGTTCTTTTAGAAGCAATGGCATTATCGCTTCCTGTTATTGCCACTCCTGTTGGAGGTGTCGTTGAGATTGTACATCATGGGATTAATGGCCTCATCGTGCCACCCCGCAATGAAATTGCATTAGCAGAGTCAATAATCGAGCTTTATAAAGATGATAAGAAGCGGAAGATTTTTGGTGAGAGAGGGTTGGAAATGGTACGAGAGAAATTTACCTCTTCGAATATGGTACGACATCTTGAATCGGTTTATCAATCTGTTACGGATTTCTTGAGATTCCAATGAACAGGAAAAACACGGCACAAGTGATCAACTACTATAAGTTTTATATTGTTAAGCGGTTGCTCCATAGAAGTTTTAAAAAAAATGGTAGAGAATACATAAAGGGGTTAGTTCTTGATGTGGGAGCAGGATTAAGCCCTTTTCAGAAATATATACAGAATGGAAAAATTATAACCCTTGATTCTACAAACCGGGTAAATCCATCTGTTGTGGGAGCCGCAACCTTTTTGCCTTTCAAATCAAATTCTTTTGACAGTATTATGTGCACCGATGTTCTCGAACATATAGAGGAGCCAGGCTTGTGTATCAGAGAAATACAACGGGTATTGAAAAATGATGGGTACCTGTACATCACGGTGCCCATGCTTTGGTGCTTACATTATGAGCCGAGAGATTTCTATAGATTCACAAAGTATGGCATTACCTACCTTCTTGAAAAAGAAGGTTTGACAATTGTAAAAGTAGAGCCTATCGGAAAGATTTTTTCATATGGAGCAGCTCGGTTTTGTGAAAAGCTTTACAATATTGTGAATAAGATATTTTTTTTCCTTCCAAAACAGCAGCGATTTATGATAGTTATACCTCTCCTTTTGCCAATACTTCTTTCTATGTATGGTATTACAGCGATTTTAGATACATTTAACAGGAGAGATGTCTATTCTTGGTGTGTTATAGCGAAAAAGATAACTGTCTGGTCTTGACACTGCCATCTGTTACGTGATACATTTTTGTATTACAAATTTAGAGGAGGACATTATGCCTGTGAGTGTAAGACTGGATAAGGAGACAGAGGAATTATTAGATAAGGCATCAAGGCTTCTTAGGACTTCAAAAAGTGAAGTGATAAAGAGGTCAATAAAACAATACTGCGAACCCATGATAGAAGAAAAAAAGCAAAATCTATCTGACTTTATCAAAGAGCTTATAAAAGACCATCCGGGAAGCGGAAGAGGAGACCTGTCAATCAGGGCTGAAGAGATATTAAGAGAAAGGCTCAGGAAACGGCATGATAATTATTGATACAGGCCCATTGGTTGCCCTTTTTGATAAAAGCGACAACCGCCATGATTTATGTCATGCTATTCTAAGAACTACTAAAATGTCTCTGATTACGACAATTCCGGTGCTAACTGAGGCATTTTATATCCTGAGTTTTTCGTGGCATATACAAGATGATTTATGGAAGTTTATTACTGATGACAATTTGGGGATATACAATCTCGACAGAAACCTTTTAAAGATATGTAGAGAGTTGATGAATAAATATCAAGACCTTCCCATGGACTTTGCGGATGCCTCACTGGTGGTGGTAGCAGAAAGGGAAAATATATCTACCGTTTTTACCCTTGATCATAAAGATTTCAAGGTTTACAGAACAAAACACGGGAAAGGCTTTAAACTGCTGCCATCTTCATTAGAGTCCTAATGCTTACCATACTTGACACGAAATCATCGGTGGGCTGGGAAGGCATAATTAAGACAAAGGAGACTGACTGATTAATGCATATTGGAATTATCGGAACAGGTTATGTAGGGCTTGTTACAGGCGCTTGCTTCGCTGAATTTGGCGTTCTTGTTACCTGTGTTGACAAGGATGAAAAAAAGATAAAATCTCTGAAGAAAGGCATATCACGATTACCATATTAATGAGACAGTAGAGTCTGGTATTGCCCTGTTAGGTACGGAAGTCAAATCCCTCAGAGAAGGCAAGGCTAACCTGAAAGACAGTTATGTAATTATAAAAGGGAGAGGTTTTTCTCCTGAACTGTCATATCAGCCTTTACAGCCACGGTAATATCATGAACCATGACCCTTTGAGGACACGGAAACTCCTCCTGCACAAGAAAGAGATAAGCAGGCTGGCAGGTAAAGTTGTTGCCAAGGGATATACATTAATACCGCTAAAGCTGTATTTCAAGGATTCTTTTGCGAAGGTCGAGATCGGGCTTGCAAAAGGCAAGAAACTTTTTGAAAAAAGAGATACAATAAAAGAAAGGGAGGCACGGAGAGAAATCGAAAGGGCCATGAAAAGCAAATAAGCAGTGGCACTATGCAGTAGGCAGTATTATTTTGCTGCTTACTGTTTACTGCCTACTTGTAACGTCGGGGGCGAAAGGGCACAGAAACTTCCTACATGGAGAGATAGGGCCAGAGAAATGGCCAAGTGTCTGGAACTACCCTCGCCATAAATACGCTACCTACCATGAGAAGATTGCTCAATAAACTGTTCAACGGAAAAGAAAAGATAGGGATACCACAAACGAATTTGATGAAATTTTAGAAAGGGCCAGGCAGAATAACGCTCAGCGTTTTCTTATTGTATGGAACCGCCGACTCGTTGATATTGCACTCGGACTTTATGCACTCACTGAGAGGATCAAGACAATTATTCCAGACGCAAAACAAACCATTATGACCCGAAAAGAACTTGAAGAGGCGTTCCTTCTTCTTGAAGAAATCAGTGTTATCGGTGTTCCCTGGTGGCAGAGAGGAAGACCTGTAAATTTAGATGACACGTTCAGAAGGGTAAACATGAAAAAAGTGACTACCATATTATCTTTGAGAGAGTCGATCCAACGAAATGGCTATCATGGCAAATCGGGAAGCTGACCCCAAGGCTTAAATGGAAGGATAAGTATGACAACTTGTGGAAACGCTTTAATTTACAGGACTCATCATTCTATATTGCTGCCCACGTAAATACAGAAACCCAGCAGTTTTATGGCTATAAAAAAGATTGGCCATTCGATAACTGTAAGATGCTTTTTGAAAAACTTTCTGAAAAATCAGATACAAAAATAATACTGTTTGGTCATAGTAAAACAGACTCTTTTAATCTGTCTTCAATCATAGACCTCAGGGGTAAGACCAGCCTCGTTGAAATGCTCTCAACAATCAAAAACTGCTGCAATATCCTCATCGCACCTGACGGCGGAGTGCTCTCTATCACATACTACCTCGATGTTTGTTTTCCTATAACAGTAATATCTCTCTGGGGAGATTCAAATCAGGGAATATTAAAACAATCTGTACCTTCACCAAACACAGGACTTAAACACATATCCATAATTGGTAGAGGTAAAGATGTATCCAATATAAAGGTTGAAGAGGTAATGAAAGAAATTAAGAGCATAAGTTATATATAAGGGGTCAAATATTTACAGGCTGGCGAAAAAGTTCCAATATTGACAATCTTGTCATGCTGAACTTGTTTCAGCATCTTATAAAATCAACAAGTTATGAGACCCTGAACCAAGTTCAGGGTGACACAAACATTCTTTTTCAACAGGCTGGAAAGATTTTACCCTATATAGGTTTTACTGGAAAAAATCCAAAATTTTTCTATCAACAAATTCCTTGAATTCCTCTTTAAACCGTTCTCTGCTAAACCTTTCTGCATTTCTTCTAATCTCAAGGCAATCAAACTGATCCTGTCTTTTTTGAAATTCATTAATAGCCTCAATGAGACTTTCCACTGTTTGCTCTTTGAAGAAGATACCAGTCTTGCCCTCTGCAACAGTCTCCAGTATACCGCCAGCCCCATAGGCAATAACAGGAGTTCCGCAGGCCTGTGCCTCAACTGGAAGAATTCCAAAATCTTCCTCAGCAGCAAATATGAAGGCACGAGCCTTCTGCAGGTATTCCTTTAGCGTGTCATCTTTTTGATAACCCAGAAAGGTCACATTCTTCTTTGCTTTCCTTTTTACCTTTTCAAAATCAGGCCCATCACCAATGACTATAAGCGGAAGCCCTGTCTCTGAAAATGCCTCTGCAATCAGGTCTATCTTTTTGTAAGGGACCATCCTTGAGGCTGTTAAAAAGAAATTATCTTTTTCACTGCACATTTGAAATTTTTCTATATCAACTGGTGGATAGATAACTTTTGCCTCTCGTCCATAGACCCTTCTTATCCTGTTTGCTACATATTTTGACAGAGTGACAAAATGGTCAACTCTGTTAACAGTAGTGTGGTCCCATATTCTTAAATAATGAAGAACTGCTTTAACAACGAATGCCTTCATTCCTTTTTCAAGTTCTGATTCCTTTAAATATTGGTGATAGAGTTCCCAGGCATATCGCATGGGGGTATAGCAGTAACATATGTGGAGCTGGTTACTGTTTGTCAAAATTCCCTTAGCCACCGCATGGCTGCTGGAAATGATGAGGTCGTATCCTGAAAGATTGAATTGCTCCACAGCAAAAGGCATCAAAGGGAGGTAACTCCTGTATTTTTTCTTTGCAAACGGCAGGTTCTGAATGAAACTTGTCTGTACCTTTTTATTCTTAATAAAATACCTTTGACTGACAGGCAGAAAATCAATAAGGCTGAATAAGTCAGCCTCTGGATATATTTCCAGTATCTCTTCCAGAACCCTTTCAGCTCCGGCAGGGGTCACCAACCAATCGTGAACGATAGCGACCTTCATAAAATTCAACGCTGGTTTTCTTTTTGGATAAGCACCAAATCATGCTCTACCATTATACGGACAAGCTCTTTGAAGGTTGTCTTTGGAGACCAGCCAAGTTTCTCTTTGGCCTTTGAATAATCGCCCATAAGAAAATCGACCTCAGCAGGTCTGAAAAATTCAGG
Organism: Thermodesulfovibrionales bacterium; assembly: GCA_030019415.1. GTDB lineage: Bacteria > Nitrospirota > Thermodesulfovibrionia > Thermodesulfovibrionales > SM23-35 > JASEEX01. The sequence continues at coordinate 52,241 of JASEEX010000010.1, forward strand.
TGCCACCTGTATAAGTATTCTTCCGCTTGCCTTATCTTTTCCTTTTTCATCCACTCCTTTACCCGACCATACTATATCAATACCGGCATTTTTAAATGCTAACTCAACAAACTCCCTGACACTGTGCGTTTCTCCGGTCGCTATAACGTAGTCATCCGGCTTGTCCTGCTGGATCATCAGCCACATCGCCTCAACATATTCAGGTGCATAGCCCCAATCCCTTCTGGAATCCAGATTTCCAAGTATTATTTTATCCTGAAAGCCATATTTTATTCGTGCAACTGAATGCGTTGTCTTCCTTGTAACAAATTCAAACCCTCTTAAGGGAGATTCGTGGTTAAAGAGGATACCGGAGCATAAAAACATTCCGTAAGACTCCCTGTAATTCACTGTTATCCAATGAGCAAAAAGCTTTGATGCTGCATAGGGACTTCTCGGATAAAAAGGGGTCTTCTCATTCTGGGGTGTTTCCTGTACCCTACCAAACATCTCGCTTGAAGATGCCTGATAAAATTTTATTTTTGGGTTGATATCTCTTATAGCCTCAAGAATTCTCAGTGCCCCAAGGGCTGTTACATCAGCAGTAAATATCGGAATTTCAAAAGACACTGCGACAAAACTTTGTGCACCAAGATTATAAATTTCATCTGGTTGGATCTTCTCTATTGTTCTGTAAATATTGGTAAATTCGTGAAGCTCTAAAGGGACATATTTTATTTTATCAGCAACTTTTAAAAACTTCAGCTTGTTCAGATGCAGATCAGATGTCCTTCTGAACGCACCATAGACTTCATATCCTTTCTCGAGTAAGAGTCTTGAAAGGTACGCCCCGTCCTGACCTGTAATGCCTGTAATTAGCGCTTTCTTCATGTGTAGCTCTCTCCTTAATCAATAATTAATGATTTCTTCAAAAACCTTGATATGCTTTCTTGCCGACTTTTCCCGCATAAAAAAGTTTAGCCATACTTTTGATAATCTAAAAGCCTTAGGTTCTTCTTTATACTCTCAAAACCAGGCCCGTCACCGAGGACTATATGAGATAAAAACCTTGCAAAGAGGACTCCAGAACTCGCTCCGCAGATGCATAGATTACGAGCCAGACATTGATAAGTGCAATCTTCCTTACTTGGGTAAAGTCTGTTTTTCAACCTCATCGATAAAGGTATAGAAGTCCTTATATCCTGAGCGAAGGTTTTGATGGCCTTAAAAACTATGGGGTTCTGGAGGATGGCCCCATCGTCATAACCTTTTAGAAGGTCTTCTAAATCTATGGTATTCTTCTTGATATCATATAAATAAGTCTGGATCCTTTGATGGTCAATTCGCATCAGAAAAATGCCTCCCTCAAAATCCCTTCAGCCTCTCTGTATCGCATGGAGAAGGATTCTATAAAATCCCCCCTCAAATCTGTATCCTTATCCACTAATAGCTGACCATTAAGCACCTGTTCCAGATAAAGGAGGTTATCGGCATTATTTATAATCTGGATATCGAATTGGTCTGGAGGAATGGCTGTTTCAGCGAAAAGGGCAATCTTGAGATCGCTCGAAAGCTCCTGGGGATTCTCTCCACCTGATATATAAATTCCTATATCTATATCCCTGTATTGTTCCTCATAGATGGTCGAACCATAGAGATAGGCAAAGACTACCCTTTGATCCTTTTCCAGGACCTTGCTAATAAGATGGTGAATGGATCTCATGGTAAAAGGATAGCATAATCAGGAAGGCTATTCAATAAATCCAAGCACCTTGACCACAGGGTATTTATCCAGCACTTTAGTCAAGGTGCTGGATAAAGCTTTATCTTCAGTGATTCAAAAACCTTGATATACTCCCTTGCCGACTTTTCCCAGCTAAAGAGTTTTGTCCTTTCAAGACCTTTCTCTATCAGACTCTGTCGTAAAGTGTCATCCGTGAGCACCTTATGGCAATGCTTTCCACATTATATGGGTCAACATAATACGCTGCATCCCCGCAGACCTCATTTTTTCATAACCAGTCTTTTAAAGAAATCTTCGACCTCATCCCATTCTCTCTTTCCTATACGAGCTACTTCCCCGTTTTTTACCAATGTTACATCTCCAAGACCTTTTACAGCATCATCAAAAAATACCAGGCTTTTTTTAATCTGATAACTATATTCTTCTGATACACCATATTTTTTATGAATCTGAGATATTAAAAACTGTAGCGATAGGTCATAGGAAGAGATTATTGCCCTGAGGTCAACAAAATCTTTAGCTGTTCCCCTCTGCACTATTGCAACAACCTTCATAACTGCTATATCTACTGGTGAAGCGACATGTACCTTTAGGTCGGGATTAAAATTTGTTGGTTCGAGCAAAGGATAGGGATATCTGAGAAGACTTAACCTAACCTTGTTAATATTAGAAATGAATGTATCTTTTTCAGCAGCACTTAAAACTTCTATCACATATCTCTCTTTAAGAGATGATATGATTGGGCCACTATAGAATTCTTTCTCTGTAAATAGGTCAATATCAACTGAAATCCTGTGTCCTAAATACAGCGCTACGGCAGTGCCGCCTGCAAGATAGGTATCGGGAGGCAGTGGCAACAGATGAATCTCTTTTAAGAGGGCAACCACAGGTAAGGTAATGGCCTTGAATAACATTTTGTATCTCCCCTCTTCAGATTAAAGAATAAACACCAATAATTTACGGTCTTGGGAGAGAGATATGAACTTTCCTTTACAACACAAATAATATCCTCGACACTATAATTACTCAACATGAACTCTATCTGCCTATCTCCTCCGTGTTCCAGTATGCGTTCAATGATGAGAAATTTATCTGCCTCAATATCAAGGTATCCAATCGCTGCCCCCCATAGACATGAACTCAGTATGTCTATATCTCCTGTTGCCTCACGTAAAAATCTACACGAAATGACTATTCGTTGCCTCATGTAAA
>JASEEX010000110.1 GCA_030019415.1 Thermodesulfovibrionales bacterium
AAAAGGCAAAACTGAGATCGCTAGTTTTGCCTTTTTGCTTTTAGCGTTTTTCATGGAACTGTTTAGACTGTAGGGTTTGACGAAATTCGGACTAACTTACCAGTTGTTCCGAATTTCGTCAAACCCTACAATCCCACCACTAGAAAAGATGGAATATTTTTTATTGGAGACTGAACAGAGAGCTTCTGCGAGTATCGGTTGTTTGTTTGTTTCATAAATTTATCTCAGGGTCTGGATAGTTCTGGTTTAAAATACTCAATATAGTCTCCCCAAAAATTCCATCTGATTGTAAGATGGGGTAACAATTGAAATTTTAGGCCAGGATGGGTCTTTATTTAGCAATACCTTCTCATCAAAAAGCGGCTTTGATACAAACTCCTTAATTTCTTGAGAGGTAAATTTTTTTCATTTTACCTTTCCCAGCGCTTCCTCAATAATCTTTTCCCATTGCCTAGCATAATTTTCTAATGTCATATCCTTTACCCTTTCATACCCTTTTTGTATGAGTTCTTTTCTTAGGTTTTCCTCCGTCCAAATCCAATAAATTTTTCCAGCCATATCTTCAATATTATTAGGATCAAATAACAAGCCAGCATCTCCAACCTGTTCTGGCAATGCACAAACATTTGAAGAAACCACTGGGTGTAAGGTGGACCCATTTGTCAAGACAAAAAATTGCAATTTTTAAGTTACAGTTTTG
>JASEEX010000111.1 GCA_030019415.1 Thermodesulfovibrionales bacterium
TACATGAGGCAACGAATAGTCATTTCGTGTAGATTTTTACGTGAGGCAACAGGGGTCCATATGTAAAGATTGTGTTCGGAGGAATTGGTACGACCTTCCTATGGAAACATCTGCTGAAATACTTCGGAGAAATCGACTACGCAGTCCTGGGAGAGGGAGAATACAGCTTTCTCCATCTTATCCAGTGTATAGAGAATGAAAACTATGAGGAGATCAAAGAGATTAAGGGAATCGCATTCAGGAATGGTAAGGAGGTTATGAAGACGGGCGATCCTGAAGTGATTCAGGATCTGGACCAATTACCCATGCCGTCAAAATATTTCGAGTTTCAGCATCTGACATCTTCTCGCGGTTGCCCTGCCAACTGCACCTTCTGCGGATCTCCACAGTTTTGGGGACGCAAGGTCAGATTCCATTCCCCTGAATACTTCTTGGAGCAATTGGAGCGGCTTTATCACAAAGGCATTACTTTCTTTTACGTCTCAGATGATGTCTTCACTATGAGAAAGGATCTGGTGATCCAGGTCTGCAAAAAGATCATCAAAAAGGGCCTGAATATCACATGGTTCGCCATCTCACGGGTAAATTATGTGGACGAAGAGATGCTTTACTGGATGAGAAAGGCGGGCTGTATCCAGATCAGCTACGGTGTGGAAAGTGGCTCGGAGAAAATCAGGAAGGCGCTGAACAAAAATA
>JASEEX010000112.1 GCA_030019415.1 Thermodesulfovibrionales bacterium
GGTGCAAATGTTTTTTACAATGACCCATATGTCCCTGTATGCAGGGGACATCGACACTATCCTGATATCGATATGAACTCTGTAGAGCTAACAGAGGAGGCCCTGAAGGAGGCCGATTTGGTACTTTTAGTGACAGACCACACATGCTATGATTATGCCTTTATAGAAAGGCATGCACGATGCATTGTGGATACAAGAGGTGTCTTTGCAAAGAGTGGAATTAGTAGCAAGAATGTATATAAGGCATGAGAAAGATATCAGTCACTGATAAGCTATTAAGACAATGCCAGACGAAGGGGACAGAAACAGATATGCTCAACCTAAGCTACTACGCCAGCTTCCTACTTTGCCTTCCCTGCGTTGGCCACACAATTTTGTGTGTATGTAATGATTAAGAGGAAAAGTGATATTGCAAGACCTGACCCCAGACCTTGACTTCCAGGGACCTTTTAATGGGTGACCCTAAAATCTAACTCTGAGAGTCATTCTGAGGCATAAGCCGAAGAATCTCTTTAGTAGAGTTTATACTAAACAAGGTAAAGGACAGAGGCACAGGGTTTTGAGGAGTTGAAAAGAAGGACGGGACATGCAGATGACGAATGTCAAGATTCAAGACCTGACCCCATCGACCCTAGAAAAGATTCGGGAACTTCAGAGGAAACTATATCAGAAGGCCAAGCAGGAGCTC
>JASEEX010000113.1 GCA_030019415.1 Thermodesulfovibrionales bacterium
GTAGTCGACTTCCTGTAATACAGGAAGGTTATAATAAACCAAAATCTTCATCAGACGCTCTACTTCGTTATCGAATTTCGATAATTTTGTCTGTGCGTTAGCCCATAACTTTATGGTGCTTATCATAAAGCCCGCTACAGATTTAACCTTACATAATCTTATGAAAGCCATATTTCTTAAAATGGTTTTGAGGTTCCATAATTCCATGGGTAGGGTTATCCATAAACAAAAGGACTCCCTTCTGAGCTTTTTCATAAATTCAATTACTTTCTGAATGCTGTCAATATCATCCGAATAATAAACCCACAGTCTGTCAATAAACCAGGCATCTTTAATAAGCTCCTTCGCCCCCACGGCGCCTTTCTGGCCAGGTGATGTTAATAAGGTAATATGGGCATTTGGATAGGCTTTGCGGATGGCAATAATTGATGGAATTGCGCAGATGATATCTCCAATGTTTCCAATCCGATATATGCAGATTTTTTGTGGAATTACTGCTTTCCTTGGCCACAGTAAAAAGGATAAGATGAATAAAAAGAAATTTATTACCTTATAAAGAAAAAAGACAAATTTTGCCTTCAAAATAGTGCTAAATCTATGCTTCATTTTGATAAGGAAATTGGACATGTCCCCCATTTTTAGTACCAGTTTAAGTGCTAATTTCCGCTAACATAT
>JASEEX010000114.1 GCA_030019415.1 Thermodesulfovibrionales bacterium
TTTATGTGGGAATTGTACCCCTAAAATCGGTATCGGATTGCTGGGACGTAACACTCATCATCAGCGAACACAAAATCAACCGAAATATCGGTATTGCTTTTGAGGGTAGCTCTTAGAAAAGTTATTTTTCCGAAGACCATTGGTTTGTCATGTATAAAAACAAACCTGCTGCTTTCAATGAGTTTGTGTTTGAGGGTATTGAAACCATCTAACCTGATCGCAACTAAAAAATCTATATCAACTGTTGCCCTTGGTTCACCCCAAATACCTACAGCCAGTCCGCCAACAAGCATATATTCTATTCCAGTGCCCTCAAGAAATACACAAAGTTCCTTAAGAGATTGAACAAGGGGATTATCGTTCATCCCGTTTTATCTTTAACATTGAAAGCTCTTTACGAACCAATTCATTAATTTCATCTTCTCTCAATTCTGGGTGTCTTTTTCTCATCGCAGCCCTTTTTAACTCAAGAGACAGCATTGTTATATCTGCCCATGCTTTGATACGTTTTTCGACTTCGGAAGAAATAAGTTTCATAAGGAGTCCTCTGTGAGCTTTAATTTTTGGATAAGAAACCTCTTAAAGTTTATAACTTCAGCGGGTGGAATTACCTCAGTATTGAATTGTTCCGCCCTCGCCTTTACAGATTGCCTCAATTCCCCATTCTTTAA
>JASEEX010000115.1 GCA_030019415.1 Thermodesulfovibrionales bacterium
TACATGAGGCAACGAATAGTCATTTCGTGTAGATTTTTACGTGAGGCAACAGGCTAACGGGCTGGCGGGTGAGCGAAGTGCCCCGAAGGGGCATTTTGTGCTTCAGCCGTTCAACCGCTTGATAGCCGAAGTGACGCTTTGCCATCCCCTATTGCTATGTATGCCATTTTTTCTTTCATTACACAAGGCTGAAGTCTTCTCACCCGCCAGCCCGATACCCAAAATGTGAACGCCGTCCTTTGTCTAACCACTTACATCATTTTACCAATATTACCTTTAATGATACTTATAACAGCCGTTTTTTATTTAAGGCGTTCAAGCGAAACGTCATTTTGGGTATCGGGGCGGGTCGGCGAAGTCCCGACGAAGTCGGGGTTTGGGCGTAGCCGTTGACCCAGAGATAGGCGGCGTCGCTACGCTTTGTATATCGCCTTTATACATAATGACTTCTATTTTTATAAGGCTACGCCTCTTTTAGGTCGCCGCAGGCGACCTGCCGACCCGCCCCGATAAGGCGGTCGAGCGTAGCGATGACCGCCTTATCGGTTTGCGTATTTGCGAAGTGCCGAAGGCATTTGGGTGAGCAAAGCGAACCGCAAACACGCTGTTAGGCGATGGTGTTACGTCCCAGCAATCCGATACCGATTTTAGGGGTACAATTCCCACATAA
>JASEEX010000116.1 GCA_030019415.1 Thermodesulfovibrionales bacterium
ATAATTTCTGCTTGGTTAAGCAAGAAATAAGGGATGTGTCCCTAAAATTCCATCCCCGAAATAAGGGATGTGTCCCCAAAATTCCATCCGTGAGACGCTATAGAGCAGGTCATGAAAAATTCAACTATGATGTTTTATTATATGTGGGAAATATTATGAATACAGTAATATAAGTAAAGGAGATTTTATGATAAGTATTGATGCGATTCCTCTCAATTATAATGAACAAACAGGGCTGAAGGGCATAATTGAAGAATTGACAGGGAAATATCCCTTCATCAAAAAGATTATACTTTATGGCTCTAAGGCAAGGGGAGATTACATGGAAGAATCAGACATTGATCTGCTTTTCATAACTGCTAATGATATTCCGCGATTGTTTAAAATGGAGATGAGCGATGTTATTTATAACCATGAATTGGCCAATGATATAGTGGTTTCAGCCATTTTTGTGTCAGAATCGGAGTTCAGTGAAAGTGTTAGCCTTTTTTTTAGGAAGGTTAAAAAAGAAGGGATTATTATATGGTCGAGAGAATAGGTAGAGAAGAGGGCAAGATACTCGCTCGTGATGAATTTCAGAGGGCACTGGATGAACTAAAATCAGCAAAGGTTTTGCAAGAGAATGAGCTTCATTTCAAAAGCATCGTATCGGCATATTATGCGGTATAT
>JASEEX010000117.1 GCA_030019415.1 Thermodesulfovibrionales bacterium
GTTTTGGTCGGGTTGGTGAATGGTTTGCCTCACATAAATTTGATATTTCTCCCGATATAACAGTTATAGGGAAAGGTATTTCTGGTGGATATGTTCCTTTGGCTGCGGTTTTTTGTAGTGACAAAATCTACAATAGGATACAAGAGTTATCGGGTTCTTTTCTCCATGGTTTTACATTTGAAAATACACCATTTTCTACCGGTGTGGGATATGAGGTCTTAAAGATCATGAAAAAATTGAAATGCATAGAAAATTCAAAGGAGATGGGAGTTAGATTAAAAAAAGGCTTAATAAGTGAATTATCTCTTCATAAAAACGTTGGTGATATTAGAGGCACCGGGCTTTTTTGTGCGGTTGAGATTGTAGAGGATAAGGATAAAAAATTACCATTTGAGAGAAAATTGCAGATATCAGAAAAGATTGTCACTTTTGGGATGGAAATCGGTATAAATCTATACTTTGCTACTGGATTTATGCCAAACGGATATGGAGATGCAATATTATTTGCTCCGCCCTTGATTGTTAAGCCCGATGAAATAGACGAGATTGGTGAGTTAGGTGCTAAAGCTATAAAAGGGATTTTAAACTCTAAATAATAGAAAGGGTAGTTCACGAATTGCCTCATCAAAAATCTATATAAAACTGAATCGTTGCCTCATTTAAAA
>JASEEX010000118.1 GCA_030019415.1 Thermodesulfovibrionales bacterium
AAGACAAATGTTTTAATATCAAGGCTTTTCGTGTAGAGGTTGTTGAACTTAAGTGGTTACTTATATCTGCCCAATCTAACTGCAATTACCTCACTTTTGATTCTCATAGCCCATGTTGATCTTGCCTTATATCCAATTGGATTGTGGGTATTCCTCCAGTTGACATAAGGTAGGATAGTTTCTTCTTTAACGTTATAGCTATATCTCTGTATATTATCCAACATGGAATCAAGTAACACATCCGAGAGATAATGGGGTTTTAGTCCCAGATCCAATAGTTTTGTGTGCTTGGCATTGTAGTAGTGTTCCTCAGCCTCCACCCTTGGATGAGGTGGGTGAGAAATATCAACTTTCAGCCCTTTCTCCTTTGCCACCTTTTGGACCAACTCTGATAGCTCAGAGACCGTGAATTGTTCGGTAAATTGGTTAAATACCCGATACTCCCCTTTTTGAGCTGGATTTAATATGGCTATCTCAATGCATCGCATTGTGTCACGGATATTAATAAAACCTCTGGTTTGGCCTCCCTTTCCATAAACCGTTATTGGATGCCCAATAGCCGCTTGAACGCAAAAGCGATTAAGAGCTGTCCCCCAGATGCCATCATAGTCAAACCGTGTTGCCAACCGCTCGTCCATTCTGGTTTCCTCAGTCTCAATA
>JASEEX010000119.1 GCA_030019415.1 Thermodesulfovibrionales bacterium
ATAAGTGCATCAACCATAGACAGGTTGCTTCAACAGGAGAAGAAAAGATACATCCTAAAAGGCAAGAGTAAGACAAAGCCTGGCACACTTCTTAAGAACCAGATACCGATCAGGACCTTTTCTGAGTGGGATGAACAAAGGCCTGGATTTATGGAGATAGACCTTGTGGGGCATGATGGAGGAGATCCCAGGGGTGAATTTATACAGACGCTTGATGTTACAGACGTCTGTACTGGGTGGACAGAAACCCAAGCGGTAAGGAACAAGGCACAGGTATGGGTATTTGAGGCATTGAAAGAGATAATGGATCGGGTACCCTTTGAGTTACTGGGAATAGATTCGGACAATGGCTCTGAGTTTATCAATCACCATTTGTTAAGGTTCTGTACTGAAGGGAAGATAACATTCACGAGGACAAGGAGTTACCGTAAGAACGACAACTGTTTTGTAGAGCAGAAGAATTACTCTGTGGTGAGGAGATTTGTAGGCTACCTTAGATACGCCACAGAAGAAGAGCTGAGGCTGCTGAATGAGCTTTATAGCTACCTGAGGCTTTATACGAACTTTTTTCAGCCTGTAATGAAACTGATTGAAAAGACCAGGACCTGTTGCCTCACGTAAAAATCTACACGAAATGACTATTCGTTGCCTCATGTAA
>JASEEX010000011.1 GCA_030019415.1 Thermodesulfovibrionales bacterium
TTTACATGAGGCAACGAATAGTCATTTCGTGTAGATTTTTACGTGAGGCAACAGGGTAATAAAATGCAAGATTTATAAATAATGACGTCTGTGTTAGTATTTTATTATGCTTCGGATGCTAATCTCTAAAGCAAGTATGGAGCGGGTTTTAGTCCAAGCGGTTGAGATACTCAAAAAGGGCGGCATTATCGCATATCCAACGGAGACATTTTATGGCGTCGGGGTAAAATTTGATATGGAAGATTCACTAAAAAAACTTTATGATATAAAACAAAGGCCAAAAGACAAGGCGACGCCTCTGATTATAGGCAACAAAGGATTGCTTCCTCTTGTTACAAAAGCTGCAGATCGTAAGGCTACTTTACTTATGGACAGGTTCTGGCCGGGCCCCCTTACCTTAATCCTTCCTGCAAAAGAAAATATATCGAGATACATCACTACTGGCGCTGGCAGGGTTGCAATCAGAATACCAGGGGAGTCTTTTGCCCTTTACCTTGCAAAAACGGCCAATTTCCCTATTACTGCAACAAGTGCCAACCTATCAGGCATGCCACCCGCAAAAGATGCGGAGACTGTCATAAGTTATTTTGGAGATAAGATGGACCTCATTATTGATGGAGGCCCTACCCCTGGCGGCCTCCCCTCGACGATTGTGGATGTCACAGGAGAAGAGATTAAAATTCTGAGGGAGGGAGCAATAAGCAGGGAATCGTTAGAAAAATTTTTAAAAAAGAATTCTTGACTTTCATCTATTTTTAGGTAAAAGATATATAAATTTAAATTACTAAGCTTAAAACTGAAGGGGGTGATATTAACTGATTTAAGATTTAGGATTCCAGATTGGCTGGAAGTCAGGGAAGGGGAGTGAGCCATTAAGGTGATTCTCCCGCTGCCCCGCAGCCGTGATGGGAACGAAAGCCTAAAACAAGCCACTGTTATGGGTAATACCATGATGGGAAGGCGGGCAAGTAGGTTTAGCCCTGAGCCGGAAGACCTGTCCAGACCTTAAAAAGTTTAAAGTTCCAAGTTTAAAGTTTAAAGTTTAAAGCCGAGAACTGTAAAACTTGGACAAACACTCTAAAAAAAATTTCTCGAGGGAGGAAAAATGAAGCAGTCAAAAAAATTTCAAACATCTTTAGCTATTACATCTTTAAACCGTTTCGCTTTTTACTTCTTAATCTTAATCTTTATCTTATTCTCCTCTTCTGTTCTGGCTGAGGAGATAAAGATTGAGGAGATTGTTGTTACTGCCACAAGGATCGAAGAACCAAAAAAGGATGTCCCTGCCTCTGTGCAGATAATTACCCACGAAGACATTAAAAATTCAACTGCAAAAAATGTCGGTGATTTAATTTCAGAGGGATCAATTGGTCATGTTCATAAATATCCTGGTGCACTCACCAGCAGCATCGGACTGAGGGGATTCAGGACGGATCTTTTCGATGACCTTAAAAGCAGAGTTCTTGTCCTCATCAATGGCCATCGTGCAGGCACTGTCAACCTTGCAAAGATACCTGTTGAGGATATTGAAAGGATAGAGATAGTCAAAGGTCCTGCATCAGTCCTTTATGGTTCTTCTGCCATGGGCGGTGTAATAAACATAATCACAAAGGAAGGTAAAGAAGAAGGTATACATGGATCCATTGGTGGTGAGATTGGCTCATGGGAATACTGGAAGACTCAAGCAGAATTGAATGGAAAAAAAGGGGCATTCGATTTTTATTTTACAGCCAGCCGTTCTGCATCAGATGATTATGATGCAAAGGACTACGGAAAGATTGAAAACACTGGATACAATGATGAGACAGTATCAGCCCGTCTTGGCTACAGGTTTTTTGATAAACACCATATATCATTAGGATTTCAGCACTGGAAGGGATGGAAGATAGGCTCTCCTGGTCCAAGATATTCTCCAGACCCTGACGATTATACAGATAAGGGAAGGGATGGCTTTGATATTGGATATAAGACAGAAACATTCAATGCAAAATATTATCTCACCAAGGACAGGGATGAATGGCATGAGGGTCCAACTGCAGGTCCCTGGGAGACACCATGTAGTATATATTTAAAAAAAACAGATACACAGGGAGCAAGCCTTCAAAAGACATTCTCGATAGGTGACCACAGAATCGTTATTGGTGGACAGTGGGATCGGATAGAGGTTGATAGCTCAAGCAGCACAGGCGCTCCCTATAATCCGAATTCAAGATATGATAGTTATGGGGCATTTACTGAAGGCAGGCTGAGCCTTTTTAACAAAAGACTCCTTTTAAGTGCTGGAGTTCGTTATGACTATTTCGAAAATGAAATACTTGAAACACCAGGCATCACAAGCCTTAAACCGAGAAAGGAAGACATTGACCATGTAACTGTAAGGGGCGGATTAGTATACAAACTTACAGATAACCTAAATCTCAAAGGTAATGTGGGCACAGCCTTTAGAGCACCTGCACCTGATGAGCTTGCAACGGATTATGTCTCATGGGGAATTCACTGGATGGGAAATCCTGATCTAAAACCCGAAAAGAGCACATCTTACGATATAGGGATTAATTACACAAAGGAGCTGTTTAAGAGTGAGCTTACATTCTTCCATACAGAATTTAAGGACAAAATCCTGAGTTATTATGATGGAGCACTCGCTGCATGGACATTCAAGAATGTTGACGGCGCTATCCTCCAGGGCATAGATGCAAGCCTCTCATATGATGCTGGACCGGCTTCGGGTCTTAAATTCTCCATAGAGCCATTTGCAAACATCACCTATCACACAAGGTATTCAAGCAAGGACGACCTTGAGATAAAGGAATACGGAAAGACCCTTCTTTATACACCCAAGTGGACAGGTGCTTTTGGATTAAGGGCGGGGAAGGATAAATGGGATGTCAGGCTAATTGCCAATTACACAGGAGATGAAAAGGTTCAGGATTTGTCAACTTATCCATCTCCAGTTGTAGAAAAGAAGGATTTTACAGTTCTAAATCTTAAAGGCTCATACAGACCTATTAAGAACCTTGAGATTACGGCATCCATAGAGAACCTTTTTGACAGGGCATACGAGTATGCTCAGTATTACCCGATGCCCAGAAGGACGGCTGTGGCAGGAATAAAATGGGTGTTTTAGCTATGCCTCTATTAATCTCTGCATATCTTGCCGACATTATCTTTGGCGACCCTGAGTGGCTTCCCCATCCAGTAAGAGGAATGGGGAAATTGATAAATTTACTGGGTAAAGGTTTGAACAAAAAAGGTGAATTCTGGATAAAAAAGCGAATAAAAGGGGTTTTATTAGCTTTTGTGATAACAGGGATAAGTGCCTGCTCTGTATATCTTCTTTTAGAGCTATCAAGGAGATTGAATCTCTTCTTATACTATTTGGCCTGGGTATGTATGGGTTACACCACTATTTCTATCAGAGATTTAGAGATTAAGGCGAGGGCGATATATAAAGAACTTGAAAGGGGTGAAATCTTTAAGGCACGAAAGGAACTATCCAGAATTGTGGGGAGGGATACCCAGGATTTGAGTGGGGATGAGATAAAAAGGGCAACAATCGAAAGTATTGCAGAAAGCACCAATGATGGCATTGTTGCACCTTTGTTCTACCTGATTTTAGGGGGTCCGGTTCTGGCAGTAGCTTATAAAGCAATAAATACCCTTGATTCAATGGTAGGGTATAAAAACGATGAGTATTTAGATTTTGGCTGGTTTTCTGCAAGACTGGATGATGTGGCTAACTACATTCCTGCACGTATCTCAGGATTTTTGATCTCGATATCTTCTTTTATTCTGGGTAAAGGTTTTAAGGATTCTTTTAAAACAATGTTTATCGATGGTAAAAAACATCCATCTCCAAATAGCGGTATATCAGAGGCAGCAATGGCTGGTGCCTTAGGGATAAGACTTGGTGGAGGGGCCTTTTATCAAGGCAAATTCGTAGAGAAACGATATATTGGTGAGGATAGAAGAAAAGTTGATGCCTTTCTCATAAATGAGACACTTAAGATCAGTTTTGTAACTTCGGTTTTAATGCTCATTATCGGGGTGTTATTTAAATGGTTGATATAGATTTTCTTCATGGTGGAAATATATACGAGATCAAAAGGAGATACAAAAAAGAAGTAATTGATTTTAGTGCAAACGTCAATCCTTTAGGCTTAACAAAAGCGGTTAAAAGAGAGCTTTCTAAATGTTATAGATTGATTCCTCATTATCCTGATCCCGAAGCAAAAGATCTGATCGGGCAGATTGCCGAATACTGGGCAATAGAGGAGCAAAATATACTTATTGGAAATGGCTCAATAGAGATCATCTATTTAATAGCCCATGCCTTTAAGCCAGAAAAGACACTCATTCCTGCACCGACCTTTTCAGAGTATGAAAGGGCAGTTAAGTCAGTTGGAAGTAAGATAGAATTTTTAAAACTCAGAGAAATGGATTCTTTTACATTAAACATAACTAATTCAGATAAGGCTGATATATCTTTTATCTCTAATCCCAATAACCCTACGGGAAATTTACTCGTAGAAAATAAAAAATTAGTTCTAAACAGTAAATTAAATGTTATTGATGAGGCATTTATGGATTTCTTACCTGATGAGAGAAAGCGCACCTTTATCTGGGAGGCAGTAAAGGATAAAAGATTCATAGTGCTGAGGAGCTTTACCAAATTCTTCGCCTTACCCGGCTTGAGGATTGGATATCTGGTTGCCCATAAGGACTTAATTAAAAGGTTAAAGCAAATCCAACCTCCCTGGAGTGTAAATAGCATTGCTCAACATTTAGCACGGATTCTCTTAAATGACAGAGATCACATAGAAAAGACACGCAGGTTAATTAATGAGGAGAGAGAATTTCTTTTTAATAAATTGGCCGCCCTCAAGAGACTGAAACCGTATCCCTCTGTGGCAAATTTCTTTCTTGTAAATATTATTGATAGTCGGCTTGACTCTTCAATTTTAACCGGCAGGCTTATTCAGGAAGGAATCCTCATAAGGGATTGCAGCAATTTCAGAGGCTTAGATGGCAAGCATTTCCGGGTAGCAGTTCGTTCACACAGGGAAAACATAAAACTTATCAATGCATTAAGAGAAATTTTATGCAGAAGTTAATACTTGCTTTAAGAGAGAAGCTCGAGGTAGCAGTTAAGAGAAATATTGCAACTTGTTTGCTTTTCTCCGGAGGGCTGGATACAAGCATTCTGGCTTTCTTAAATCCGGATGCTCTGGCAATAACTATCAGTTTAGAGTCTTCAGGTGAGGATATTAAATATGCTGAATCTCTGGCAAAGAGGTTAAATTTGAGACATTATCACAAAAATATAGGCATTGATGAGGCCATAGATTCTATACCAACAGTAATAAAGATCCTTAAGAGTTTTGACCCTGCTATCCCAAATGACTTGGTGGTCTATTTTGGCTTAAAGACTGCTAAAGAGTTGGGGGTAAGGGAGATAATGACAGGAGATGGTGCCGATGAACTTTTCGCAGGATATAGTTATATGAAGTATATAAAAGACCTGGAGGGATACATAAAGAGGATTGCTTCATCCCTGTCTTTCAGTTCTAATGAATTGGGTGATTTCTTTGAAATTAAAATAATTCAGCCATATCTTGATAGAGATTTTCTAAATTTCGCCTTACAGATACCCGCTGATTTAAAAATAAAAAAGGAAAATGACAAAATCTGGGGGAAATGGATTTTGCGCAAAGCCTATGAGGATGTGTTGCCACCCAAAATTATCTGGCAGAGTAAGAGGCCTTTAGAATATGGCTCGGGCATGACGGGGCTACGGCAGATTGTATCTTGTAAGGTATCCGATGAGGAGTTAAAAGGTAATACATACCCTGTAAGATTTATGAGTAAAGAACATTTCTATTACTACAAAATCTACAAAAAGGTTGTGGGGGAAATTCCGGAGCCTAAGGGCAACGAAAAAGTTTGTCCTGGTTGCAGTGCAGGAATAGATAAAAGCAGCTTTCACTGTAAAATTTGTGGATATGTCTTAGACTGGAGAAGATAAATGAGGGTATTTATTTCCTGGAGTGGTGGTAAAGAAACATCTTTAGCCTGCTATAGGGCAATAAAGATATGGAATCTTGAGATTAAATATCTTTTGAATATGGTATCAGAAGATGGCATGCATTCTCGTTCTCATGGAATTAGCTCTGATTTACTGATAGCACAAGCAGAAGCGATAGGGATTCCTATTGTTCAAAGAAAGACAGCCTGGCAGAACTACGAAGAAGAATTTAAAAGAGCAGCCTCTGATTTTAAAAATGAAGGTGTTCAGGCAGGTGTTTTTGGCGATATAGACCTTCAAGAACACAGAGATTGGGTAGAAAAAGTTTGTAAGGAGATAGACATAAAGCCAATTCTGCCTCTATGGGAAGAAGAAAGAGAGAGACTCCTTGAAGAATTTATCCGGGTAGGTTTTAAGGCCGTAGTTGTAGCTACTAACAGTGACTTTTTAGGTGAAGAATGGCTGGGCCGAGAGATAGATAAGAAGTTTGTAGAAGATTTAAAAGCCCTTAGCAATATTGACCTCTGCGGTGAAAGAGGCGAATACCATACCTTTGTCTACGATGGCCCTATTTTTAAGAGACCTGTTGAGTTTACTGTTGGGAAAAGTGTTTTAAAAGATAAACAGTGGTTTTTGGAACTTAAAGAAAAAGGAGAAGACTGAAAAGCAGGGAATGAAAGTAAAGTATAAGGTGGAAAGGATATATTGATGAAGAAGTTAGAAGTAAGAACTAAGATTATTATTTGTGTTTGGGTGTTTTTGTTCCTTAGTGGTTTTATTGGATATACACAAGAAGATTATCCCCAGAGAATAATTTCCTTAGGCCCTTCTATAACTAAGGCACTATATCTATTAGGTGTAGGAGACAAACTGATTGCTAATACTGTATATTGCGATAGTCCACCTGAAGCGAAGACTAAAGAAAAGATTGGTACAGTAGTAGAGATAAACATAGAGGAGGTGTTTAATCTCAAGCCCGATTTAGTCCTGGCAACATCATTAACCGACCCTAAGACAAAAGAGAAATTAAAAAATTTAGGGATAAAGGTGATCACTTTTTCTACACCAAAAGATTTTTCTGATTTATGTAGGCAGTTTTTAGAACTGGGCAGGGTCGTCGGTAAAGAGAAGGATGCAGAAAAGATTGTAAAGACTGCTAAATATGAAATAAATCTTATTAAGAAAAAGGTTAAAGACTTGCCAAGGCCTAAAGTCCTTATCCAGGTAGGAGCAATGCCTTTGTTTGTAGCCACAGATCGTTATTTTGTTAATGACTATATTGAGTTTGCCGGTGGAGTAAATATTGCTAAAGATGCAAAGGAAGGTATTTACTCAAGAGAAAAGGTCTTAGAGGCAAATCCTGATGTAATAATTATTCCTGAAATGGGCATTACAGGAGGGGAAGAGAAAAAGGTCTGGAAAAAATATAAGACCTTGAGCGCGGTAAAGGATGACCGAATTTATATTATAGATGCTGATAAGCTCACCAGCCCTACACCAATGAGCTTTATAAAGACCCTGAAGGAAATTGTTCATATTTTACATCCAGGAAAAATAAAATGAGAAAGAAAACTATTCGTTGGGCTTTCTGGATATTGGGTTTATGCAGTTTGCTTTTGGTAACAACACTTTTTGCCTTATGTACAGGTTCAGTGGGTATGTCTTTAAAGAAAATTCTAAGAGTGATTTTTGAAGGCAAAGGCAGCATCGAATATAGCATCCTTTTTGATATTCGCCTGCCTCGCATTGTCTTGGGTTTTACTATTGGTGGGGCATTGAGCCTGGCCGGTGTAATCCTTCAGGGAATGTTTCGTAATCCTTTAGTTGAACCATATACACTTGGTATTTCAGGTGGAGCTGCTTTGGGTGTGTCTCTGAATATTGTCCTTGGATTAAATTCTACATTGGGGATTTTATCCTTGCCAATCTCTGGGTTTTTAGGAGCAGTCCTGGTAATTCTTTTAGTTTATTCCTTAAGTTTAAGAAAAGGGATATTGAAAATCCAGGGACTCTTGCTTACAGGTGTAATGATAAGTTTTATCTCTTCATCTTTAATCATGCTCATTATGGCTATATCTCGAACGGAGGACCTCCATGGCATCGTCTTCTGGATAATGGGTTCTTTGGAGGAACCAAATTGGTTACTTATAAAAGTAGCAGTCCTGGTATCTATCTCTATCCTGATTATCTCTTATCTTTTTAGCCTTGACCTTAATGCCCTTTCCCTGGGAGAGGAAGAGGCACAACACTTAGGTATAAATATAGAAAAGACCAAGCGACTACTTTTTGTCCTTGCATCAGCACTCACAGGTTTGAGCGTGTCTGTTTGTGGCATAATTGGGTTCGTTGGACTGGTTGTTCCGCATTTTGTACGGATGTTTGTGGGGACAGATCACAGGATTCTTCTGATAGGGTCTTATTTATTAGGTGCGGCATTTTTAATCTTTTGTGATACCTTAGCCAGAACGATTATTTCTCCCTTAGAGTTACCAGTGGGTGTAATCACAGGCATTTTAGGAGGAAGCCTTTTTGTCTACGCCATGACAAAAAGGCAGGTCCTTTTGGGAGGAAGATAGTGCTTGAAAAAATAAGAGACTTAACCTGTGGGTATGATTCGGGATTTCTCCTTCAGGATATAAATTTTGAAGTAAAACACAAGGAACTTATTGGGATAATCGGACCTAATGGCTCAGGAAAAACAACACTACTCCGGGCAATAACCCGCCTGCTTAGACCTAAAAAAGGGGAGATTTTCTTCGAGGGAAAAGACATCTGGCAGATTCCTCTTAAAGAATTTTTTAAGAAGATAGCCGTGGTTACCCAGAATCCACCGGTAAACTCTATGAGTGTAGAGGAGTTTGTCCTTTTAGGCAGAATCCCGCATTATAAGAGATTCCAATTTTTTGAGACCAGAGAAGACTTAGAGGTTTCCAGAAGATGCATGGCCTTAACTAATACCCTAAGGCTTAAAGATAAATCTATAAATCAGCTAAGTGGTGGGGAAAGGCAGCTCGTCTCTATCGCACGTGCATTAACGCAGGATCCGAAGTTGCTTTTATTAGATGAACCAACCGCGCATCTTGACATAACCCACCAGGTAGGAATTTTAGATCTTATAAAAAGATTAAATAAAGAATTTGGACTCACAGTAATCATGGTCTTGCATGACCTTAATTTAGCCAGTGAATATTGTGATAGACTGCTTCTCCTTAATAATGGGAAAATGCATAAGACTGGAACACCTCAGGAGGTATTAACATATCAAGTCATAGAGGAGATATATAACACTATTGTAATTGTGAAGGAAAATCCTGTAAGTCTCAAACCCTA
The DNA here is from genome assembly GCA_030019415.1 of Thermodesulfovibrionales bacterium. Classification (GTDB taxonomy): domain Bacteria; phylum Nitrospirota; class Thermodesulfovibrionia; order Thermodesulfovibrionales; family SM23-35; genus JASEEX01. Next base: position 9,356 of record JASEEX010000011.1, read on the forward strand.
TATTTTTTTAGTCCCCGAGGAAGAGAGGCAGAAAGGTATAACAGGGAGAAGAGGGATTGAATATTAGCAAAATAGTCTTTATCACAGGTGGTGCGAGGAGTGGCAAGAGTTCATTCGCCCTTAAAGAGGCATCAAACATTTCTGGTAAGAAGGCATACATTGCCACTGCAGAGGCACTTGATGGAGAGATGAGGGAACGGATAGAAAATCATAAACGCTTAAGAGGCGATAAATGGGTTACATACGAAGAGCCATTAAAAATCACTGATTTGGTTGAAGATATAAAAGGCAAATTCAGTATTATGTTGATTGACTGTCTTACATTGTGGCTATCGAATCTAATGAAAGCTGGTTTGAATATAGAAGCTGAAATTGAACATTTTATCTCGTCACTCGTCACTCCCCGGCCTCGCTCCCCGGCCTCGCTCCCCGGCCTCGCTCCGCGAAGCGGGGCAGGCCGCGAAGCGGGGCAGGCCGCGAAGCGGGGCAGGCGCCACTCGTCACTGGTATATATTGTCTCCAACGAAGTCGGTATGGGAATCGTGCCAGAGAATGAATTCGCAAGAAGATTCAGAGACATGGCAGGGATACTCAATCAGAAAGTGTCTGAGGTCTCGGATGAAGTATATATGGTTGTAGCAGGAATACCTGTAAAGATAAAGGAGAAATATGATACAGGAGACAATTGAAAAGATAGTGCCTATTAATCTCGAGTTCGCTGTAAAAGCGCAGAGGAGGCTTGATAATCTCACAAAACCTCCGGGAAGCCTCGGAAGGCTCGAGGAGTTTGCAAAAAGGCTTGTGGCAATTACAGAAAACGTCATGCCGGTGCTCGATAAAAAAGTCATCTTTACATTTGCAGGAGACCACGGAGTGGCAGATGAAGGGGTTTCAGCTTTCCCAAAAGAGGTCACAAGACAGATGGTCTTTAACTTTCTCCAGGGAGGAGCCGGGATAAACGTGCTTGCACGCCATGCAGGCGCCGAGGTTGTTGTTGTTGACATAGGAGTTGATTTTGATTTTACCAAAGCTGGGGACAGCCCCGATTCTACGGCTTCGCTTCGCTTCGCCCGTAAATCTTGGGACAGTCCCCTTACAGCTTTTATTTCAAAAAAGGTCGTCATGGGGACGAAGAATATGCGACAAGGTCCTGCAATGGCAAGGGATGAGGCTATCAGATGCATTGAGGTTGGGATAGAGCTTGCCAATGAGTATACAAAGAAAGGTTATAAAATCTTTGCTACTGGCGATATGGGTATCGCAAACACAACCCCGTCATCTGCTATAGCAGCAGTGCTAACAGGTAAGCCCGTCTCAGAAGTAACAGGTAAAGGTACTGGCATAGATGAAAATAGTTTTAAAAATAAGATTAAAGTTATTGAGGATTCAATTGCCATAAATAGGCCTGATTCAAAAGATCCGATTGATGTCCTTTCAAAAATTGGAGGAGCCGAGATAGGAGGCATTGCTGGCTTAATCATAGGTGCAGCATCAAACAGGATCCCTGTTATTGCAGACGGATTTATTTCGACCGCAGGTGCCTTAATAGCTTATTGCATCGAACCAAAGACAAAAGACTATATGTTTGCAGCACACAACTCTGCTGAGATCGGTCATAAAGCAATGCTTGAGAAAATTGGATTGAGACCAATTCTTGACCTTGACTTAAGGCTCGGTGAAGGCACAGGAGCAGCCCTCGCAATACTTATGATTGAGGCAGGCCTTAAGATTTATAAAGAGATGGCAACATTTGGTGAGGCAGGGGTATCGAAAAAGAATAACCAATAACCAAATTACAATAACCAGACATTTTGGAATTTGGTCATTGGAATTTAATATGAGACAATTGCTTCTTGTATTTCAGTTTCTGACGATAATACCACTGAGGGTTAAGGGTAAGATTTCTGAGAAGGAGATTGGAAAGGCGTCTGCATTCTTTCCATTAGTAGGTGTTTTTCAAGGGGCCTTGCTTGTTACTGCGAATTTCATTTTAATAAAGGTATTTCCTGTAGAACTGACAAATGGACTGCTTGTTCTTTTGCTTGTATTGAGCAATGGAGGCTTCCACCTTGATGGACTTGCAGACACCTTTGACGCCATTGCGGCAAAAGGAGATAAAGAGAAAAAACTTTCAATTATGAAAGGTGGCACAATCGGCCCGGTCGGCGTAATTGTCATAGTCCTTACACTTCTATTGAAATTTCTTGCTTTAAATAGTTTATCTAACTTTTCGCTTTCCATTTTTCACTTATCACTTTTTCTGATGCCGATACTGCCAAAATGGACTATGGTCATATCGATGTTTCATGGTAAGCCAGCGAGAGAGGAGGGACTTGGAAGGATTTTTATAAACAGGATTGGCTTTAAAGAAGTTGTCATCTCCACCTCGACACTTTTAATGTTATTAATATTGCCGCTGGTATTTTTCAGTAGTTATATTTCAAATAGCCGGTATGCCTTTTATGCGGTTTTAGTAGTAACAATGTATTTTTCCTGTCGCATGTGGGTCAGTTTCTTCAATAGAAAATTTGGTGGGCTTACCGGAGATACACTCGGCGCAATTAGCGAGATTACAGAGATAATCTTTCTATTAACGGTGATAGTATGGTCACGACTCTTTATTTGAGGCTTTTCAATCAAGAGTTTTAGATGACAAAGAGCAAAAGGGGGTGGAATACTTAAAGACCGTGCTGGCTGGATGTCAGGGAAGAGAGGTGAAAATCCTCCGCTGCCCCGCAGCCGTGAAGGGAACGAAAGCCTAATTAAAAGCCACTATTATGGGTAACACCATAATGGGAAGGCTGGTAAGTAGGTTGCCCTGAGCCGGAAGACCTATCCAGACCTTAAAAAGTTTAAAGTTCCAAGTTTAAAGTTTAAAGTTTAAAACCGAGAACTGTAAAACTTGGACAAACACTCTAAAAAAAATTTCTCGAGGGAGGAAAAAATGAAAGCAAGTCTTCAGTTTTTAAAACTCATTATTTGTATTCTACTACTTTTCATTTTTCACTTTTCATTTATCGCTTCTCTATTTGCAGAAGAGGAGATAAAGATTGAAGAGATTGTTGTCACTGCTACCCGAATAGAAGAACCGGTGAAAGAGGTTGCGAGTTCGGTCACGGTAATCACGGAAAAGGAGATAGAAAGTAAGAAGGCAAAGACGATTCTGGAGGTTTTAAAGGACGTTCCAGGGGTAGACATTTCTCAGAGCGGAGGGTTTGGTCAATTAACCGATATTTTTATTAGAGGGGCTAAACCCGAACATACCCTGATCATGATTGATGGGGTTGAGATGAACGATCCTATGAGTCCAGGTCGCTCTTATGATATTGCCCACCTCTCAGTAGATAATATCGAGCGAGTTGAGATTGTTCGCGGTCCCCAGAGCACTCTTTACGGCTCTGATGCTATTAGCGGTGTGATAAACATCATTACAAAAAAAGGGGAGGGAAAACCAAAATTCTCCATCTCTGGCGGGGGAGGAAGTTACAATACCTTCAGAGAGACAGCCGGCCTTAGCGGCGGAACAAAATGGGTAAATTACTCACTTGGCATTTCCCGCCTTGATACCAAAGGCTTCTCCGCTGCCCATGAGAGGTATGGAAACACAGAAAAAGACGGATACAAAAACACCTCTCTCTCGGCAAGGGTTGGGTTTACACCCACGGAGTATCTCAATATTGACTTTATTGTAAGGCACATTAATGCCGAGACCGATCTCGATACAAAAGGAGGAAGAGGTGGAGACGACCCCAACTACGTTTCGGATTCAAAGCAACTTTTTCTCAGAACCCAAGGTAGTCTTCTTCTTTTCAATGGCCTGTGGGAGCAAAAATTGGGCTTTTCTCTTAGTAACCACGATCGAGATTACCGCGACGATAAAGATGCCCAGCACCCCCATGACTCATCAAGAGGTTTCTATAATGGTAAGATGCGGAAGGTTGACTGGCAACATAACCTCTATCTCCATAAGACAAATACCTTGACCATTGGGGTTGAATATGAGGAAGAAAGAGGAGAGTCGGAATATTCCTGGGAGAGTGCATGGGGACCTGGCAAGAGTGTTTTCCCTGAGAAAAGCGCCAATACAAAAGGGGCTTACATCCAGGATAAGATAGCGCTCTATGAGAGCTTTTTTGTCACCCTTGGCATTAGAGTAGATGACCACAGCCGCTTTGGCAGTGAAACTCTTTATCGTATAGCCCCCGCTTATCTTTTTAAGAAGACCGGTACAAAGATTAAAGCAACCTATGGTACGGGCTTCAAGGCACCTTCTCTTTATCAGCTCTATGCTCCAGCTACTGCATGGGGTCCAATAGGCAATGAAAATCTTAAACCCGAGAGGAGCAAAGGGTGGGATGTTGGGATGGAACAATATCTTTTCCAGGGTAGGTTGACACTTGGCGCTACTTACTTTCGAAATGACTTTGAAGATCTTATTGATTTTGATTGGGCTAAAGGGTACATCAATATTGCTGAAGCGAAGACCGAAGGTGCGGAAATCTTCGCCTCAGTCCGGCCTATTATCAAAGATCTGAGCGTCCGGTTAGGTTATACTTATACTGACACTGAAGACAAGAAAACCGGGCAGAGACTCTTAAGGAAGCCAATGAACAAAGGCAGCCTGAATTTAAATTATCTTTTCCTTAAAAAAGGGAGTGTTAATGTTGACATTATCTATGTGGGGAGGAGAGATGATCTAAACCCCGATACCTACGAGCGGGCTAAGGCTGGTGATTACACCCTGGTCAACCTGGCTGCTTCCTATGATATTTCGAAAAACATCCAGGTCTTCGGCCGTGTGGAAAACTTACTTGACAGAGATTACGAGGAGGTCTCGGGTTATGGGACACCAAGGTTTACCCTTTTTGGAGGCATTAAAATAACACTTTAAATCTATGGCTATAGGAAATATATTACTCTCTGTTATCCTTCATGCAGCAATCATCGCTGTCGCTTTTTCATTTAATGTCAGGGACACGACAAACCACATACCTGCAGACCATATAGTGGTCTCTCTCCTCAAAGAGATGACTGGCATTACATCCGTAAACTCTCAAGGCACAAAGAGAGATGAAGATAAAATTTCAGGTGTCATTGTAAAGAGCGAGACCCTTTTGCCTGTCATTGCGAGGGGCCCCGAACAAAGTGAAGGAACCCCGAAGCAATCTCAGCAATCCAGAGCAGACTCCACAGTCTCCAGAAATGAGATTGCTTCGCCCTTAGCTCGCAATGACACACCAACTCAACACTCTTTCCTTAACCCCATCTCAGATAATAGTAAAAGTGATATAACTGGCTCAGCAGGTAAGCACGGAGGCATATCGGGAGAAATTATATTCAGCCAAAACACCGGCTTCCCCAATGTCGATACCAAACCAAAAGATGGTGGAAGTTCTTCTCTCCTTGAGGCAATCAGAACCTCTATAGAGAGGGCAAAGAGCTATCCTTTCCTTGCAAGGAAAAAGGGGATAGAAGGAACTGTGCTTGTCAGTTTTAAAATAGATAGGAAGGGCTCACCAAAAGATATAAAGATAATAAAGAGCTCAGGGTATCAGATACTCGATGATGAGGTCCCGAAGATGCTGAGAAAGGCTTCGCCCTTCCCTGAGGTCAAAGGAGAAATCGTCATACCCATTACCTTCAAATTGACAGAATCTATGCCAGATTAACTTATTCCCTCTATTGTTCTGACAAGAATATCTCTTACACCCTTATCAAACAATATCTGCGCATGGTTAAGGCCGAAATTATAATGTTCATTAGCCCAGGGAATCCTCGAACTCTCTGCAGATACCAACCCATCACCCTTCCCCTTTTTAATTTCCTCAGGGTAGAGATGTTGAGGAATCACCTTCGCGAAGATGTCAGGTATAGAGAAGAGTTCATCAGCCCTTAAAAACCAACGTTTCAATTTGCCCTCTTTCACAGGATCCCACTTCCACCGGTAGAGGGTGAGAAGAGTCGGGTCCGTACCTCCCGCAGAGATATAATGTACCCAATCTATGGGTCCATCTTTCAGGGATCTCAAAAAAGGCGATTCGGGAAGGAGTTCTTTAAGTGCTCTGCTTTTAAGGAAATCAAGGATGTGCTTTATAGTGGAAGAAAGTGTCCCTTTCTCTGCGCCACTAAAAAGAGGGTTTATCAGAGAGGCGAGGGGAGATAGGTAATTGGTGAGTTTAGCCATTGAACTCCCTCTATGGGGTGAGGAGATTGTGATGAGTCCTCTTATTGATTTATCCCTTCTCAGAAGATACTTCCTTCCGATAAGTCCTCCTCTGCTCTGGCCTATGAGTATCATTCCAGCCTTCGTCAACTTATTCACGATCTTTAAAACCTTTTCTAACTCGGAGACAGCAACTTCTATTGGTCCTGCAGGCCTTTCCTGGCTCCATGTCACCACAGTGTAACCCTTTTGCCAGAGGTCGTTAAACAGTGTTCCTATAACATCAGGCTGTTCTCCTGTCGAAAATGTCGGAACCTTCTTTGGAGCTTCTCTATTGAGTCCGAAGTCCCTCACAGAGGGTCTTTTACTCAGGAAGATTTTAAGAGGAAGTCTTCCACCGAGAATGCGTGATTGAGATGGATCTACCCATATATGCTTATCCATGCCGAGGCCATGGATGAATACAATAGCAGGTTTATCCGGGCTCCCTTTCCGGAGCTCTATATCGAGGCTCATGGTATTGGTGCTATAAATTTAGAAACTCATGAGATTTTATCATTTTCTACGTTGAAGGTTGAAGGTACACAAAAGGGGCACAGTCTGCAAACATCTTTTAATATGTTGGGGAGGTCAAACGTTAGACATCTAAACAACCCTTTAAATATCTGGATATTTTTTGCAATATATAAGAGGGGCAATAGCAGAAAGGGCGAAAGCCGTTTTAATAATAGAAGAATGGCTTAAAACACCAAGACGCCGGCGACTGAAAGTTTGAGGCGGTGTTGGAACAGCTTTTGATTATCTGTTGTGTTTTTACTTAAAACGCTTAAATCCGAAAGCGATTACTAATCCATGGGTTGCTGAGATACCGCTTATGTTACTGCATAACGAGTCCTTGCTTCTTCTACTAGTAACCGTGTGCGTTTTTGCACTTCCTTACTATAACTTTCTTTTTACTTTATTTTTAAAAGTGTTTTAACTTAATTATAGATTAAGAAAAAAATGGCGTCCCCAACGGGATTTGAACCCGTGTTACCGGCTTGAAAGACCGATGTCCTAGGCCGTGCTAGACGATGGGGACGTATGGTGAGCCGCGTTGGATTCGAACCAACCACACCCGCCTTAAAAGGGCGGTGCTCTACCAACTGAGCTAGCGGCCCTGAAGTATTTTTACTTTACCTGTTAAACGATTTTCTTGTCAAATAGTATGAGTGAGTTGGAATTTGGATGCTATTGAAGACTTTTCTTTGTGAATGGAAGGAGGCCACCGGTCAAAAGAACTTTCTTTTCCCGCTCATTGAGATCTGAAAATACCTCGAAGGAATAGTTCCTCGTCAGGTTATCTACCGTATAAGACTGATTTCCTCTCAATGATTTTTCCAAATCCTTAAGGAGCAGTCTGTCAGCTTCGTTGATTCTATCGTAGTCTTCTGGTCTTGAGAACTGAAGAGGCAGGATACCGAAATTGATCAGATTAGATCTGTGGATGCGTGCAAAGGACTTCGCAATTACTGTATGGAGCCCGAGATACATAGGTGCAATTGCAGCATGCTCCCTCGATGAACCCTGACCATAATTGTCACCTCCTACAATGATTCCACCGCCCCTCGACTGTGCTTCCTTCGCCCTTTTACTGAATGTGCTATCAAGATTAGAAAAGACGAATTCTGACATAGTAGGTATATTTGAGCGTAAAGGGAGAACAGCGGATCCGGCTGGCATTATCTCATCTGTAGTGATATTATCTCCAAGCTTAATGAGCACCTCTGCTTCAATCTTTTCCGGAAGCAGTCCTTTAAAGGGTACCTCTTTTATATTCGGACCTTTTATGACCTTTATATTTTTTGCATCTTCCTTTGGTGCAATGAGCATATTGTCGTTTACAGGATAGCTTTCTGGTTCATCAGACACATCGGGATGAAGACCAGAATCACGAGGGTCTACTATCTTGCCCTTTATGGCAACTGCGGTACAGGAAAGAGCACTTGCGAGATAGACAAAGGCATCTTTATTACCGCTCCGGCCTCTGAAATTTCTGTTGTAAGACCTGACGGATATCTGACCCGTTCCGGGTGAGCCGCCCATGCCTATACAGGGGCCACAGGAACATTCGAGTATCCTTGCGCCTGCTGCAATCATGTCTGCCATAAGCCCCTCGCGTGAAAGCATCTCATATACCTGCTTTGAACCGGGATTTATCAAAAGGCTTACATTTTCTGCAACAGAATTACCCCTCAGGAGAGAGGCAACAGATTTCATGAGCTGGTATGAGGAGTTCGTGCAGCTCCCTATGCAGACCTGGTCTATTTTTGTGCCAGAAAGTTCCCTTAAGGGCACAACGTTATCAGGGCTATGGGGCTTGGCTATCAAGGGTTCGACAGAACTGAGGTCTATCTCGAGAACGTCAGCATATTCTGCATCTTCATCGGCGTGAAGCTCAATCCAGTCAATCTCTCTTTCTTGGGCCTTAAGATAATGCCTTGTTCTCTCATCACTCGGGAATATTGAGGTTGTTGCGCCGATCTCAGCACCCATGTTTGTAATGGTAGCCCTTTCTGTTACACTTAAGTCCCTTACACCATGGCCGCCATACTCAAGAATTTTGCCAATTCCTCCCCTGACAGTGAGCCTCCTGAGAATCTCCAGTATTACATCCATTGCTGTTACCCATGGTCTGTTCAGTCTACTCCGGAGTTCTATGAGCATAACTTGTGGCATAGTGATTTCAAAAGGAGCACCTGCCATGACTGTTGCTGCATCCAGTCCTCCAACCCCTATGGCTATCATTCCTATTCCTCCGCCTGTTGGTGTATGACTGTCTGTGCCAAGGGCAATTTTGTTAGGGGCAGCAAACCGCTCGAGGTGTACCTGATGGCTTATTCCATTGCCGGGTTTTGAGAAGTAGGCCCCGTATCTTGCTGCAGCCGTTTGTAGAAAGAGGTGGTCATCAGGGTTCATATAATTTGACTGAATCATATTGTGGTCAACATAAGAGACAGCGAGCGACACCTTTACCCTCTCGACACCTATTGCCTCAAACTGGAGCCATGCCATTGTACCCGTTGCATCCTGGGTATATACCTGGTCAACCCTTAATCCAACAGGCTTACCTGCTTTTGATTCACCATATACTTTATGTGTTTCAAATATTTTCTCTACAATGTTCTTTCCCACAATATAGAAATTTAACATATCTGAGGCGAACAAATCCAAAGATGAGATTAGTACCTTGAGATAAAAGTGTAAATATGTAAAAATATAGAAAAATTAAGAAAAAATCAGCATAGAGGAAGACTTTCAATGCATCTATTTAAGTATCATGGGCGTGAACTATTTGCCGAAGATATAGCCGTCACGGAACTCACGGAAAAATATGGCACACCCCTTTATATCTATAGCTACAACACCCTTCTAAGACACTTCCAGGCTTATACAGATGCATTTAAGGATTATCCCCATATAATCTGTTTCGCCCTTAAGGCGAACCCGAACATTGCAATACTCAGGCTTTTTGCAAAGAATGGAGGAGGTGCTGACATTGTCTCCGGAGGAGAACTCTATAAGGCATTGAAGGCGGGTATACCTCCAAAGAAGATAGTTTATGCCGGGGTTGGGAAGACAAAGGAGGAGATAAGGTTTGCTCTGAGGTCAAAAATCCTCATGTTCAATGTAGAATCTGAGGATGAGCTCAGGGAGATAAACAGGATTGCGGGTGTAATGAGACTAAAGGCCCCTATTGCGCTTCGGATCAACCCTGACATTGACCCCGAGACACATCCTTATATAGCAACTGGGCTCAAAAGGCATAAGTTCGGCATCCCAATAGAGGATGGCTTGGAGTATTACCGGGTTGCATCGAGGCTGAAGAATATCAAAGTTATCGGTATCCACAAGCATATAGGCTCACAAATAACAAAGGTCTCCCCCTTTGTTGATGCCTTAAGGAGAATACTCTTCCTTATGGATAAACTCAGTACTGAGGGACTGAATATCCAGTACCTCGATATCGGGGGAGGACTGGGTATCTCCTACAGGGATGAGGAGCCCCCTGTCCCTGAAGACCTTGCGAGGAATCTTATTCCTCTACTAAAAGGCAGAAGGCTTGCCCTGATAGTAGAACCCGGCAGGTCCATAGTAGGCAATGCAGGCATACTTGTTACAAAGACACTCTATCTTAAGAAAGGTGAGGAGAAGGAATTCGTAATTGTGGATGCAGGGATGAATGACCTGATAAGACCATCCCTTTATGGTGCATATCATCAACTGCTTCCTGTTGTCAGGAAAAAGAGGAATACCACTCTGTGCGATGTCGTTGGACCGGTATGCGAATCGAGCGATTTTCTTGCAAAGGAGAGAGAACTTAAAAGGGTAAAACAGGGAGAGTATCTCGCCGTGATGGGTGCTGGTGCATACGGATTTTCTATGAGTTCCAATTACAACAGCCGCCCGAGGGCTGCAGAGGTTATGGTCAGAGGCAGGGAGCATTTTCTGATAAGGGAGCGAGAGACATACAGAGACCTTATCAGAAGTGAGAGGATACAGGGGTTCTTGAAATGAAGATAAACTTCACAAAGATGCATGGTTTAGGCAATGACTTTATTCTTATAGATTGCCGTGAAAATAAATTCGAAATTCGTCCGCCTGAGGCGGAGAATTTCGAAATTTTAGCAAAAAAGCTATGCAATAGACGATTCGGCATAGGCGCTGATCAGCTACTGTTGCTTTATCCTTCAGAAATCGCTGATTTTAAAATGAGAATCTTCAATGCGGATGGCAGTGAAGTAGAGATGTGTGGGAATGGGATACGTTGCCTCGCAAAGTATATTTGGGACAGAAACCTTTCTGATAAGAAAATCCTCCATATAGAGACCCTTGTCGGCATTATTAAACCAGAGAAATCAGGTGACATGGTGAAGGTTGACATGGGAGAGCCTACCTTTGAACCAGAAAAGATACCGGTAAGAATAGTTGAAACTTCAAAGTTGAAAGTTGAAAGTTCAAAAACTCAAAACTCAAAACTCAAAACTCAAAACTCAAAACTAATTATTGACTGCCCATTGCAGATTAAGGACAGGGAATTCAGAATCACCTGTGTCTCTATGGGAAATCCCCATACAGTTATTGTTGTTGAAGATATTTCTCATTTCCCTGTAACATATTATGGCCCTTTGATAGAGAGTCAACCCATATTCCCCAAAAGAACAAACGTAGAATTCATAGAAGTGCTTACTCCTGCTGAGATAAAGATGCGTGTATGGGAAAGGGGCTCTGGTGAGACTATGGCATGCGGTACAGGTGCGTCAGCTGCAGCTGTGGCATCAAACATAAAGGGTCTTACCGGTAAAAACGTAACTGTACATTTACCTGGTGGAGACCTTTTTATAGAATGGGCTGCTGACAACCACGTGTATATAATAGGTCCTGCTGTAGAGATTTTTGAGGGTATAATCGAGAATCAAAGGTAACTAAAGGAGGAGGCCATGATTAAAGGCTCGATAGTTGCGATCGTCACACCCTTTAAAAATGGAAAGGTTGATGAAAAGGCACTTGGTGATCTCATAGAGTGGCATATAGCTCAGGGGACCAATGCCATTGTCCCGTGCGGGACGACAGGTGAGTCAGCAACACTCGATTACGAAGAACACTACAGGGTTATTGAATTTACCGTTGAGGCAGTGAACAAAAAGGTCCCCGTTATTGCAGGGACAGGTGCAAATTCAACAGATGAGACAATTATGATTACAAAAGAGGCAAAAAGATATGGTGCCGATGCAGCCCTGCTGGTAGCCCCTTACTATAACAAGCCGACCCAGGAGGGACTCTACAGGCATTATAAGGCTGTTGCAGAGGCGGTTGATATACCTATAGTCTTATATAACGTACCTGGACGGACCGCAGTAAATATACTTCCGTCTACTGTTGCCCGCCTCGCAGAGATTGACAGGATCGTGGCAATTAAGGAGGCATCAGGAGATATGAAACAGGTGAGCGAGATCATGCGGCTCTGCGGAGACAGGATTACTGTGATATCAGGTGATGATTTCACGACCCTGCCCCTTCTTGCTCTCGGTGGAAAGGGTGTCATATCTGTTTCGGCAAATGTTGCACCAAAGGATATGGCTGATATGTGTTCTCACTGGGAAAAGGGCCGTTACGATGATGCGAGAAAGATACACTTTAAACTGGAACCCTTAAACCATGCGATGTTTATCGAGACAAATCCTATACCTGTTAAGACAGCTCTTGCGATGATGGGCAGGATAAAGGAGGAGTTCAGACTCCCGCTCTGCGAGATGTCTCCAGCTAATAAGGACAAACTAAGGAAGGTTCTGGTTGATTTAAAGCTGATTTAACCCCGATAACGCAAAACATCATCAGAGATATTTTTTAATCGTTTTAATATCAAGGTTTTTTACTGCAGCCTTTTCGATAGTACCGCTTTTCAAATCTTCAAGATAAGGGAAAATCCCTATAATCGGGACAGGACTGAACTGTTTTATGACCTCTGGGTTAGTGTCTTCAGCAAGTGTACCTTCAGGAGGCAGGCTATAGTTAATAATAATTCCCGCAACATTGAGCCCTTCTTTTGTCGCATAATTGACAGTAAGCATAGTATGATTGATTGTACCAAGGCCTGGCCTTGAGACGACTACAATTGGCAATCCAAAGTCTTTTGCGAGGTCAAGAACAAAGTACGGGGTTTCAAAGGGGCTTCGCCCCTTTGTGATAGGAACAAGCAGCCCGCCAATTCCTTCAACAATAACCACATCGTAATTTTTTGAAAGTTCTCTATAGGCCTTTTGTATAACTTTAAGGTCAACGGGGACCCCTTCTATCTCAGAAGCGGGGAGAGGTGCAAGGGGGTTTTTAAAGCGAATTGGGGTAACTAAATCTATGGAATCATTCATACCTGCCATTTCTCTCAAAAACATTCCATCAGACGGTATTAATACTTCTTCTTTAACTTTTAACTTTGAACTTTTAACTTTTAACTTTGATTTAAGGCATCCCGTCTCTATCGGTTTCATTCCGCATACCTTGAGCCCTAAAAGCCTGATAGCTTTGATCAATGCAGCGGTTACAACCGTCTTACCAACGCCTGTATCAGTGCCTGTTATGAAAAAACCTCTTGCCATATTTAATCCTCGAAGAAATTCTCTTTAGGTGTTCTTCAGCTCCAAATCACCAATAACCAATAATCAAACACCAAATAAGTTCCAATAACCAATCACCAAACTTTTTACATTGTCATTGCGAGCCTGCCCCCGAGCCAAAGAGATTGCTTCGGCTGATTTCGTCAGCCTCGCAATGGTACCCTTTCCCACATCCTCCCCCTTGAGGGTGTTTGTTTGTATTATGTTTGGTTATTGGAATTTGATCATTGGTTATTCAGAGGTTTAATTTCCCTGAGTGCTTCTATTAGTCTTTCAATATCCTCATCGGAATGTGAGGCAGTTACAGTAATCCTTATCCTCGGTTCCTTTACAGTAGGTGGTCTAATGGCGGGTGCAAAGATACCTTTTTTATGTAGATGCCTTGATATTCTTAATGTATTTTCTAAGCCCCCTGTTTTTATAGGAATGATAGGTGTTTCACTTCCCATAATGTCATAGCCGATATCCTTCAGACGGCGAGAGAGCTCATCCCTGTTTTCCCAGAGCCTCTTTATTAATCCTGAGTCCTTTTCTATTAATTCCAGTGCAGCTATAGATGCGGCTACAATACATGTAGGTAAGGCTGTTGAGAATATAAGGCTCCTCGCAGTATTTAAGGTCCACTCGGTAACGTCAGAACTGCATGCAATGAAGGCACCAAAAGAACCGAGGGCCTTTGAAAATGTCCCCATCTGGATAATCCAGGGCTCAGGCTTGATATTGAACTGAGCAAGTGCACCCTTGCCATTACCGAGGACGCCTGTGCCATGGGCATCATCTGTATAAAGCATTGCATTGTTTTTCTTACATATCTTGTAAATATCACTTAAAGGGGCAATATCTCCGTCCATGCTGAAAACCGTATCTGTTATAACAATCTTCCTCTTTGCATTTTTTTTTATTAACCCTTCGAGATGAGATAAGTCCTTATGTCTGTATATCAATGTCTTTACCTTGCTCAGCCGGCATCCGTCTATAATGCTTGCGTGGTTCAGTTCATCGCTAAATATTGCAGTATCCTCATCCGCAAAGGCAGGTATGATGCCTGTGTTAGCTGAATAGCCTGAATTGAAGATGAGGGCAGCCTCTGTGTCCTTAAATTGTGCAATCTTATCTTCGAGCCCTTTATGCAGGATGCTTCCACCACCGAGGAGCCTGGAGGCAGCAGAGCCATAGCCATACTCATCCATAGCCCTTTTCGCCCTATCAATTATATAAGGATGAATTGAAAGGCCGAGGTAGTCATTAGATGAGAAATTTATATATTCCCTCTCACCAAATTTTACCTTTGGCCCCTGCGGAGATACACGATCTTTTATCTCCCTTAAGAGCCCCTTTTCTTTTAAAATCTGGAGTTTTTGGGAGAACATAGGTGTATTGTAACACAGTCAGCCTCTTCCTTAGGTATCCTTTCAATGACCCTGTTAGATAGGAGGCATCTAACGGGGTAAATCTAAAATTTTGGAAAAACCTCTTTTTGTAACTATAAAAGGTCTTGACAATTTTTTTTGCTCTGTGATATGCTCTTTTGACTTTCTGGACTCCTTTAGAGAGGTAGGATATGTTAGAACTTAACAAGTGGTTTTTTGTTATGGCTGCAAATTTCTTCATTCTGTTTTTCATCTTAAATTATCTTCTCTTCAAGCCTCTTCTTAAAATCTTCAAGGAAAGGGAAGATACTGTTAAGAACTCCCTCGATGCTGCGAAGGACATGACTAATAGGAGAGAGGAGGGCATCGCCAGATTGAACAGGGAACTTGTTGAGGCAAGAAACAGGGCAAAGGAGACATTCGAAACACGCAAGGCCGAAGGGCTGCAGAAGCAGAAGGAGATTCTCTCAGAGGCTGGGGCAGAGGCATCTGAAATACTCGAGAAGGCCAGATCAGAAATCAGGGCCGAGGCTGAAAGGGCAAGGAAATCGTTAAGGGTAGAGGTTGATAAATTCTCTGACGAAATCCTGAGAAAGTTGGTGAGGGTATGAAAAAAGTTCAAAGTTCAAAGTTCAAAGTTCAAAGTTCAAAAATCTTCATTATTTTTGCATTTTGCATTTTGCATTTTGCATTTACATCTATTGCCCTCGGTGTTGAAGCAGAAGAGGCAGCTCACACCCCTCTATGGAAGGATTACCTGTGGAAGATAATTAATTTTGGAATCCTGGTCTTTATCCTCTATAAATTCGGCAAAAAACCCCTTCAGTCATTTCTGAGGCAGAGGACTGAATTGATAGAAAAGACTCTTAAAGAGGCTAAGGAGGCAAAAGAAACTGCAGAAAAGGCACTTTGTGAGGTTGAGGAAAAGCTCAAAACAAAAGATGCGGAGATAGAAAAGATTCTATCTGCATCGAGGCAGATGGGCGAAACAGAGCGTGAAAGTCTTATAGAAGAGGGTAATAAACTCAGAGAAAAGATATTAGAACAGGCAAAGGTAAATATAGATTATGAGCTAAAGCATGCAAGAGAGGCGATTAAGGCAGAGGCAGTTGAGATTGCCCTTGAGCTCGCAGAAAAGAAGCTTAAAGAGAAGTTGACAAAGGAAGAACAGGAAAAACTTCTCGAAGAATCTATTGCGAAGATAGGGGGTAGTAGGTGATAAGACCAGGGGAGGCAAAGAGATACGCAAAGGCATTCCTTGATAATGTTGGTATCGAAAATGCACCTCAGGCTCTTGCAGAGATTAATTCGATTAACGAGCTTATGGCCAGAAGTAAGGAATTCAAGAACCTACTCGTCAATCCTCAATTTTTATCAGAGGAGAGAGAAAACTCTCTAAAGCAGATTGCCGAAAGCATCAAGCTCTCTGATAAGGTTCTAAGATTTATTAAACATATAATTGAATTGGGGCTTATTCTCCATCTTTCAGAGATCATCAGGATAGCAACGAGACTTTATCTTGAAAGGAAGAGGAGGGCAAAGGTAACGGTCATGACCCCAATCGAGATAGGCAAGGATTATGAAAATAGGCTTATTTCAACCCTGAAGAAACTTACAGACAGAGATGTGGAAATAGAGTATGTGATTGATCCTACCCTCTTAGGGGGGATACTTGTCAAAGTCGACAGTACAATGTATGATACAAGTATAAAAGGTCAATTAAGGCTTTTAAGAAATGAGCTTATAAGGAGGTAAGTATTTATGGCTATCGAGATTAAGCCAGAAGAGATAAGTGAGGTATTAAGGAAACAGATAACAGATTTCGAAAAGAGGGTCGATGTCAGCGAGATTGGAGTTACCACCTTTGTCGGTGATGGTGTTGCGAGGATATATGGTATGGACAATGCAATGTACTCCGAGCTACTTGACTTTCCAAATAATGTCGTTGGAATGGTGCTAAACCTCGAGGAAGATGCAGTTAGTGCGGTTCTCTTCGGTGAAGATAAACTCATTAAAGAAGGGGATATAGTGAAACGCACCGGAAAGGTTATGTCATGCCCTGTTGGGAAAGAATTGTTAGGCAGAGTTGTGGATGCAGTAGGTAGACCGATAGATGGTAAGGGTCCTATAGAGGCTAAAGAGTGGAGGCAGGTAGATGTTGTAGCACCTGGTGTTATAATGAGGCAGCCCGTCAATACGCCCCTTCAGACAGGAATCAAGGCTATAGACTCTATGATCCCTATAGGAAGGGGACAGAGGGAGCTGATTATAGGCGACAGGCAAACTGGAAAATCTGCTCTTCTGATCGACACTATTATTAATCAAAAAGAAGAAGGTGTGTACTGTATTTATTGCATAGTCGGTCAGAGAAAGTCTGTTCTTGTCCGAACAATTGACATCCTTGAGAAATACGGCGCAATGGATCACACAATAATAGTTGCTGCAACAGCAAGTGAGCCTGCCCCGATGCAATATATAGCCCCTTATTCGGCATGCACAATGGGTGAGTACTTCAGAGATAACCGTATGGATGCCCTTGTCTGTTATGATGACCTATCAAAACAGGCCCATGCCTACAGGCAGCTTTCTCTACTTCTCAGGCGTCCTCCAGCCCGCGAGGCATACCCCGGTGATGTCTTCTATTTACACTCAAGGTTACTCGAGAGGGCATCAAAGCTTTCTGATGCGCATGGTGCTGGCTCACTCACAGCGCTTCCAATAGTCGAGACATACGCTGGAGATATTTCCGGATATATCCAGACAAATGTTATATCCATTACAGATGGCCAGATATTCCTTGAGACAGAGCTTTTCTACGGCGGTATAAGACCTGCTATTAATGCTGGTCTCTCGGTCAGCCGTGTTGGAGGTGCAGCCCAGATAAAGGCTATGAGGCAGGTTGCTGGAATGCTCAGGCTTGACCTTGCTCAGTACAGGGAGCTCGCTGCATTTGCGCAATTCGCCTCTGACCTTGACAAGGCAACCCGTGCCCAGCTTGAGAGGGGTATAAGGATGGTTGAACTCCTGAAGCAGGATCAGTATATACCAATGCCTGTTGATGAACAGATAATGCTTATCTTTGCAGGGACAGAGGGGCACCTCGATGACCTGCCTGTTGGGTCAATAAAGGCCTTTGAGGATGGATTCCTCAGATATTGTAGGGCAGAAAAACAGGATCTGAAGAAAGAATTAAAGGAAAAGAGGATAATAGATGAGGACCTTAAAGCAAAGATGACCGAGGCAGTTACGACCTTTAAGAAGACATTTCAACCATAATTAATAACAGAACAATGACAGTTTATAGGAAGTTGAGGGAGGATAGATGCCGACCTTAAGAGATTTAAGGAAGAAGATAAAGGCCATCCAGAGCACCCAGAAGATTACAAAGGCAATGAGAATGGTGGCTGCTGCGAAGCTGAGGAAGGTTCAGGACAGGATGCTGAATTTCAGGCCCTATGCCATGAGGATGGATGGAGTCCTTTCTGACCTTGCGAGGGTTGCAGAGAGGGAACTTCACCCCCTTCTTGCTGTCAGGCCGAGGAAGACTGTAGAGGTTCTTGTGATGACTGCTGATAGGGGTCTCTGTGGGGCCTTCAATATGAATATCCTTAGGGCTGCGACTAATTATATTGAATCCCGAAAAAGAGAAGGATTTGAAATAAGTGCCAGTAGTATAGGCAGAAAGGCGCGAGATTACTTCCGCAGAAGGCATATCCCGACGAGGAAGATCTGGGTCGGGCTTTCCGGAAGGGTAACATATGCAAATGCTCAAGAGATCGCAAATGACCTCATAGAGAATTATATAAACGAGGTCTTTGATGAGGTCATCCTGATATACAATGAATTTAAGACAATTCTTGCACAGAAGCTTTCTGTCGTGAGGCTTCTCCCCATAGGGGAATTAGAGGCAGAGAAGGCTCCTGTTGAAAGGGCTATTACAGTTGATTTCCTCTATGAACCTACGGTTGAGGTGCTGTTCGAAAGACTGCTGCCAAAACATATTGAGATTCAGATTTATAGGGCACTTCTTGAATCATCTGCAGCTGAAGAGGCGGCGAGGATGAACGCCATGGAGCTGGCATCAAAGAACTGCGATGATCTTATAAAAAGGATAACGCTTCAGGCTAACAAGGTAAGGCAGGCATCTATAACAAAGGAACTAATGGATATCGTCGGCGGTGCAGAGGCACTGAAGGTGAAATAGAACAAAGATAAAAGGGGGTTAAATTATGAATATAGGAAAAATTTCACAGGTAATCGGTGTTGTAGTCGATGTAGAATTTGAAGAAAGGCTACCTAAGATCTTAGATGCCCTGAAGATAGATGAGGCAGCTGACCGTGCAAGGGGTATTCCTGAAATCCACATCACACTCGAGACCGTTTCCCATATTGGTGACAACAAGGTGAGGACTCTTTCGATGGGCTCTACAGATGGCCTCGTAAGAGGCATGAAGGTGCTGGATACAGAAGGCCCAATAAAGGTAGCTGTTGGTAAGCCTTGCCTCGGAAGGCTTATAAATGTCCTCGGAGAGCCTATTGATGAGCTCGGACCCATAGAGGCAGATGAATGGTGGCCTATTCACAAACCAGCACCTGATCTGACAGAACAGATAGCAGGGATGGAGCAGTTTGAAACAGGTGTCAAGGTCTTCGACTTACTTGTCCCATTTGTTAAAGGTGGCAAGATGGGGATGTTTGGAGGTGCTGGTGTTGGTAAGACCGTCATAATTATGGAGATGATCCATAATATAGCGAAGGAGCATGGTGGTGTTTCTGTGTTTTGCGGTGTTGGTGAGAGGTCGAGGGAGGGGAATGACCTTTATCTGGAGATGAAGCACTCAGGGGTTCTGCCAAATGTTGCCATGGTCTTTGGTCAGATGAATGAGACCCCTGGTATAAGGGCAAGGGTAGGACTTAGTGGCCTTACAATGGCTGAATGGTTCAGGGATCAGGGCCAGGATGTCCTTGTGTTCATAGATAACATCTTCAGATATACCCTCGCAGGATCAGAGGTATCGGCACTCCTTGGAAGGATGCCCTCAGCAGTTGGTTATCAGCCAACCCTGGGGACAGATATGGGAGCATTCCAGGAAAGGATTACTACAACAAAAAAGGGTTCCATTACATCCATGCAGGCTATATATGTACCTGCAGATGACCTTACAGACCCTGCTATCGTAACAGCCTTCTACCACCTTGATGGAACAGTAGTTCTCTCCAGACAGATTGCCGAGCTCGGTCTCTACCCAGCCGTTGACCCTCTGGATTCAACATCAAGGATTCTTGATCCAAAGGTTCTCGGAGAGGAACACTACAGTGTCGCAAGACAGACTCAGGCAATACTCCAGAGATATAAAGAGCTTCAGGACATCATAGCAATCCTCGGCATAGAAGAACTCTCAGAGGATGATAAGCTCGTAGTTGCGAGGGCAAGAAAGCTTCAGAGATTTCTGAGCCAACCCTTCCATGTTACCGAGGTATTTACAGGAACTCATGGCATATATGTCAAGATTGGAGATACGATAAAGGGTTTCAAGGCGATAGTAGAAGGGAAATACGATGACATGCCAGAACAGGCATTTTATATGGTAGGCCCGATAGAGGAGGCTGAAGAGAAGGCTAAGAAGCTCGGCTGGGCCAGGCAAATATAAAACAGGACTGAGGCGTGAGGCTGAGAAATGGAAAAGTTAAAATTAGAGATCGTTACTCCCGATGGCCTTGTTTTTAGTGATGATGTTGATGAGGTCACGGCCGCAGGAAGTGAGGGTGAATTTGGTGTGTTGCCGGGACATGCACCATTTCTTACAACCCTTAAGATAGGGATGCTTATCTATAAAAAAGGTAACGAAGTAAAGTATGTCTTTGTGAATAGCGGATATGCTGAGGTAGGGCCTGATAAGGTCGTGGTGCTGGCTGATAGTGCAGAAAAGGCGGAAGACATTGATGTGGAAAGGGCAAAGGCTGCAATGAAGCGGGCTGAGGAAAGACTCAAAAAGGCGGAGGAGATAGATTTTGCAAGGGCAGAATCAGCTCTTGAAAGGGCAACAACAAGGATACAGATAGCGGGAAGAAAAACCACGAGATAATCAGTTAAGATTAAAAAAATCTCGAAGGGCCATGCTTTGCATGGCCCTTTTTCGTTTAGCTTTAAATGTATGGATGTTACCCTCGACAGCATACGAGATATAAGATTATATCAGCCAAGAAAGGGGTACAGGTTTTCGGTAGACGCCCTTCTTTTGTATGATTTTGTGAACCTCAAAAATGTAGGGAGAATCGCTGACCTTGGCGCTGGGTCAGGTATTGTGGGAATCCTACTTGCAAAAAGATACCCTGATGCAGAGATTGCCCTCTTTGAGATTCAGGATAGCCTTGCCACGCTCGCAGATAAAAATATTACCCTGAACTCGCTTGAAGATAGGGTTAGGGTAATTAAGACGGATATAAGGATATTAACCAGTCAGCAGTCAACAGTCAATAGTCTTCAGTCGAAAGATGCCCATCAATTTTATGTTTGTGATAGACTATCGACTGACGACTGGAGACTAGCGGCTAACAGTTTCAACCTTGTTGTATCAAACCCTCCTTTCAGGAGGCCTAAGAGTGGTTTTATAAACATAGGAGAGGAGAAGGCCATTGCAAGGCATGAGATAAAGCTGAGACTCCATGAGCTCATTGATGCAGCATCATATCTCTTGAGGGCAAAAGGCAGGTTCTGCATGGTTTATCACCCTTGCAGGCTTTCAGAACTTATGGAGATATTGAAAAAGAGAGGTCTGGAGCCAAAAAGGTTGAGATTTGTGCATTCAAACATATCATCAGAGGCGAAGATGATTTTGCTCGAGGCTATTAAGGGTGGAAAGGGAGGGATTAAAGTAGAGAAGCCTCTCTACATATATAGGGAAAATATAGGGAAAATGGCAGCTATACAGATGAGGTGGAGAAGATATACAATTTATAGGGGATGTTTGTGGAACAAGTCAAGGATTTCCTTACATACCTATCAGTAGAGAGAGGACTCTCAAGAAACACTGTCGAGTCATATTCAATAGACCTCAGGAAATTTAAGGACTTTCTATCGTCAAGGGGCAGAGGGTTTGTTTCATTCTCGAGGGCTGATATAATTGATTTTATTGAGGGGCTCAGAAATGAAGGTTACTCCATATCGAGTATCTGTAGGTTTATATCTTCGATAAGAGGTTTATGCAAATACCTCATTGTTGAGGATGTTATAAAGGAGGATCCATCAGAAAACCTGCAGTCACCAAAAAGGTGGGAAAGGCTTCCAAAGTCACTTAGCATTTCTGAGGTTAAGTCCTTTCTTGAGCTTAATTCATCTGTTAACAAGCCAACTACGGTAAGAGATTATGTAATGCTTGAACTTCTGTATTCATCGGGTCTCCGCGTCAGTGAGCTGGTCTCCCTTAAAATCGAGGATATTAATTTAGAGGCAGGCTTTTTAAGGGTTTTAGGAAAGGGTTCAAAGGAACGGGTTGTGCCAGTCAACACAAGGGCAATAGAAAAGCTAAAGAGATATATAAACCAGCAGAGGCCCGAGATCCTGAAGAAGAGGCAGTCTTCATATCTTTTTGTTACAAGGAGAGGGAGATCTATGACAAGACAGCGTTTCTGGCAGACGATAAAGGCCTTGAGCAGGAAGAGTGGGATTAAGCTTTCACCACATACACTAAGGCACTCCTTCGCAACACACCTGCTTGAGGGTGGGGCAGACCTCAGGTCAGTGCAGAAGATGCTCGGCCACTCTGATATATCAACGACCCAGATTTATACAAAGGTAACAACGGGGAGGATAAAAAAGGTTTATACACAACACCATCCGAGGGCATGAAAGACAGTAACGAGTGACAAGTGATGAGTTTTTATTTTATATTTATAGCCACTACTTTTTACCCTGTTAGAAAGCCCTGCCATTTATGGCGGGGATGATATAAACCCTGTTAGAAAGCCCTGTCCTTTCTAACAGGGTAAACAAAATTTTGATTCCTTACAGAAAGGGCGAGGTAAAAGCCCCGTCCTTTCTAACGGGGTTTACTTTTCATAAAGGGAGGTAATAAATGCCTGATAGAGTGAGTATTGATGAGCTATATAAACGCTGTGACCCAAATATCTTTGCCTTTAATACGACAGATGAGCTGCCAGTCTTTACGGGGACTATAGGGCAGGAGAGGGCTTTGAGTTCCCTTGATTTTGGCCTGAGCCTCGAGAGCGCCGGGTTTAATATATTTCTCCTCGGTGAGAATGGTACAGGCAGGATAACCACCATAAGATCAATCCTTGCACAGAAGGCAATGAGCGAACCTGTACCTAAGGATTGGTGCTATGTCTACAATTTTAAAGACCCTGATATACCCATGACTATTTCTCTTGAGCCAGGGAAGGCCGTGGTATTCCAGAAAGATATGGAAGAACTTATCAAAATACTAAGGGTTGAAATTCCAAAGGTTTTTGAATCAAAGGAATACGAGAAACAGAGAAACAAGATAATAGAGGAGGCTCAGAAGAAACAGAGAGACATTTTTTCCAGCCTCGAAGAAGAGGCTCAGGCGAAAGGTTTTTCAGTCAGGAAGACAGTCAGTGGCCTGATAATCATACCTGTAAAAAAGACAGGAGAACCGCTGACAGAAGAGGAGTATGAGTTACTCGATGAGAAGACGAGAAAGAGAATAGATGAGATAGGCAAGACTCTTCAGGAAAAGCTAAATGATGTCGTGCGTGTAGCACGGGAGGCTGAAAAACTGGTTAAGGACGAGCTTGCAAAGTTTGAGAAAGAGGCAGCCCTTGCAGCGGTAGGCCATCTCATTGATGAACTCAAGGGCAAGTATAGAGAACATGAGAAGATTATTTCATATCTCGAGGATGTAAAAGAGAATATCCTCGAAAACCTCGCTGACTTTAAGGTTCAGGAGGAACAGGTTCCTGCCTTGCCCTTTATGAAGTTGCCAAAGGCAGAACCCGCATTCACGAGGTATACTGTAAATGTCCTCGTTAACAACAAGGATTGCAGGGGTGCACCCTGTATATTTGAAAGCAACCCAACCTATTATAACCTCTTTGGAAGGATTGAACATAAAATACAGTACGGGATTGCAATAACTGATTTTTCAATGATAAAGGGGGGCTCACTGCATAAGGCAAATGGAGGTTACATCGTAATCAATGCCCTTGACCTTTTGAGAAACATCTTTGCTTATGATGCATTAAAAAGAGCCATCCGTAATAAAGAGGCAAAGATAGAAGATGTCTGGGAGCAGTATAGACTGATATCGACGACGACCCTGAAACCTGAGGCCATACCTTTAGATGTCAAGGTTATACTTGTGGGTAGCCCCTTTCTCTATTATCTCCTCTATAACCTCGATGAAGAGTACAGAGAACTTTTTAAGGTTAAGGCCGATTTTGACAGCAGAATGGATAGGACAGATGAGAATATTCATAAGTATGCCTCTTTTGTTGCAACGAGGTGTAAGGAAGAAGAACTTTTTCCCTTTGACAGGACAGGCGTTGCAAAGGTAGTTGAGGTTGGTTCGAGGCTCGCAGAGCATCAAAATAAGTTATCTTCAAGGTTCAGCGATATCGCCGACATAATAAGGGAAGCAAGCTACTGGGCATCAAAATCCAATGGCAGGGTTGTGACCGAAAAACATGTGCAGAAAGCTATAGATGAGAGGATTTACAGGACAAACAGGATTGAAGAACGCTTGAGGGAGATGATCTTAGAAGGTACCTTAATTGTTGATACTGAGGGAGAGAAGCTCGGGCAGGTTAATGGTCTTGCCGTTGTTGACTTGGGCGACTACAGTTTTGGAAAACCTTCGAGGATAACAGCAAGGACATATGCTGGCAAGGCAGGTGTTGTGAATATAGAGCGCGAGACAAAGATGAGCGGCAGGATACATGAAAAGGCGATACTCATAATAGCGAATTATCTCGGGAGTAAATATGCAACAAAAAAACCAATAAGCCTTTCGGCATCTATTACATTTGAACAGCTTTACGAGATGGTTGAGGGTGACAGCGCAACATGCGCAGAGTTATACGCCCTCCTGAGCAGTATTGCAGACATTCCCTTGAAGCAGGGTATTGCCGTTACAGGCTCAATGGATCAGAATGGAGATGTCCAGCCCGTTGGCGGGATAAATGAAAAGATTGAGGGCTTCTTTGATCTCTGCAAGTTGAGGGGGTTCGATAATAGCCATGGAGTCATAATACCGAGCAGAAATATTAAAAACTTGATGTTAAAAAAGGATGTAGTCGATGCCGTTAAGGAGGGGAAATTCACTATCTATCCTATAGATAGGGTCGAGGAGGGCCTTGAGATACTTACGGGTATGCCTGCGGGTGATCTAAAGGAAGATGGGACATATCCGGAAGGCACTGTCAATTATCTTGTTGTAAAGCGTCTTACAGAAATTTCAGAGGCGGTAAAGGAGAAGAAAGAGGAAGAAAAAGAGAAAAAAGAAAAGGAAGAATGAAAAGGGTGGTATGGTTAATCGAGGCGATTTTACTTCTCGCTCTCTCCATACCGCTGGCAATCCTGCCCTATAGATGCTCGATAAAGGCAGG
Source organism: Thermodesulfovibrionales bacterium (assembly GCA_030019415.1). Classification (GTDB taxonomy): domain Bacteria; phylum Nitrospirota; class Thermodesulfovibrionia; order Thermodesulfovibrionales; family SM23-35; genus JASEEX01. The sequence goes on from JASEEX010000011.1 coordinate 34,627, forward strand.
TGAGTCTCTCGGCCTTCTACTTTTCTACGCATGGAGAAGCAGAAGAAGGGTAGCTATCGAGAACCTTAAAAGAGCCATATTATCTAAGGCGCTTACCATATCAGACGGGGTAGAAAAAACTATCAAGGACTTTTTCAAAAATTTTGGAAGGTCCTTTGCAGAAGTCATAAAGCTCTACTACGGATTTGGTAAAAGGATAATAGATTCGGTGGAGATCGAGGGTACCGAAAATTTAAATGGCGCTCAATCAAGGGGAAGAGGGATTTTGTTCGTAACAGGCCACTGCGGAAACTGGGAGCTCATGGCAATTGCCACAGCAGTGAAACTCTCAGGTATAGCCATCGTAGCGAGACGAATTAATAATCCTTATATTAACAGATTCATTGAGGACGCAAGGCAGAGATATGGCAACAGTCTGATCTATAAGCAGGGAGCACTGAAGGGCATTATGGATAGATTGAAGAAAGGCGGTAGTGTTGGGGTCCTTATGGATCAGGCTGTTTTGCCCAATGAAGGGTATGTAATAGATTTTCTCGGCAGGCGTGCATGGACAACAAAGATGCCTGCCCTCATAGCAAGAAAGACTGGTGCAGCAGTTCTGCCCGCATTCATACACAGAACTGATAAAGGTCACAAAATTAAAATATATCCAGAGGTAAAATTATCAAACATTAATGGGGAAGATTCGATACTTGAAGATACAAAAATATTTTCTGAACATATAGAAAGATACATAAAGGAATACCCCTCAGAATGGCTCTGGATTCATAGGAGGTGGAAGAGGGTATAATATAATCTTTAGAGAAGTTATGATAAACTGATAAATGTACTAAATGTTTTCAATTGTCATTGCGAGCACCCAAAGGGTGCGTGGCAATCTCATTTTTCAGAGGCAAGAGGGAAGAAGAGATGCTGAGGAAGAAAGAAAGATATGTCGTTGCTGTTGTAGGGGCAACCGGGGCTGTTGGCAATGAGATGGTTACAGCGCTCGAGGAAAGAGACTTTCCAGTAGAAATGCTCAGACTCTTTGCATCAGAGCGTTCTGAAGGGAAGATTATGGAGTTCAGGGCAGCGGAGATTCCTGTTGAAACCCTGAAGGAGAATTCCTTTGAAGGTGTTGATATTGCCCTTTTCTCAGCAGGTGCAGAGAAGTCAAAGACATGGGCACCAGCGGCCGTTAGGTCCGGCTGTATCGTAATTGACAATTCAAGCTGCTGGAGGATGGATCCAGAGGTTCCCCTCGTTGTACCAGAGGTTAACCCCGATGACCTAAAGTGGCATAGGGGTATAATAGCGAACCCGAACTGCTCAACAATACAGATGGTGGTTGTGTTGAAGCCAATACATGATGTGGCAAGGATAAAAAGGGTTGTTGTAACAACCTTTCAGTCTGTCTCGGGGACTGGTCAGAAGGCTATGGATGAACTATTACAGCAGACAGCGGCTCTACTCAATTTTGAGGAGATCAAATGTAATGTCTATCCTCACCAGATAGCATTTAATGTCCTTCCACATATAGATAAGTTTCTTGACAGCGGCTATACAAAGGAAGAGATGAAGATGGTAAATGAGACAAGAAAGATTATGGGGGATAACTCAATAAGAATAACGGCAACAACAGTGAGGGTGTCTGTATTCAGAGGCCATTCGGAGAGTGTGAATATAGAGACGGAGAAAAAACTTACTGCCAATGAGGTGAGGGCGATTCTTTCAAGGGCCCCTGGCGTAGTAGTTTTTGATGCCCCGCATAAGAATGTCTATCCCTTTCCTATCAATGTAGCTGGCAAGGATGAGACATATGTTGGAAGGATAAGAGAGGATGAATCTATAGAAAAGGGTATAAACATGTGGATAGTTGCAGACAATCTAAGGAAAGGAGCTGCCCTGAATGCAGTGCAGATAGCAGAAAGGCTGATTGAGATGACATGATGCAAAGTGTTGATTATATTATTCACGCCGATTATGTCCTTCCTATGGATGAAAGGCTTACTGTTATAAAGGATGGTGCAATTGCTGTAAAAGGCACCCAGATACTCGAGGTCGGGACCTCTGAAGGGATTTTCAGAAAATATGCCTCAAGGGCCATAATCAGTGGGAGAGAAAATGTTGTATTTCCAGGACTGATCAATACCCATACACACGCAGCAATGGTCTATTTCAGGGGGATAGCTGATGACCTGCCTTTAAGAGAATGGCTTGAAAATCATGTATGGCCGGCAGAGAATAGATGGCTCAGCCCTGGATTCATTTCAGATGCAGTAGAGCTTGCCTGCCTCGAGATGCTCAAGGGAGGGGTTACAACTTATAACGATATGTACTTCTACGAGGATGCTGCGGCTGAGGCTACAAAGAAAGTGGGTATGAGGGCTGTTTTAGGCGCTGGCATTCTGGATTTCCCGACAAAATCTGCCAGCACTGCAGATGAGTACTTTGCCAATGCAGAGTCTTTTATAAAGGACTGGAAGGGAGACAATTTGATAACTCCCTGTATTGCCCCTCATGCACTTTACACATGTGGCCCCGAGACATTAAAGAGGGCGAGGCATGTTGCTGATACTTATGATGTCCCGATTCACATACATCTTTCCGAAACAAGATGGGAGGTGGAGGAGATTAGAAAAAGATACAGTATGATGCCTGTGGAATATCTTGACAGCCTCGGCTTTCTTGATGAGAGAGTTCTCGCTGCTCATTGTGTCTGGCTGACGGATCCAGAGATTAAGATACTTGCTCAAAAAGGAGTTGGCGTTTCTCACTGTATCGAGAGCAACCTCAAACTCTCTTCGGGAATTGCACCCGTGGTCAGTATGTTGAAGGCTGGAGTGAAGGTGACATTTGGCACGGATGGTGCCGCAAGCAATAATGATTTAAATATCCTGAGCGAGATGTCCACAGCCGCAAAGCTTCACAAGGCTTACTCAGAAGACCCAACCGCCCTTGATGCGAAAACAGCCCTTCTTATGGCCACAAGATGGGGAGCCGAGGTTCTGGGTCTTGGAAGGGCCACAGGAAGTATTGAGGAGGGTAGGGCTGCAGACCTTGTCATGGCTAATCTCAACAAACCGCATCTTACACCAATGTACAATATCTACTCTCACATAGTTTATTCAATGAGGCCATCAGATGTGGAAATGGTAATGGTTGATGGGAGGGTGGTTGTTAACGATGGGAAACTCACGACCGCAGATGAGTCAGAAATTCTTTATAAGGCCAAAGAATGGTGCAAAAAGATTTCTACATCTCCCTTCTTCCCTCAAGGGCCTTACTGAGCGTCACCTCATCTGCAAACTCGATATCTCCACCCATTGGCAGGCCATAAGCAATCCGCGTGACTTTAACATCAAAGGGTTTCAGTAGCTCTCTGATATACTGGGCAGTCATTTCGCCTTTGGTATTAGGATTTGTTGCAAGGATTACCTCTTTTATTTCATCTTTCTCGACCCTTTTCATAAGCTCCCTTATCTTTAGCCTCTCAGGGGTTATGCCATCTATTGGAGAGAGTGCGCCTAAAAGTGTATGGTAGAGCCCTTTGAAGCTACCCGTCCTCTCAATAACGAGTATATTGCTCGGCTCCTCTACGACACAGAGTTTACTTCTGTCCCTTGAGCTGTTACTGCATATACCGCAAATCTCAGTCTCTGTGATGTTGAAACACTCACTGCAGAACCTTGCCTTCTCCTTTACTTCATTTATTGCCCTCGAGATACCTTTTGCGTCTTCCTCGGTCATGGCGAGTATAAAGAATGCAAGCCTCTGTGCAGTCTTCCTGCCTATGCCGGGAAGCTTTGTTAATTCTTGTATGAGATTTTCTATAATACCTTCTTCCATTTTAGTTTCGACTAATGACTATTGACTGATACTGTCTTTTGTGTCATTTCCCAAAAATGTTTCCTAATCCCCCGAGTCCTGGAAGCTGCAACCCTCCTGTCAGTTTTGACATTTCACCGCTGACCATCTCATGAGCACGGCGTAAGGCCTCATTTGCTGCTGCAATGATGAGGTCCTGAAGCATTTCAACGTCATCAGGATTCACAACTTCCTTCTCTATCTTTAGAGATACGAGTTCACCTGCACCGTTTGCAACGGCTGTAACCATGCCGCCCCCTGCTGTTGCCTCAACGGTCTTTGTCTTTGCCTCTTCCTGCATCCTCATCATTTCGGCCTGAAGCCTCTGGGCCTCACGCATTATGTTTCCAAGCATCTTTTTCGACATCTCATCCTCCATCTCCAAATCACCAATAACCAATAATCAAACACCAAGTAAGCTCCGCTCATCAAACAATGTTTGGTTATTATAATTTGGTTATTGGTTATTATTTTTTATAGGAATTACCTCTACAATCCTCCCCTCAAAGAGTTCGAGGGCCTCTTTAATAATTGGCTCTTCCATCACCTTTTCCTTCAGGTCTTTTTTACTTATTTTCTTTTCTTTTACAGTCTCTATCTTTACCTTGACCTCTGTCCCGATTTCTTCCGAAAAAATCCGTTCTATCACTTTCAGATTTTTTCCAATAGAGTCGGCAAAGAGTGAATCACCGCCATTCAGAATGATGTTCAGCTCATCTCCATTAAGTTTAAACTCTGCCCTCGATAGCTTAGAGGCAAGGGGTACATCCATCTTTTTTATAGCCCTTTCCCAGAAACTCTCTCCTTCAAGTTCAGGGGACACGTATTTTTTGACCTCAGGCAATGAATCTCTTATACGTGCCTCTATATTTTCCAGGATCTCTTTCAGGGGTTTAATGTTGCTTAAGAAACTTGCCTTGATAAGAGACATCTCGAGGGCAAGCCGTGGCGACGATGCATTTCTAACATCTATCTCTGTCTTCATTATTTCTGAGAGTAAAAGGGTGAGCTGGTCTTCGGATGTCCTGCCAACGATATCTTTTATCACGTCCATCTCCTCTTTACCTAAATCGAGTACTTCCTCTGGCTTTTTTATTACACTTGCAACCAGCAGATCTCTGAAGAACTGGACGAGCTCTTTTGTAAAGGATTTGATATCGGTACCCTTTTCAACAAGCTCCTCGATAATCTTCAGTATCTCCTCTCTCTTCCCTTCAATAAGTGCTGCTGATATCTGGGAAAGGAGTCCAAAGCCTGTTATCCCGAGTAGGTCTTTAACATCAGACTCCTTTATATCAGATGAGAAGGATGAGAGTTGCTCCAGGATTGTGAGTGAATCCCGGAGGCTTCCGTCAGCAGCCCTTGTAATCAATTCCAGTGCCGGGGCAGAGATGTTTATACCCTCGGCATGGGATATCTTTTTTAGCCTTTCCTTTATCTCCTGACCGGGTATTCTCCTGAAGGGTAGATGCTGACAACGTGAAAGTACGGTTGGTGGAATCTTTTTGGGAGCTGTTGTAGCGAGGACAAAAACAACATGGGGTGGTGGTTCTTCAAGGGTTTTCAATAGCGCATTGAATGCAGCATCCGAGAGCATATGAGATTCGTCAATGATATAGACCTTATATCTTCCGCCTGAGGGTGCATATTTTACCCTCTCCCTGAGATCTCTTATGTCATTGACGCTGTTATTCGATGCACCATCTATCTCCATCACATCAACGGAGTAACCATCTGTTATCGATATGCATGATATGCATGTATCACATGGATTAGACGCTGGTCCATTCTTACAGTTCAACGCCTTCGCGAGTATCCTCGCTGTGGAGGTTTTACCCACACCTCTCGGTCCAGAGAAGAGATAGGCATGCGCAACCTTTCCTTGATCTACCGAATTTTTAAGGATTCGGATTATGGGTTCCTGGCCAATGAGGTCATCAAACCCCTGAGGCCTCCACTTCCTTGCCAGTACTAAATAGCTCATAAAAAAGTTGTAAGTTTAAAGTTTTGATAACTTCTTTGTGCAGCCAGGGAAAGACCTCCTATGTCACACAGATAAAGTGCTTACCGCTGCTTCCTTCCGGACCTGACGAGGTTCACACATATCCGTTGCATAGTGCCATCCCCTGGCTACAGAAAGACGTGATGGCGGAGAGAGAGGGATTTGAACCCTCGGTAAGGCTTTTAGGCCCCACACACGATTTCCAGTCGTGCCCCTTCGGCCTCTCGGGCATCTCTCCACAATCTCTGTGATCTCTAGGCCCTATGTATAAAGGACAACAGATTTATCAGAGTTGGCTATCAAATTCTTACTTAAGATTAATGAAAAGGCAGCTATAAAATCAAGGTTATCTATGAGAGAGGTAAGCATCACTTTTTCCGTGATAAGGTTAACCATCAATCTATGAACGGCAATAAATGGCAGGATACAGTATTTTCGCTCATTCTCGTCCCGCACTATGTCATAGTGCGGGACTCCGAGGCTTTTGCCTCTTATTAATAAATTCTCAATGGACTATCGGCAAAAGAATCCGCTCAAACACTATATCCTGCCATAACGGAATTGGAGATGCTTCCTATGAGAGTTTTTTCTTTAGTAGCTCGTTTACCATCTTAGGGTTTGCTTTGCCTTTAGTCAACTTCATAACCTGTCCTACAAAGAATCCGATGAGCTTTTCCTCGCCTGCTCTAAACCTCTCTACTTCTTTCGGGTGCATTGCAATCACATCATCAATGGCCTTATCTATTGCGGCCTCATCACTTATTTGTTCAAGTCCCTTGTCCCTTACAATGTCTTCTGCATCTTTTCCAGTCTTGTACATTTCCTCAAAGACCGTCTTTGCTATCTTCCCGCTAATAGTGCCCTTTTCTATGAGTTTGAACATGTCAACAAGTTGTTTCGGTTTCAGGGTACACCCTTCGATAGATTTATTCTCCTCATTTAATAATCTCATTAACTCAACCATAATCCAGTTTGAGACAGCCTTTGGCTGTCCTCCGAGCCTGACGGCCTCCTCATACCAATCAGCAAGGGGCCTTTCTGATGTAAGCAGGTCAGCATCATATTCGGCAAGCCCATATTCAGAGACAAAACGTTTTCTCTTTATATCGGGTAGTTCTGGAAGGGATGCCTGTATCTCATCAATCCATTTCTGGTCAACTATTATTGGTACAAGGTCTGGCTCGGGGAAATACCTATAGTCATGTGCCTCTTCCTTTGTTCTCATGGACTCTGTTATCCCTCTCTCCGAGTTCCATAGCCTTGTCTCCTGCTTAATCTTTCCACCCTCCTCAAGAATCTTTACCTGGCGCTTTATCTCGTATTCAAGGGCCTTCTCAACAAATTTAAAGGAATTAAGATTTTTGATCTCTGTCTTTACACCAAATTCTTTCTGTTCCGCAGGCCTCACAGATACATTAGCATCGCACCTCAGGGAGCCCTGCTCCATATTCCCATCACAGACTCCAAGATATCGTAGGATTGTCCTTAGCTTTTTCATATACTCCATCGCTTCCCTGGGGCTTCTGATATCCGGCTCGGAGACTATCTCCATAAGCGGGACCCCTGCCCTGTTTAAATCAACGAGGCTGTAATTGCCCTCACCCTCATGTATGGTCTTACCAGCATCCTCTTCCATATGGATCCTGATAATACCAATCCTTTTTATTTCTCCATCAACGGCGATCTCTACATATCCATGCTCGCATATCGGAAGCTCATACTGGGTGATCTGGTATCCCTTTGGAAGATCAGGGTAAAAGTAATTCTTCCTCGCAAACCTGCTATATGGAGAAATTTTGCAGTTCATTGTGAGACCCGTCTTTATGATAAACTCAAGGGCCTTTTTATTTAAAACGGGAAGTGCCCCTGGCATTCCGATACATACTGGACATGTCTGTGTATCTGGCTCTGAGCCGAATTTTGTTGAACAACTACAGAATATCTTTGTGTCTGTGAGCATCTGTGCATGAACCTCAAGACCGATGACTGCTTCGTATTTCAGGACGTTGATAATATCTACGTCCTTCATAAATTCGGCCTCCTCTTATGCCACTCTGTTGCCTGCTCGTAGGCATATGCGACCTTTAAGATTGATTCTTCATCGAAATGCCTTCCTATAAGTTGCAATCCAATGGGCAGATTATTTGATGTAAACCCGCAAGGTATTGATATCCCGGGCACTCCAGCGAGGTTAACGGAAATCGTGAATATGTCGGACAGGTACATCTGAAGTGGGTCAGCGATCTTTTCTCCGAGTTTGAATGCCGCAGTGGGTGATGTAGGCGTGACAATAACATCCACAACCTGAAAGGCCTTTTCAAAATCCTTTTTTATGAGCGTTCTCACCTGCTGTGCCTTCCGGTAGTATGCCTCATAGTATCCTGATGAAAGGGCATATGTGCCGAGCATGATTCTTCTTTTGACCTCTGCACCAAACCCATTAGCCCTTGTATTCATATATGTATCTACAAGATCTTTTCCTTCTACCCTCAAGCCGTATCTCATACCATCATATCTTGCGAGGTTGGATGAGGCCTCTGAGGTAGCGAGGACATAGTATGTTGCAACAGCGTACCCTGTATGGGGCAGAGATACCTCAACAGAGATTGCTCCGAGGGATTCGAGGTTCTTGATTGCCTCTTTCACCGAGACCTCTACCTCTCTGTCCATACCTTCAATAAAGTATTCCTTTGGAACACCTATTTTTATCCCCTTGATCTCTTGACCGAGGACTGCTGTGAAATCAGGTACTGGTAGGGGCGCTGATGTGGAGTCGAGGGGGTCATGGCCTGAGATAATATTCATCAATATTACGGCATCTCTCACATTCTTGGTGATAGGCCCTATCTGGTCAAGGGATGATGCAAAGGCAACAAGGCCATATCTTGATACCCGGCCATAAGTTGGCTTTAATCCGACGACTCCACATAAAGCCGCAGGCTGTCTGATTGAGCCTCCCGTGTCAGAGCCTAATGCCGCAATGCATTCATCTGAAGCAACTGCAGAAGCAGAGCCGCCGCTTGAGCCCCCTGGTATCCTCTCCAGATTCCAGGGATTCCTCGTGACCTGAAACCCTGAGTTCTCTGTTGATGAGCCCATTGCAAATTCATCCATGTTTGTCTTTCCAATAAGTACGTACCCCTGCTCAATTAGTCTTGATGTAGCAGTACTTTCATACGGTGATATGAAATTTGATAATATTTTTGATGAACAGGTTGTAAGGATGCCTTTTGTGCAGATGTTGTCCTTGATGGCAAGAGGGATCCCGATTAGAGGCCCGGTAACCTTTGTTTTTTCGGTGATCTCCTTCTCCACTTCCTCAGCCATCTTAAAGGCCTCATCTCTTGTTATGGTAACAAAGGCCTTTACCCTTTCCTCAACAGCATCTACCCTTTCATAAAGGGATCTGACTAAGTCCTTAACAGAGATCTCCTTTCTATCGAGCAGATTCCTTGCCTCTGAAATCGTAAGACTGTAAAGCTTCAATCTTTTCTCCTATCATCCTACCCCTAATAGCCAGTTCAGGGTCTTTATCAGGCCGGCCTTAAGGTCATATTTTGGACTCCAGCCAAGCAGGTTTTCTGCCTTTCTGGTGTCAAGACAGCTTTTTCTGATATCACCCGGCCTTGCAGGGCCTTTAAGGGGCTCATCATATACTGATTCCTTAGAATAACCGAAATCTCTCATCAGGTTGACAATGTTACGATACAGATCTGTCGTCACGGTCCCAACTCCTGTGCCTATATTGAACGTTTCTCCTGAACCTCTTTTGATGGCAAGAATATTTGCTCTGGCCACATCTTCCACATAGCAGTAATCTCTCATCATTCCCTCAGGCTCATCTTCGTAATGGTAGATGGTAGGGATTTCTCCATTCAAGAGCTTCTCCATAAAGATAGCCACAACGCCTGCCTCAGCATGGGGTACCTGTCTCGGTCCGTAAATATTGGAATATCTGAGAACCGTAAAATCAATGCCATACTGGTCTCTGTAAAAATTCAGGTATTGTTCCGAGACAAATTTGGTGATGGCATAGGGGGAGAGGGGGTGGGGTATATACTCCTCTGGTATCGGAACTTTTTCTACCTCTCCATATATTGCTCCGCCAGAAGAGCTGAATATGATTTTTCTGGTGCCATACTTCACAGAGCACTTGAGTAAATTAAGAAGGCCTAATACATTAACATCGGCATCAAAGAGGGGGTTTTCCACAGAGGCAGGCACCGAGGGCTGTGCAGCGTGGTGGTTAACGATTTCGGGCCTCTCAAGTTCAAAGACCTGTTCTAAAAGCTCCGACCTGATATCCATCAGATAGAAACGTGCAGAAGGATTGAGGTTCTGCCTTTTGCCTGTAACGAGGTTGTCCACCACCACAACATCATAGCCCTCTGCGATGTAGCTATCAACGACATGAGAGCCTATAAAGCCCGCCCCACCCGTAACTAATATCTTCATCAAACTTTCACCTTCTGAAAAGTTTAACCTTTTTTCTTTTACTTTACAATATAATAGAAGGAGTAAGTAGCCCTAAAGAAATCTAAACCTCAAAATACTGTAGTATAATTCGAATTATGTAGGGCAATTCGGGTTTATATTGATAAAAAGAAAATCCTTATTTTTTAAAAAGGGGTAATTTATGAAGGCAATGATCCTTGCAGGTGGCTCTGGCACGAGGCTCTGGCCACTTTCGAGAAAAAATTATCCAAAGCAATTTCTGAAACTCAATAGCAACCAGTCTCTTCTCCAACAGACAGCAGAGAGGCTCTTGCACGTCTTCTCTCCCGAAGACATTGTGGTGATGACCAATAATGAGTATAAGTTTCACGTTAAATCTGACCTTGAATCTTCGGCAATCACCAATATAGTTCTTGAACCGGCATGTCGGAATACCGCACCGGCGATCGCGCTCGGAGTTACGTTTTGTCTTGAACGTCTGGGATGCACAGAAGATGAATTCCTTCTTATCTCTCCCTGCGACCACATCATCAAACCTGTTGAGAAGTTCAAGGAGTATATAGCGCATGCAGAGGGTGTTGCTAAAGAGGGTTATATAGTCACGTTTGGTGTCAAGCCAACACGCCCTGAAACCGGCTATGGATATATCAAAGCAAAAAGCAAGGAGCAAAGAGCAAAGAGTCAGGATTACTTCATAGTAGAGAGGTTTACAGAAAAGCCGGGTGAAGAGATGGCAAAGGGATATTTGGAAGCAGGAATGTATTACTGGAACTCAGGTATGTTTGCCTTTACAATAGGCTTGATAATTGAGGAATTTATGAGACATGCACCTGAAATTGGTAAGGCCTTTAAAATGAGCTTTGATGAATTTAGTTCGAGATTTCATGAGATGACCAATATATCTCTCGATTACGCCATAGTGGAGAAGTCAGACAAGGTGGCGGTACTCCCTATGGAACTATATTGGAATGATGTCGGCTCCTGGGACTCATTGTATGACATCCTCGATAAAGACAAAAAAGGCAATGTGAAAGTCGGCGATGTGATCACCATAGGGACTAAATCAACTATGGTAATAGGCGACAAGAGATTAATAACCACGATAGGTCTTAAAGACTGCCTCGTGGTCGGAACAGATGATGCCATATTGATAACAAAAAGGGGACAAACCCAGAAGGTGAAGGAGGTTGTAGAGAGGCTCATGTTGGAGGATCGTAGAGAGGTATCAGAGCATTTGACTACTTACCGTCCATGGGGTAGTTATACAGTGCTTGAAGAAGGTCCAAGGTATAAAATTAAGAGAATCGTTGTAAATCCATGTGAAAAGCTGAGCCTTCAGATGCATCACCACAGGTCTGAGCACTGGGTGGTTGTGAGGGGAGCTGCAAAGGTGACGATAGGTGATAAAGAGATATTCATCCATGAAAATGAATCTGCATATGTGCCAAAATCAACCCTTCACAGACTTGAAAATCCCGGCAAGGTGCCGCTGGAGATAATCGAAGTGCAGAATGGGGAGTATGTGGGAGAGGATGATATTTTGAGGATTGAGGACCATTATGAAAGGTGATAACAAGTGGAAGAAGTTGAAATTACAATTATAGGCGCTGGTGTAGTGGGATTAGCTATTGCGGCTGAACTGTCAGAACAGTACGAGAACATTGTTGTGCTTGAAAGACATGATAGTTTCGGGCAGGAAACAAGTAGCCGTAATAGTGAGGTAATACATTCCGGAATATATTATCCACAGGGTTCATTGAAAGCACGTTTATGTATTGAAGGAGCTAAACAGTTATATGAAATTTGTGGAAGATATTCTATACCGTGCAAGAAAATAGGAAAATTGATTGTAGCTACAGAACAGGCAGAGCTATCAGCGATGGAGGAACTTTCTGAAAAAGGAAAAATTAATATGGTAAATGGTATAGTTCTTCTGGATAAAAAGGAAGTTGATAAAATTGAACCTAATACCAATGCAATAGCGGCTATTTATTCGCCGAATACAGGTATTATTGATTCGCATTCTCTGATGAAACACTTTTTAAACATGGCCAGCGATAGAGGAGCTCTTATTGCTTATGGTAGTGAGGTGGAGTCGATAGACAAAGAGGAAAATGGGTTTGTAGTTGCTATTAAACAGGAAAGGTATCGGTTTAAATCAAGGGTGGTGATAAATTGTGCAGGACTTGCAGCAGATTATATTGCTGCTTTGACGGGTATTGATGTGCAGAGAAGCGGATATAAACTTAAATTCTGTAAAGGTTCATATTTTGCTTATGCAAAGCCTTCTCCAGTTAAGATGCTTATTTATCCTGTTCCACATAGAAAATTAATAGGTTTGGGTGTTCATGCGACATTGGATTTAGGAGGGCGTCTTCGTTTTGGCCCTGACACAGAGTATGTAGAATCCATCGATTACAAAGTAGATATTAATAAAAGAGATATCTTTTACAAGGGTGCTTTGAAAATTATACCTAAACTTGAAAAAGATGCATTCATCCCGGATATGGCAGGAATTCGTCCTAAATTACAAGGTCCTGGTGAGGAAACGAAGGATTTTGTTATTACCAATGAAACAGAAAAAGGGTTGCCGGGTCTTATAAACTTAATCGGTATTGAGTCTCCGGGCCTGACAGCCTCTCCGGCAATTGCAAAATATGTAGCAAATATAGTAGAGGAAAAAAGTTGTTGACTGAGGCCCATGTCCTGCTATAGAATTTGTTCAAAACATGAACGCACTGGATGGACCATTATACCGAGACAGTGGCCTTATAAAGAACTGGTACTGCATATATACAAAGCCAAAACAGGAAGACCTCGTATCGAGAAGGTTGACAGAGATCCCTGAAGTAGAGGTTTTTAACCCAAAACTGAAACAGAAGAGGTATGTCAGGGGCAGGCTTAAGGAAGCTGTAGAAGAACTCTTCCCGTGTTATATCTTTTCAAAATTCAATCCAGACAGATATTACCATATGGTGAAATATACAAGGGGCATAAGAAGGATAGTGGGTAATGAAGGAGTTCCTTTCATTGTTGATGAAGGCATCATAGCACTAATAAGATCAAGGATGAAAGAGGGATTTGTATATCTTGAGCCCCCTGCATTTAAGAGTGGTGAGCAGGTTGTCATAAAAGATGGTCCATTCAGTGGACTGGCAGGTATTTTCTTAAGAGAGCTAAAGGCAGAAGAAAGGGTTCTGGTTTTACTTAATACCATCGCATATCAGGCAAAGATAGAAATAGATAGATGTCTTGTATCTAAAGAGAAGAGGT
>JASEEX010000120.1 GCA_030019415.1 Thermodesulfovibrionales bacterium
AGGATATGAGATAAATGAGGAATATTTGGCCACTATAAAGAAAAGACTGACGGAGAATATAGGAATTTTTGAGCAAAAAGAGCAAGTTGAGATTATTAAACAAGAAAGAAAAGATATAGATTTCAATAGAGAGATTCAAAATTTGCCTTACATCTTCAAAGATCCAGTAACTTTTGAACGAAAGATAGACCCAAAACTTTTAAGATTTGGCTCACGAATCGATGGAAAGGAAAGGGATAAAGCAAGATACTATACAGTCAAAGAGGTTATTTCTCCTTCAGAGGTAGTTTTGGATACAGGGGCAAAGATTCATCTTATTGGAGTAAAACCAAATGGCAAAAGGAATGTTGAAGCTATCCAATTCTTGAAAGATTTGACTAAAGGACAGAAGGTTTTTCTGAAATTCGATAATATAAGGTATGATGAAAAAGGAAGCTTATATTGTTATCTTTATCTAAGAAATAAAACCTTCGTCAATGCTCACTTAATAAAAAACAAATTAGTTGATGTTGATGAATCATGTCAATATAAATATCAATCAATATTTATAAATTACTTGAAGATGAAATAATAAGATGGATAAAAAGATAACAACAGTCAAATTGTTACGTCCCAGCAATCCGATACCGATTTTAGGGGTACAATTCCCACATAAAC
>JASEEX010000121.1 GCA_030019415.1 Thermodesulfovibrionales bacterium
AGAAAATATGGGATGTGTCCCTAATTAGGGGAGGCGAAGGCCTCCCCCTTCAACTATACGTTACGCCTGATGCGTTATGTGTGAATAGTTTTTTGATTTTTTGCTTCATATCCATCGCATCGGAACGGATAAATGCTATCTCCTCTGCCTATCTTTTTTCTATTGCTTCTCTTAACATGGGCATTTTAGACATGATAGCAGAGCAAACTATTGAATGTAAAAACAAAATAGGAGAGGGACTACTTCATTTAGAGCGCCTGTAAATGTAAATAATGGCTGTTACCCCTCCAATTAAGATCAGAATCACACCAATCCGCACCCTTCTAATGACCTCCGCAAGTGGGGCATCAGGAGATGCGGTTAATAATAAACAATATCCGAGGAAGATTGAGAATATGGATAGCAATAACAAAAACAATAGTCAATCCTTTACCCCGTTAGAAAGGGGGTTTAAAGCCCCATCCTTTCTAACGGGGTTTATTTTTAAAATAACAGAACTACGCCAGAATATACAAGTAGAAAGCGAGTATTACAGCAGGGTAACGTCAGAGTCACATAGAGTTGTCATTGCCGCAAGCGAAGCGCCTCTGGAATTCTTCCCGCCACAATCTGACACAAAGTGCCATTCTGAGTCCTTCGCCTCTTGTCATTCTGAAC
>JASEEX010000122.1 GCA_030019415.1 Thermodesulfovibrionales bacterium
CAATAGTGCTGGTAATTATCGGGATAATCCTCGGAGCCGTGCTTAAGGGGCAGGAATTGATTAACAATGCAAAGGTGAAGAGGGCTTATAACCAGCAGAGGGAGATATTGGCAGCCTTTTACACATATTATGATAAATATGGCAAATTTCCAGGTGACGATAATACCGTTACTGCAAGATGGACTGCTTCGGTAAATGGTGATAATGATGGGTTGATAGATGGTGGTTTTGTTTATAACTGTACCGGAGGAGAAATAGGAGGAGAGGAAAGCTGTAATGTGTGGCGCCATCTTCGCCTTGCCAATATCATCATAGGTTCGGGAAGGATTAACCCCCAGCATCCCTACGGTGGCGCTATAAGCGTAGCGTATGGAACTGTTTGGGGTGTGGCAGCGAACTGGATAGCCTTTCAAAATATCCCCACAGATGTAGCATTGATATTAGATTCACAATATGACGATGGTGTCTACAGTACAGGTTCAATCCAGGGAAGTGCAAATTATGGTACAGTAGCACCTATAGTATTATATTCTAGACTTTAGTATGTTTAATTAGTATGTTTAATTAGGGACACATCCCATATTGTAGAATCCCTTCGCATGTTTAATTAGGGACACATCCCATATTTTCTTGACATCAAGAGTATTTATTCTGTAG
>JASEEX010000123.1 GCA_030019415.1 Thermodesulfovibrionales bacterium
TTTTGAAAACGCAAAAAAACAAGCTCTAAAAATCATAGAGCTGTTTCCGGAATCGAGAGAAGAAGTAGAACTCTTTCTAGAGAGTTTGAAATACTAAATCCTAATATCTAAATCCTAAACAAATTCGAAATTCCAATTTTTCAAATCACAAACTATTCTTATTTTGATTTCTCTAATATTGACCCAAATATTTTCATCAATTCGGTAGCTTCTTGAATTAAGGCTTCTTTTTCTTTTTGTTTTTCTTTAAAGGGCTCTGTTAATTTCAGCCAGTATCTACTTTCTTTAGCTTCTTTTTTAGAAATCTTTATTCTCATTTTAAAATCCTTTTTACTTAAGGACTCATTAGCTTCTATGTACTTTGCTCCTACCGATCCTCCAGCTTTTACTAACTGTCTTCTATTTTCAATGTTTGGAATTGTTTTTGGTAGCTCATTTACATATTTATTCGCCCTTTTAGCAAACTCTAAGCATCTTTCTTCTAAGTCGTATTGTTTGGAATTTGGAATTTGGATCATTAGAGTTTGTTTAGAATTTAGGATTTCGAATTTAGAATTTCTTTTAATAGCCGAGGAGTTGATTTATTTTAGCTCTTGTCATTTCTCCCACAAAGCCTGTCCCCTTCTCTAAACCCCAAGGGGTTAGAATATCTTCAG
>JASEEX010000124.1 GCA_030019415.1 Thermodesulfovibrionales bacterium
TCTGGCATAAAAGGAAATATAGTCAAATAACCAAGCACCAATAACCAAGCACCAAGTAAATAACCCCGTAGCAGAGCTACGGGGCATTAAAACTCAAAACCTGTTTGTTCATTATGTTGATACTGAATATATCTTCGGATTACATCAGCTGTAACTTTATCACCAACGGAACGGACAAAGTATCCGTCATTCCAGAGTTCACCACCCCACAGACTCTTCTTTACTTCCGGAAATTCCTGAAAGATTATCTTTGCGGATATACTCTTTATCCGTTGTACTACTACTGCAGGAGCATACTTCGGTGGTACAGACAAAAACAAATGTACATGATCGTCCATTACTTCCATCGTGTCTATCTCAAATTCATACTGCCCTGCGATTTCCTGGAATACTTCCTTCAATCTGTTCGCCATCTTACTGTTAAACGTCCTCTTTCGATATTTTGGTATCCATACAAAATGATACTTCAGGTCATATACACAGTGCTTACTTCTTCTCAATGGGCTCATGCCCATATTGTACTAAAACCTATCCTGACTTCGTCAGGATGTCCTTTTCATCCCAGTAGCAGAGCTACTGGGTATTCAAGGACAATTTCTTATAAAAAAACTATCAATATAGGTGGGTGAAGGATGGAGAAAACACTATCAATAGT
>JASEEX010000125.1 GCA_030019415.1 Thermodesulfovibrionales bacterium
TTTTTAAATGAGGCAACGATTCAGTTTTATATAGATTTTTGATGAGGCAATTCGGCTTCTTTCCAAATTCGTATTTTCTGCTATAATGAATGGGAGCTACAAACTATCCTTCCAGAGGATTTGAGGTAACTATGGAAAGCATTCAAAAATTTCAAGATTTGCTTAAAAGGCTTTTTCAGTTTGAAGCCTCTGATTTGGATTTCGGGATTTATCGCGTTTTAAATTACAAACGGGATAGAATAGAGAAATTTATCCAAGAAGACCTCAAAAATACGGTTGAAACTGCCTTTGCTAAACATAAAGATGAAAGACTGACCGACATAAATCGAAGGTTTGAAAAGGTAAAAGAGAAGGTTATTCAAAGTTTGGGGCCAAACGCTTTCACACCTACCGGAGACCTTAAAGAAGAATTCAAGGATACACCTCTTGGCAGAGATTTCCTTTCAGTAAAAGCACAAAAAGATGAGGCGGAAACGATTGATGAAATCAAGTTACAAGTTTTCAATGACCTCTATAATTTCTTCTCTCGATACTACGAAGAAGGCGATTTTGTCCCCCATTACCGCTATTCCATAAAAGGACACAAATATGCCATTCCTTTCAATGGTGAAGAGGTAAAGCTCTACTGGGCGAATTCAGAGCAGTATTACAC
>JASEEX010000126.1 GCA_030019415.1 Thermodesulfovibrionales bacterium
CTGGATGAAGCCAAGGAAGTGTTCCGTCAGTCAGGCATTCCTGAAGAACTTATTATTACCTAAATTGAGCGATTCTTTTTTGCTAAACAATTTTGCCTACCAAAATTTGCACTTTTCATCATTTTGAAATAGAAAAAACCACTAAGGAGAATGTTTCTTCAACAACATTGATGTGTTTTTGCCATGAGTAAAAGAAATTACACTCATAAGGTTCAAATCTATAGCAAAAATCACAAACTCCAGACACACCTGTCCCTTTCTTGCTGCCTGCATTCTTTAATTCTTCCTGTTAAACAATTATCGGTATCAGATTCTGACACCTCTCCCATAAATCCTTAATCCGCAATGCCTCCATAACCGCCTGCGTTACTTTCAGAATTATCTCTCCACCTGTCTTTATAATCTTCGCTGCAAAGTCCAATGCCTTCCGCCTTACTGTGGTCGCATAGCTTGTAATTGGTATTACTTCTTCTAATACATCCTCTTTAAATGTCTCAAATAAAAAGAATGATATGACCATGCAATAATAAAATGCACTGTTTGCAGCAAACCTCTTAAACGGTAACTCTTCAAATCCAAAATCCTTTATCCCTCTATGTGTTACGTCCCAGCAATCCGATACCGATTTTAGGGGTACAATTCCCACATAAAC
>JASEEX010000127.1 GCA_030019415.1 Thermodesulfovibrionales bacterium
ATCGGGCCGGAATTCCCTTAATGGAATTGGTTACTGAACCGGATATAGGTTCATCTAAAGAAGCGAGAAGGTTTGCCGAGGAGTTGCAATTGATTTTGAGATACCTTGATGTTTCAGACGCCGATATGGAAAAAGGACAATTCCGCGTTGAAGCGAATGTATCGCTTCAAGGAAGTCAAAAGTCAAAAGTCAAAAGTCAAAAGTTAGGGACAAAGGTAGAGATAAAAAATCTTAATTCTTTCCGGGCGGTGGAAAGGGCTTTAGAATATGAAGTTGAAAGACAAACTAAAATTTTAAAAGCTGGCAAAAAAATCGTCCAGGAAACAAGAGGCTGGGATGATGCTAAAAAAATAACAGTTGGTCAAAGAGAAAAAGAGGAAGCCCATGATTATCGGTATTTTCCTGAACCAGATTTACCCCCCTTACATATTACTCCGGAAATGATTGCTGAAATTAAGGCCGAAATTCCCGAACTTCCCCAACAAAAAAGAGAGAGGTTTGCTAAAGAATATCAATTAGACGAAAAAAGTATTGAGATTTTTGTCCAAAACCAAGATTTCAGTGAATATTTTGAAAAAATAATTTCTGAATTAGGCAAGTGGCTCAAAGAAATTGAAGAAAAAAAGAAAATTGAGCCGAAAGAATTTT
>JASEEX010000128.1 GCA_030019415.1 Thermodesulfovibrionales bacterium
CCATAACTAAACTCTGATGTCTTTTTAATCCTTCTACATAATGCTTCTGGATTTCCATCGCGATTAGGGCCCGGTTGTAGATGCGGACTTCGTCGATCAGACCATTGAAATAACGGCCGGGGTTATCTGTACAACCTATTCTTATCGGTCCATTTTGTGTAGCAGCAGGAATGCCTGCAGTAAGTGAACTTTCCTGAACGAATTCTCCATTCATCATATAGAACTTAACTGTCGTCCCACCGTCGTAGGTAAATAAAACATGGTTCCATTTGTCAAGAGTTGCTGCTGGCCCAACCGTTTGGTATGCGTCATTACACCAAAACGCCATTGAAAGACGGCCATCGTTTTTTATTGACAACAGAGAACCCTTACTTGGACATGCCATCTGACCATAAGCAATAATTCCATTATAAGTAGTATCGGGATAACTGTATGGTTTGATCCATGCTTCCATTGTTTTTGGGCTATTTCCTAATGGTAAATTACTTGGACTTGACACGCGAATAAAATCATTTCCATCAAAATACAAAGCCTTTCCAGTGAATCCAGGAACTCCATCAGTGCAACCGCCAGGGGCAGTAATATGAAGAGTGCCGTGATTGCCATAAGCAGAGAGGTCAGTGCAGGTGCCACCTGGACAACAAT
>JASEEX010000129.1 GCA_030019415.1 Thermodesulfovibrionales bacterium
ATGACTCGCGGTTTAGTTGGCTATTGGTCTTTTGACGAAGGAGCAGGTCAATACGCTTATGATGGCAGTGGTAACGCCAACAACGGCACCCTAACCAACGGCCCAAAGTGGACCACTGGCAAATCCGGCGGCGCTTTGAGTTTTGACGGCATAGATGATTATGTTGATTGCGGGAATAAGCCGAGTTTGGATTTTAGCACTAATGATTTTACAGTTGAAGTTTGGGCAAAAGCAGTCGGTGGCACTTTTGGTAGGGGAATTATTAACAAAGGCGGATGGGATTCAATAGGATACTCTATCCAACAAGCTTATAGCCCTGCTAACACTTATTATTTTGTAGCGAGGGATAGTGTTGGATATAAATATGTTAATCTTTCTCTTTATGAAACTTGGAATTGGACGCACATAGTAGGTATAAAAACCACAAATCATCTTGAAGCCTGGGTAAATGGAAAAAAGTCGGTGAATATAATGGCTCCATCGGTTCTTTAAGTCAGCCGACAAAGAAATTTGAAATTGGGAGGAGCTATGAGCCTCATTATTTCAACGGCACCATTGACGAAGTCCGCATCTACAGCCGGGCTTTAACCGCATTTGAAATCCAGAAGCATTATGTAGAAGGATTAAAAAGACATCAGAGTTTAG
>JASEEX010000012.1 GCA_030019415.1 Thermodesulfovibrionales bacterium
TTACATGAGGCAACGAATAGTCATTTCGTGTAGATTTTTACGTGAGGCAACAGGGGAGGGTAACCACATGGGGTTAATTAAAGCAAAAGGATTATTTATTAGCTGGGGTAAAGTATGCTAAATTTAGTCATGCACCCCAAGGGCTCAATTGACTACAAAATCGCACTGGCTTATCATCTTCAAGCGAACTTTGGTCAGGCATTGCTTCAGGATAAGGAGATACACGATCTACTGCTTCAGCTAAATCAGAATATTGAGGCAACATGGAAGGAGATGGTCTCCATCGGAGTAGTGAGAGAATGCAGGGATTGCGCAGTAAAAGAAGGGAGTTGTTGCGGGACAGGCATGGAGAATAGCTATGACGAGGTGCTCTTGTTGATAAACCTCTTGTTAGGGAGAACCCTTCCCAGCCAGGCATATGATATCAATTCCTGTTACTTCCTTAGAGAGAATGGATGTCTCCTCAGGGCTCGTGAGGTGATCTGCGTCAATTATCTCTGCCAGAGAATATCCAGGAGTATTCAGAAAGAGAAACTCATCCACCTGCAAAAGACCGCAGGTGAGGAACTTACTACCCTTTTTATGCTCGAGAACCATATTAAGAAAAGCTTAAAAGGCGGGGGCTTATTTAAAGTCTACATGGACTCCTTTAAATATTCTTGCCTCTTGGCCTGCAGGAGCTTATCTAATGCCTTATCTTTAGGTTTTAAGGTATCCTCCCAAAACAGATTGAATCTTACCCATCTGTAGCCAAAGCTTAAAAGTTCTTCTTCATCTTCCTTTATCTTTTCAATAACCTCTTTCTCTACATCATATATATCAAAAAACCTTGTCTCAAAGAGGAATCTCCTGAATTCATTCAGGTCATAACAGGCCGTATAAAGCAACCTCGTTTTTCCTGAATCAAGCTTATTCCCCTTCCGGAAATAATCATGTAAGGTGATCTCCTTGTAAGATTCATTCATTTTATCATAGATATCAATCCCCTGATCCTTCTTCCACTCATCTATTGTCCATTGTTTCTCCTCTCTAAATGGTAGCACTTCATGGATGGTAGCACTATCTGATAGTGCTCCATGGAAGTGCTCCATAAATCCAAGGCATGAGGGCTTTTCCTCTATCAAAAACTCTTCTTCCTTCGAGGAAACCGGAAATACAGGATACATCCTGCATGACCATGGCCTGTCCTGGTATATCCTGCACCCATCTTGGGTGACAAAAGGACAGCTCTTATTTTCATCCTCCATCATCTTAAGCACAACCAGAGGTAACCCCTCCTCTCCTAAGAGAGGAATGGTATATCTCTTTAAAAACTCTCCAGAAGATAACCCAGTAGATCTTCTCATTCTCAGGACATCATAAGGTGTGAGAAAGATATTTATATCAGCGCAGCATGTGTTAAAACAGGAGAGTCCTTTATGACATGAGAATTTGAATTTCTCCTCCAGAGAGAGTCTTCGGTGTTTTTCGGTATATTCTTCATTCATAATACTATTCTCTAAAAATGGGGGCGACCTGAAAGGTCGCCCCTAACAAATACCCCTATGACCTACCGCCTTAAAGAATAGGGATCATTGGCCTTGTTAATACCTTCCATTCCTTCTTATCCACATCATACTTCACATTTATAAAGTGCTTCTGACCCTCATCCAGTTTCAGGTAATCGAATTTATGGTAATATCCAGGCCATCTTGACTCCTTCCTCGCCAATCTGGTCCTTGCACATGCCTCGGCAACCCAGTATCTGTGGATAGACTCCCAAGCCCTCAGCAGCTCATGAAGGTCCTTTGCAGCAATCTTCTCTATATCCTCTCCGCAGAACGCTAACTTCCAGAGGCCGGTCTCGAGCATCTTGTCAGATGTTCCATAAAAAGTCTCCCATCCACCGCAATACTCTCCCATTATCTTCTGTATCCTGAATAGGAAATTATGCGGGGAGATATAGTTAGGATTCACATCAGGCATCGTTGTATATGTGCTTTTTTCGTCATAGAGGGCAAGTGGCCTATATACTGTTTCCTTGAGTTTATTTATCGTACCGTCAGATACCGTAGGTTTGAAGTCCTTCTTATCATTGGCAAATTTCACTGCTGCCTTTGCTGCAATCCTTCCCTGCACGTGTGAGCCACTTGAAAACTTGTGTGCACATGCACCTACTCCGCAACCTGCTGTGAATAGACCCATAACACCTGTCATACAGTTGTACTGGGCAGGGAAGGCATCCTTGTATTCTTTTGGCATAAGGTCTTCAGCACCACAGACCCATGCACCACAAGAGCAGGCATGTGAACCTATGAAGACAGAATCTGACAACTGAAGCTCCATAGGTTTTTCCATTGGGTCAATATTATGGGCAGCCCAGTTTGTTGCACCTGCGATTGTCATGTCGAGGAAGTCCTCCCATGCCTCGCTCTCATACTCCTTTATCTTCTTCTTCAGCTCCTTTGGATCTGTTATCTCCTTCTGAAACCTTTCTACCACCCTGTTTGTGTGCATGAGGAATGGTGTCTTGCCTTCCTTCGCGCAGAGTATCATCTCATAGTTTCTCAAAGCAGTTGGACAGGGCTTCACACTGGCATAAGGATTCCACTTCGCTAGCTCGGTTGGATATGCACCAACATATGGCTCGTCATAGGCATTTGTTGCCGGTGTCTTAAAGAGCAGGAAGAATGTGCCAACAGGACCATAGGAATCCTTGAACCTCGGAGGGACAAATGTCACATCCATCTGTGTCAGCTCACCACCTGCATGGAGAATGAGGGCATAACTCGTTCCTCCTAAAAATGGCGGCATCCATGACCTGCCAAAGCCTTCACCCTGAGACCTTGGCCTGAATACATGGACTGCACCACCCATTATACAGAGAACTACATTTGCCTTAAACACATAGAATTTATTTTCCCTGTTGCTAAAGCCGACTGCACCACATACCCTGTTAGGCTCTTTCTCATCTTTCAGAAGGTGTGTGATGTAGACCCTCTCAATTATCTGGCCTTTATCACCAAGGGTACCTATAGCGTTCTTTGCTGCCTCTGCCACGATGATCTTGTAACTCTCGCCGGATATCATCACCTGCCATTCACCTGATTTTTGAAGATTTCCTGCTTCATCCTTCCATATAGGAAGTCCCCACTTCTCATAGTGTCTGACTGTCGAATCCACATGTCTTGCAATATCATAGACCATATCCTGCCTTACCAGACCACACTGGTCATTCGTAACATACTCAACAAACCTTTCCGGCATACGGGGATTCCGGGTTACCTTTCCATCCATTCCCATATATGTATTGATGGCAGAAAGTCCCATCGCTACAGGACCACTTCTGTCAATGGCAGCCTTATCCACAAGGGTTACCTTTAAACCCAGTGGCTTTGCCCAGTATGCTGCCTCTACTGCAGCACCACAGCCGGCCATTCCTCCACCGAGTATCAATATATCAGTATCAACAACTTCTGTTGCAAATTCTCTCATGGTCATCCCTCCTTTCTTATTTTTTCTTTGTCGGGAGTTCCTTCACTCCCATTATGTCAGGCTCTCCGAGGAGCAACTGAGTGGTTAAATCTGCTGCCTTTGCCTCAGGAAATCCCTCGAGTGCCTTTATCGAACCCTCTGGTGTAGTCCTCGTTGGATACTTAAACCTCTTGATCCTTTCATCCCTGAATGTGATTGTCCACATGATGTCCTCAGTTCCTCTCAGCGGAGTTGATGCAGCACCAAGGGGCATAAAATCTGCATAACCCCTGACATCCATAGCCTGTTGAGGGCAGATCTTTACACAACAGTAGCACTCCCAGCAGTAAGTAGGCTCCTGATTGTATGCCTTCATCCTCTCCTTGTCCAGAATCATCAGGTCGTTAGGGCATATGTACATGCAGGCAGTCTTGTCCTGCCCCTTGCAACCATCACACTTCTCATTAATTACAAAACTTGGCATTCTAACACCTCCTTCGTTTTAGTTTAAAAGTTAAAAGTTAAAAGTTAAAAGGCTTTCTTTCACCCCCTTTCCTCTTAGCTTCTGGTTCTGCTTAGTCCTTATGCAGCCTTTTTTTGTAATCCAAGTGCCTCACTAATATCAACATCAGGTATTGGTAATGACTCCGACTCCTTTGCAGCGAGTTCCTTTATCTTGGGAAGATCTGTAAGGACTGCATCAATTACCTCTGCACCGATAGACTTCATGGTCTTTATCTTTTCAAAGAGGGCCCTCTTGAAGGCAATGGGTGCTTCCTCTATGAAGAATCGGGCATCCAGCCTCGCACCCGGAAGATTTTCAATTATCTTGCCGGCAAGATTCTCTGGCACCTCTATAATCAATGCCTTTATCGCCCCTCCAAACATATCAGTTACCTTACTCTCAAGTGGCGACCCCTTAATATCAGAAATCCTTTTTGAATCTAATAACACAGCCAAATAGTTCATTCTCCACCCCCTTTTTATTTAAATTTAGGAATTTCCATTGGAGGCAGATCTACCTCCAGTTCCTTTTCTCTTTCTGTTAGATACCTCTTGTTATTGAACGGGTAGCCGAATTCCTTCCACCATTTGAGCACGATCTGGTAGACCTCTCGCCTCATGATAACTGGTGGTGGGAAAACACCCTCTGCAAGCAGGCTTCTGATAAAGCTACCACTAAACCTCTGAAGCTCATCTTTATGAGTGCAGTTTTCGCTGTATGTCACCTCTCCGCAGTGAGGGCAGTACCAGAACTCAGCCATATTCTGAGGCCTCATATACAGTCCCTGAGGCACAGCATAAGGAGGAGCCTCGAAACCAAAGCTTGGAATTCCCTTCTCCCAGAGGATCTGTGCTGCGTACATATCATAATATGGTCCCAATGCTGCATGGTCTCTTCCGAACATGTGATATGAAACACCCATATTCTGCCTGATAATTCCATGTAAAAGTGATTCAATGGGATTACCATACCTCATATCCCATAAACACATGGTTACCAGGTGTCTCTTTGGATTCACATAGCCTGCGAGATTCACCATCTCATGAGCTTCAACTATTGCCTCATCTGGATAATCCCCTATCCTCTTAGCACCAATTATGGCATTGACAATTATACCGTCACATGGTTTTATGTCTCCAATGAAAGCAGCATTCCTCATCAGGGCTTCATGTCCGACATGGGGGACATTTCTTGTCTGGTGGGCAATTACAGTCGTCCATCCCCTCTTTTTGAATTCCTCCCTTGACTTGGCAGGTGGATACCAGAACCTATCGAAAGGTTTCCTTAGCTTTGGCTCATTTATTATCCTGTATTTTCCAGCTAAGATTATAGGGTTAAACGCACTGTAAATGGTAAAACCTGGATGCTTAAAATCAAAGGGAACTTTTACAACCTCTGGATTCGCTTCAGGTGTCCCGAATGTCCTCGTGGCTACCTCACCCGGGTTGATCTCGTAGACTTCCTCGATATCAAGGATTGCAAAAGGCTGTCCTTTTAGCCTCAAAAGGAGCCTGTCTCCTGAAGTTACACCAAGCTTTTTGTGATCCTCCTTGCTGATGTCGAAAAGCATCGGGTAAGGGAAGACCCACCCGCTCAAAAGTCTTCTTTTCTCCAATAAACTCTCAAGCTCTGCAGATGTCATCGAGCCTTCTACAGGGCTGAAGAAGCCGTAACATATGGACATGATCTCCCTGTAAACATTTCTTACAGGCATGTCCTTGTATAGGGTTGGTTTGATATCATAAACAGCAGAACAGCCAGCAGCGAGCTTTTTCCCACGCTCTGGATCTCGAACAACCCTGTCAACCAGATTCCCACCATGGGGCGGTGGAAGTGTTGTCATTTTTAGCTCCATTATAACCTCCTTTCTTTAACTTTCATGACTTACTTTCAAGAACTGCACAAACATTTTTGAATATTTCATCAATACTGCCTATACCCTCTACCGATTTCAATATCCTCCTTTCCTTATAGTAGTTGATGAGGGGCGCTGTCTGGGCATCGTAGACATCAAGCCTCCTTCTGATTGTCTCTTCTTTGTCGTCATCCCTCTGAAAGAGTTCACCACCGCATTTATCGCACACTCCTTCTTTCTTGGGAGGAGAAAAATATATGTTATACATCTGCTGGCAGTTTCTGCATGTCCTCCTTCCCGTTAGCCTCTTCATGAGGACATCTCTATCTACATCGACAACCAAAGAAGTATCGAGGGGTGCTCCCATTTCAGTAAGTACCTTATCTAAGGCCTCTGCCTGTGCCGTGTTCCTCGGAAAGCCATCAAGTATGTAGCCCTTCTTGCAGTCATCTTTGGCAATTCTTTCTTTGACAAGTCCTATTACAACGCTATCAGGTACAAGCTCACCCTTGTCCATATAGGACTTAGCTTCTTTTCCGAGAGGTGTGCCCTGTGCGACAGCGGCCCTTAAAATATCTCCTGTAGAAATCTGTGGAATGCCGTATTTCTCAATGAGTTTTTTTGCCTGAGTCCCTTTTCCAGCCCCTGGTGCACCGAGAAGGACAAGTCTCATATTCTCCCCTCTAAAGACTTTCTCGTTCAATTAAAAAATATAGAGGGCACCCAGAAAAAAGGTGGTGCCCCAATTACAATACAAAACTGATAGAGGCAACCTTGCGTTGAAAACACAAAAGTATAGTCACTATACTATCTTACTTAAGGTCAAACTTAAGGTCAAATTCATATTTCTGATAAGTAGATAAAATTTACTTATTAGACTCCTAAAAATTACAAATTTATAAATAAAATTATTCAAAAATTTTTATTTCCTCAAGATAACTCCGGAGCTCCCTTAGCGCCTTACCTCTATGACTCAGGGTATCTTTCTCCTCATCAGTCATCTCGGCAAATGTCCTGCTCTGTCCTTCTGGATAAAATACAGGGTCATAGCCGAAGCCGTTAAATCCCCGCGGCTCTTTACCTATCCTGCCCTCTACATGTCCGAAAAATGTTTTTACACTCCCGTCTGGAAATGCCAAGGCCATGCAGCACACGAACCTCGCACCCCTTTTCTCATCGTCTATCGAATGCATCTCGTACAGCAGCTTTTCGATATTCTTCCTGTCATCTGCGCCCTCACCAGCATACCTCGAAGATAATATGCCCGGGGCTCCGTTCAACGCATATACCTCAAGACCTGAATCATCAGCGAGTGAAGGTTTCCCTACGCATTTTGCGATAGCCATTGCCTTCTTTACAGCATTTGCCTCAAACGTACTCCTGTCTTCCTCCACCTCGAGACATCCTGGAAAGTTATTGAGCGTTAGTATCGAGATTAATATATCCCCAATGATTCTCTTTATTTCTTCGATTTTCTTCTTATTTCTCGTTGCAAGAACAATTTCCATATTTTAGCCTATTGAGTTTATCGGGTTTACCCCGTTAGAAGGCGAAGTCTTCTAACGGGGTTTATCGGGTTTATTGAGTTTTTATAACACAAGAAACTGTGTAAACACAATAAACTCTGTGAACCGAATTGCTCTTGAAAATTTGGGAATCTTCTGTTAATATTTTGAATGTCTGAGGAATTTAAAAAAGCAGGATTGCTTCTTAGAGCTATCGCCAAAATCCTTGACTTTATTATAATCGCAGCAGCGATAGAGGTAATTCCGAAGGCTGGCTTTTTTGCAGGGCTTGCCTATCTTTTGATAGGGGATAGCCTTTTTGATGGGAGAAGCTTGGGGAAAAAACTCATAGGGCTCAGGGTGGTCTCAGCAGATCTGAATACACCATGTACACTCAGGGATTCTATATTAAGGAACAGTACACTCGGCATCGGGTTTCTTTTTTATAAAATACCTTGGATCGGATGGATTTTTATAGTGATTGTCTCTACTGTTGAATTTATTATTTTGTTGGGAAGCAGAGATGGAATGCGTCTCGGTGACGAGATTGCAAAGACGAAGGTGGTGACGGTAAACACTGACACAGAGACTATAACCGGGAGGCTTAATGTTTCATAATATTTTCGGATGGTTTTCGAACGATCTTGCCATAGACCTCGGCACAGCAACCACACTTGTTTATGTTAAGGGAAAAGGTATCGTATGCAACGAGCCTTCCGTGGTTGTTATGAGGAAAGATGATAAAAAACCTGTGGCAGTTGGAGCTGAAGCAAAAAGAATGATCGGTAAAACCCCTGCTAACATAACAGCAATAAGACCCATGAAGGATGGCGTTATAGCCGACTTTGACGCTACAGGGGAGATGCTGAAATATTTCATTAAAAAGGCCCATAACAGAAGGAGTTTTATCTCGCCCAGGATAATTATAGGAGTGCCTTCAGGCATTACACAGGTCGAACAGCGAGCAGTAAAAGATGCTGCTCAGGTATCCGGAGCAAGGGAGGTATATCTGATAGGAGAGCCTATGGCAGCGGCGATAGGAGTGGGTCTCTCCGTAGGTGAGCCATCAGGCAATATGATTGTAGACGTTGGAGGTGGCACAACTGACATTGCTGTCATATCCCTGGACGGGGTAGTTTGTAGCAAAGCCGTAAGGGTGGGCGGAGATAAGATGGATGAGGCCATTATAGCTTACATCAAGCGCAGATATAACTTAATGATAGGAGACATAACTGCTGAACAGATAAAGATTAATATTGGCTCAGCTTATAATACAAACGGTAACGAACAACGTGTGATGGAGATAAAGGGGAGGGATCTTATCTCGGGCATACCCAAGACTATGACAATTAACGAAACAGAAATCCGTGAGGCCCTCAGTGAAACTGTTAATATAATACTCGATACGATTAAGGCCATTCTCGAGAATACACCCCCTGAACTTGCAGCAGATATTGTAGATAAAGGTATCGTCCTTGCTGGAGGGGGTGCCCTTCTCAGGGGTCTTGACTTACTTATAAGAGAAGAGACAGGGCTTCCGGTCATAATAGCAGATGACCCCCTTACAGCGGTTGTCCGTGGAGTCGGCAAGATGCTTGATGAGTTAGACATGCTGAAAAGAGTAGCTATTAGCCAGTAATGCCTAAGAAGAAGAAGCCCCTGCTTTTTCTTTTTATCATCCTATCTTTAGGCTTGATGACCTACCAGAGTAGCAGGGAACACCTCCTTACCTTTAGATTCCTGAATAATACACTTAACAAGTTTCATGCTATAGTGAATTCTGTAAAGGACTCGGTCACCTCGCCATTTAAAAGGTTGCTTCTCAGGGAAGAGGAAAATATAAGATTAAAGGTAGAAGTTAAAAGGTTGCTCAAGGAGCAGCAAGAGTATCAGGAAGCCCTACTTGAAAATAAAAGGCTCAGAGAACTTCTTTCGCTCAAAGAGAAAGAGCATAGGTATATTACCGCTGCATGTGTTATCGCAAGGGGTGCAGACCAGTGGTCAAACATACTTGTACTCGACAAAGGGCTTTCCGACGGAGTTACAAAAGATATGACGGCTATAACTCATAAGGGCCTAGTGGGAAAGATTTCAGGGGTATCTGATTCTTACTCATCCTTGCTTCTTCTCACTGACATAAACTTCTCGGCAGCAGTGAGGCTTCAGGAAAGCAGAAGAGAAGGAATAATCTCTGGGACAGGTCTAAGAAAGTGCCAGTTAAAATATATCCCCTATGAAGAAGACCTAAAGGTAGGCGATGTGGTAATAACATCAGGACTTGATTCCCTGTTCCCAAAAGGAATACCCATTGGTTATGTATCAAGGGTCAATAAGAAGGGTAAAGGGCCTTTCCAGAACATAGAGGTAACCCCCTTTGAGGACAATACAGAGATTGAGGAGATAGCAATAATAAACCCCTTTAGAAATAAGGATAGGGTAGCGGGGCTTTCTAACGGGGTAAAAAGATGACATACCTTCTCTGGGCAGTCATAATCCTCTTTACGTTCATTATCCAGGGAAGGGTATCATTGTTTGATGTCTCTCCGAACTTCACTTCTGTTTTAGCCTACTATGCCGGTGTAAGAAAAGGAGAGTTAGGAGGAATATTTCTTGGTTCCTTTATCGGTGTAATCGAAGACAGTCTCTCAGGGACATTTCTCGGCCCTAATCTCCTGAGTAAAGGCCTGGTGGGTTATTTTTCTTCTTTCATGTCTGGCAGTTTCTTTAGATGGACCCCTTTTTTAGGTGCCATCGCTATATCAGTCCTGACATTAATTGACGACACCCTCGTTTTCGTGTCGAGGAGCTTCTTCGATAAAATGCCAACAAGCATACAGGCAGCTGTCTTCATTGGCGCCATACAATCCCTGATAAATGCCCCTTTAGGGATATTTTTGAGGCCAAAGGAGACACAATGAAGGCAGAAATAGCGAAAGTTGAAAGTGAAAAGTGAATCTAAAAAAATCTTAATAATAAGCTACATAGTGATTGCAGCCTTTCTACTTCTTACCATGAGGCTATGGCAGTTACAGGTACTACAGGGTAGCAAATACAGGAAACTCTCTGAAGCCAACAGGTTTAGGATAATGACGATACCAGCACCGCGGGGGATACTATTTGACAGAAATGGCATCCCTCTCGTAAAAAACTCCTCTTATTATTGCGCATCTATAATCTATGGAGAATTCGATAAGGGAAAGGTTGATTTACTATCAAAAGTCCTCAATATGCCGGTTGAGGAGATACTCGAAAAGACAAACAAGAAGGGAATGAGCCCCTTTGTACCCACAAGACTAAAACAGGGACTGTCCTTCAGTGAGGTTGCGTACATCGAATCGAGGCGGTCTGACTTTCCAGGCCTTATCATTGAAGTCGAGGTTAGCAGGGAATATACCTATGGTAATATTGGTTCACATCTCATAGGCTATCTCGGAAAACCTAATCTTTCCCAATCTAAAGACCCTGCATTCGGGGATGTCCCACCAGATGCGTTCATCGGGCAATGGGGTGCCGAGATGCTCTTTGATAAATCCCTCAGAGGTACCCCCGGTGAGAGGGTTATCGAGGTTGATTCCCTCGGAAGAGAGATAAGGATGTTAATAGAGAAACAGCCAATAAAAGGAAAAGACATTGAACTGAGTATAGACATCGACTTACACAAAGAGGCTGAGAAGGCATTTGGGGAAAGGGCTGGTGCCCTTGTTGCTATCAAACCTGACACCGGAGAGATACTGGGCATGATAAGCAAACCTTCTTTCGATCCTAATCTCTTCACAAAAGGAATTAGCTATGATGAATGGATAGCCCTTAGCCGGAATAAAAATAAACCTCTCCTTAACAGAACACTCCAGAGCCAGTACCCTCCTGGCTCAACATTCAAGATTATCATGGCTATTGCAGGTCTTGAAGAAGGCGTAATTACTCCTGAGACGAAGGTTGACTGCAAAGGTGGAATCAATTATGGAAAATGGCATTTTGGATGCTGGCGGAAAAACGGACACGGAGTGGTCTCTCTGCACAGGGCATTAGTAGAATCCTGTGATGTGTATTTCTATGAAGTTGGTAAACGTCTCGGTATAGATAAAATTTATGATTATGCCTCGACTTTCGGGTTTGGAAAAGAAACAGGCTGTGAACTCGTAAATGAACGAAGGGGAATAATACCAAATACGAAATGGAAGCAGGAGAAGAGAAGGCAGCCATGGTATCTGGGTGAAACCTTCAACACCGCAATAGGTCAGGGATATGTCGCTGTAACGCCTATACAGATGGCGGTTATGATGGGTGCAGTAGCAAATGGTGGGCATATCTACAGGCCAACACTGATTAAAGATGCTGGTCCAGTCCTTTTGGGAAAGGCAAAAGCAAGGCCTGAGACCCTCGAAATTGTTAAAAGGGCACTTTACGGGGTTGTGAATGAGCCTGGAGGGACCGGGTGGGCTGCAAAGTCGCAACTAACAATAATTGGCGGCAAGACAGGCACGGCCCAGGTTATAGCGATGAGAGATGGCTCTAAGTATCTACCAGAGAGGTTCAGGGACCATGCATGGTTTATTGCCTTTGCCCCGGTTGAGAAACCAGAGATAGCGCTCGCAGTATTTGTAGAGCACGGCGGACATGGTGGAGGGGCTGCAGCACCGATTGCAAAAAAGGCGATAGAAGGATACCTAAAAAATTCAACCCTGAATCAAGCTTGCCCTGGCGACAAGGCCAGGGTTCAGGGCAAAAAACAAAATTAAAATGTTACGTATAGACCGCAGGCTGATTAAGAACTTTGATTGGATAACCCTCTCTGTTGTTATGGTCATAGCCCTTATCGGAATTATGACCATATACAGTGCCACACGTCCACTTATAGAGGGAGAGCACCCACAATTTTATATAAGACAGGCCTTATGGCTCATACTTGGAGTTATTGCATTATTCTTGATGGTTAGCTTTGACTACATCTGGCTGGGTAGATTTTCACTTTACCTTTATATTGTGGGCACTATTCTTTTAATAGCGGTATTCATCTTCAGTAAAGCAGGCATGGGGGCTCAGAGATGGCTGAGCCTCGGACCTATCTCTTTTCAACCCTCGGAATTTTTCAAGCTCATATATATAATAATGCTCTCACAACATTTAAGCATAACGAAAGGCCCAATTAACACAATCTCGCTTTTTCGGGTATTCTTTTTGATTGTCTTTCTTCCTTTCATCCTTCTCTTGAAACAACCCAACCTCGGAACAGCACTAATAATCCTGGCAATCTTTGTCCCCTTGATGCTCGCAAAGGGTCTCCACAAAAAAATTGCAATACTCTTCGTGATTATAGGCCTGATATCCCTGCCCTTCCTTGGCAATATACTCTGGGAAGGACTCAGAGACTACCAGAAGAGCAGGCTTATTGTTTTTCTGGAACCCGGTGTAGACCCGACGGGGATAGGCTATCACATAAGCCAATCAAAGATTACTGTGGGATCAGGTAAGTTCCTCGGAAAGGGCTACCTGAGAGGCACACAGGGACCCTTCAGGTTCCTGCCTGAAAAGCACACGGACTTTATATTCGCGGTCTTTGCTGAGGAGTGGGGATTCCTCGGAAGCCTCCTGCTTTTATTCCTCTATCTTGTCTTAATACGGAGAGGCCTTGATACAGCAAAGAATGCAAGGGATGACTTTGGAAGGTTCCTTGCACTCGGGATAACATTCATGTTTTCAACCTATTTCTTCGTTAATGTAGGGATGACCTTAGGCATCATGCCAGTCGTTGGAATACCTTTACCTTTCATGAGCTACGGAGGCACTGCTCTCCTGTCAAATCTTTTAGCAGTAGGGTTACTTATAAGTATAAGGACACGAAGGTTTGAACTCTTCCACTAAATAATGATAGAATAACCAAATTCCAAGCACCAATAATCAAACAATAACCAAATAACTAAATTCCAATAACCAAACTGTTTAGAACTTGGTGCTTGATTATTGAGATTTATTTGGAATTTGGGATTTGGTTATTGAAAATTGGTTTTTTGATGGCGGTGTAGCTCAGGTGGTCAGAGCATGCGGCTCATATCCGCAGTGTCCGGGGTTCAAATCCCTGCACCGCCACCAGGTCATAAATGTCAGAAAAAAACAGCTACGTGATATAGCTCAGAGATTCCTCTCCCTGATAAGAAGCTCTGGCATTCCCATGGAACGAGAGAGCTTGAGAGTTACCGTTTCTATTGGCGCAACCCTTGCGAAGCCGAGCGACACAGTAAATTCAGTCATAAAAAGGGCTGACCGTCTCATATATAAAAGTAAAGCTTCAGGGGGAGATTGTATATCAGTGGATAGATGACAGGGCTTTCTCGATTGAAAGCCTGAGAGCCTGCAGATGGTAATAACAGACACATTCACTACCCACGCCATTGAGAGGATATTTAAAGGTGAATTTTCTCCTGCCACCAATATCCATCTCCTCTGGAAAAGCAGTGAATCTTTCAAAAAAATTTTTGATGCTGTCAGGGACGCACAACAATTCATATGCCTTCAATTTTACATATTCAGAAATGATGAGACAGGCAGGGAATTATCTGAACTTTTAAAACAGAAAAGTCAA
Source organism: Thermodesulfovibrionales bacterium (assembly GCA_030019415.1). GTDB lineage: Bacteria > Nitrospirota > Thermodesulfovibrionia > Thermodesulfovibrionales > SM23-35 > JASEEX01. The sequence goes on from JASEEX010000012.1 coordinate 13,899, forward strand.
GAAGGCATCAGTGTCTATATTTTGTATGACCACTTTGGTTCCTTTGGAACACCGGGGAGTTTCTGGAAAGAAATGAAAAAAGCAGGTATTCATGTAAGATCCTCTCATCCTTTTAAATGGACGGCCCCTTTCCACTACGTGCACAGAGATCACCGTAAACTTATTGTGATAGATGCTGAGAAGGCATTTACAGGAGGGTTAAACATTGCTAATGAATACAGTGGTTTTCATTTTAGAACAAAGGGAAGGGTTTGGCGGGATACAGGTGTACTGCTTGAGGGACCCATAGTAAATGCACTTTTCAAGACCTTCAAAAAAAGCTGGTATACCTGGGGAAGAGAAAAGATTGAGTTTCAAGGAAAATCTGAAGAAGCACCGAGAGGTATTCCAGCAATTCCTATTTTTGTAGATTCCAGTAGAGGCAGAAGAAGGATGAGAAGACTTATCTACTACAGCATTAACCATGCAAAAAAATGCATTTCTCTGACAACAGCGTACTTCACACCGAGCAGAAGAATGGTTGAAACTCTCGAAGAAGCTGAAAGACGTGGAGTGAGGGTAAGATTACTTGTTCCTGGTAAAAGTGATGTTCCCGCTGCATCGTATGCAGGAAGGGCATTCTTTTCGAAACTCTTAAAAGCTGGTGTAGAGATATACACCTACATGGGAGAAATACTTCATGCAAAGACTTACATATTTGATGAATGCTGGAGCATCATCGGTTCAACGAACCTCGATTTTCAGTCCCTCAGATATAACGATGAAGGGAATGTCGGAATTCTTGATACCGGATTTGCCTCACAGATGACGAAGATATTTGAAGAGGATCTGAAGCATTCTCACAAGGTAGATAGAGAGCAGTGGTTAAAACGACCTCTTTCAGAAAAAATAAAGGAACACTTTTTCTCATTATTCAGGAGAAGGCTCTAAAGCTTTTTTTTATTTCCTTCGCACCACTCCATCGCATTCTGGAACATCCTTAGCCAGGGAGAGGCATCAAGGTTTTTCTTCCAATCTTTAGGCATATAGGCCCACTGCCATTTGAGAAATGTCCTTTCTGGATGCGGCATCATTGCTAAGTGTCTACCGTCGGGTGAGCATAGGGCTGTTATTCCAAAGGGAGAACCATTCGGATTCAATGGATATGTCTCGGTGAATTCTCCATTATCATCGATGAACCTTATAGGTGCCAAATCTCTTTTTTGCACTTCTTGCATTATTTCCTTTCCGGGGAAATAGACCCTTCCTTCACCATGCGCAATCCATACACCTAAGGTAGAACCTTCCATTCCTCTTAGCATGATGGCAGGACTCGGCAGGATGTGGACTGTTGAAAATCTCGATTCAAATCTGCCTGATTTATTATGGATGAATCTTGGTTGAATTCTGTCAGGGATCCCCTTCCAAGGAACCCAGCCGAGGAGTGCTATAAGCTGACAACCATTACAGACACCGAGACTAAAGGTATCAGGTCTTTCATAGAACCTTTCGAATTGCTCATAGAGTTTTTTATTAAACCTGATCACCCCTGCCCAGCCCTTTGCTGAATCGAGGACATCTGCATAACTGAATCCTCCCACAAAGGCAATGCCCCTAAAGTCATCGAGATTTGCTCTACTCTCAAGAAGGTCTACCATTGTTATATCCCATACCTCAAATCCAGCCTGATAAAAGGCAGAGGTCATCTCACGATCTCCGTTGCTGCCTTCTTCACGGACGATGGCTACTTTGGGTTTAATATTATTCTCAAGGAATCTCTGGGGTGTCTTCTGTGGATTGAATTTAAGTAAATAAGGAGGCCCTTTTCTGTCAAAATTTACCTTCCTTTCCTCATTAACACACTCTGGATTTGCCTGGAGCCTGTCGAGGTGATAACTCGTTTCCTCCCAGATATCTCTGAGAACCCTCATATCCTCATTCAAGATTAATTCATCGTTGAAACTTATCCTGATTCTTTTTTCTGATAAGCTCCTGCCAATAATCTGATAAGGAACGGAGAAATCCTTAAGTACTGAAATTATTTCATCTTCTTTGTCAGGGATGTATTCGATGACCAGTCCGAGTTCCTCTGAAAATAATAAAGAAAGTGCTGGGTGCTGAGTGTTGAGTGCTGAGTTTTTCTCTCTGACTCCTGACCCCTGACTCCGCCTGAGGCGGATGACTCCTGACACAGCATCATGTTTTATATTTATCTCCAATCCGCAATTCCCAGAAAAGGCCATCTCAAGGAGCGTTGTTATCAAGCCCCCATCACTCCTGTCATGACCAGAAAGGATCAGATCCTCAGAGATAAGCCTCTGAATGGCATTAAAGGTACGTTTAAGAAGTTGAGGGTCATCCAGATCAGGGGATTCATTTCCGATCTGCCCATAAACGTGGGCTAAGGCAGTTCCTCCCATTCTGTATTTACCTTTGCCGAGGTCGATATAGAACAGTCTGCTTTCACCCGGCCTTTTTATATCGGGTGCGACAACCTTTGTAATATTAGGGCATGTGACATAGGCAGAAATAACGAGGCTTCCAGGGGCCTTGACTACCTCAGTCTTTCCAGAAAAGGGAACAACAGCAGCCATTGATAGACTATCCTTACCACCATCGATGGCTATACCGAGTTCAATCATTATATCTCTCAACGCTACAGCAGCATTATAAAGTCTTGCACCTTCACCGGGAAGCTTTGCTGCCCACATCCAGTTCCCTGAGCATTTAATATCTTCGAGGGCACTCACCTTTGCCCATAGGATATTTGTTAGTGCCTCGCCGACACTCATTCGAGCCATTGCCTGAGGGCTTATCAAGCCCTTTATTGGTTGTTCACCAATGGCAATAGCTGCTCCTGTTAATACAAAATGGCTCTGGCTGACGACTGATACATTGGATAGGGTAAGCTGAAGAGGTCCAACGCATTGCTGTTGAGCAATAAGGCCTGTAACAGACCTGTCCACCTTATTGGTGAGAAATCTCTTTGAGCCGACTGAGACAAGTCGGAGCACCCTTTCGAGAGCATCTCTTACTTTTATTCCATCTGGCAATTTTAAAGGTTCAAGTTGGGATTTTATTCTTTTAATATTAAAGGTTTTCTGGGGCATCTCACCGAGAACCTTTGACAATTCAAGATTCACAGGAGTACCTCTATCTATCTCGTCATGAAGCACAATATAACCATCTCCTGTAATTTCTCCTATAATGGAGCATGGAACTTTCTCCCTTTTACATGTCTCCATGAATATTTTAACCCTGTCAGCCTCTATAAGTAGGGCATCATTTTCCTGATACTCAGCTCCCCATATCTCAAGGACAGAGAGGGTATCGTCACCAACGAGGATATTTCTCACCTCAATACGTGCACCTTCTGGATATATAATCTCCTTGATCACATTAGAATTCCCTCCAGCACCCTGGTCATGGATGCTGATGACAGGATTCTCGTCTCCCATCTCTACACATGCTCTGATGACCCTGTTAACCTTCTGCTCCATCTCCGCATCACCGCGTTGCACAGCATTGAAATCCAGTTCTTCTGTTAGCTCACCAGCTAAAACAGATGAGGCAGCGCCACCCCCTATCCCTATCCTGTATGCAGGACCTCCAATCTTCACTACCAGCATACCCCTTTCTGGTTTCCCTTTTTCAATATGCCTGTTATCTATCTGTCCTACACCGCCTGTAAACATTATAGGCTTAACCCATTCTCTCCTTTCACCATTCGGCAGTCTCAAACCAAAGGACCTTGTAAAACCTTGTATGACAGGCTCACCAAATTTGTTTCCATAATCAGAGGCACCATTGCTTGCCTCGATCTCTATCTGAAGAGGTGTTGCCAGGTTCGGTGGATATTCGAAGGATAGGTCTTCCCATGATAGAGGATATCCTGGTATCAGCAGATTACCGACACAATATGCAGCAGTACCTGCTATGACTAAGCTTCCTCTGCCTGTTGCATGAACATCTCTTATCCTTCCACCTGTGCCTGTCTCTGCTCCAGGGAAGGGGGCTACACCGGTCGGAAAATTGTGGGTCTCGGCCGTGAAGATGATATGGTAATTTAGTCTTGCATCCCGAAAGCGGGAGGGTTTGCCTGGATGTTCGGGGATTATGGTCAATATCTCATAGCCACGAATGGCACTTGAGTTATCCTTAAACGCAATGACGCTATTGCCTGGGTTATCACTCAAGGGCTGTTTAATTATATCCATTAATGAATTTGGCATTTCTTCCCCGTCAATAATCAATCTGCCCTTAAAAAACCAGTGTCTTGAATGTTCGCTGTTTGACTGACCGAGGTCAAAACATTCTACATTTGTGGGATTACGACCTATATCATTGACAAAAAGGTTGTAATAATAGTCTATGTCCCAGTCATCCAGACCAAGTCCCATATCAGTGTTTATCTTCCTGAGAGCCTCTTTGCCCTCTTCGATCAATGATACCAGAAAAACGGACTCTGGTTTTATACCTGTCTCAAAGATAGTGAGAGGTTCAGGGTATGGGCATTCTGTCATCCGGTCATGAATAAGATTTAAAAAGGCATCAAGGGGTCGAGGATTCAAGGATTCAAGTGATTGATTTTTTTTCACTTGAACCCTCGAATCCTTGAATCCCTGAACCCTATCTTCGAACATTAGTTTATATCTCCTCGATCGTTCAATTCGGGTAATCTTTGTCAATCCACAGGCATGGCATACCGAGACTGCATTTGTTGACCATGCAGTAGTAAAATTCATCCTCGGCCCAACCTCGAAAAGACAGTGACGAGTGACGAGTGACGAGTGACGAGTTAAGAAACTTTCACCAGAAAAGTTCTCAGGCTCGAAGGTTTCTGCTAAAAGCCATCGAAGCATGTGAAACTCCTCACCTGTGAGTGGAGCAGTGGTCTCGATATTAAAACAGTATTCTGTTTCTATATCTCTTATCTCAGATGAGACATTCTGTCTTACAATTGATAAAAGCTCGTTTTTCTTCGCAAAAGAAAGGGCTGGTCTTCGATAAAGATGAAATAGACTCATGTAAGTTTACCTAAACATTGCAAAAATTGTTTTCGATATGGAAGGCAGATGTGCTGAAAAAGGCTTGCCAGCGACACCTTATAGCCCTCAAGCGAGGCCAGCCAGCCTTCTTGTAAAATGCACTTACCTTTAGAATTGCAGTCATGTGAATCATAATAAAAACTTGTCGCTTTGCAAGGGTTTTTCAGCATATTTGCCTTCCTCGTTATGCAACGTTAAGGTTTATTTTAGCAGAAATGGAAGATTGGCTGTTCGTGGTTATCCTCGACCAACTGTTAAACTATATCGATCCCTCCGGGATGACAGAAGACTTTACCACCAAGGTGATGAAGGGTTTTTGCCTGATCAAGGTCAACTCTGAGGTAGCCATCAAAGATCCCCTCTTTTACTGAAGCAGCTACGACCTCTCCTACAAAGATAGTGTGATCACCGGCTTCGTGATGGGAATAAAGCCTGCATTCGATATTACCGATGCATTCTTTGATGAGTGGAACAGCGACCTTTTGGGCCTTCACAGGGGTAAGTTTGCAAACCTTGAACTTGTCTGTATCCCTTCCTGAGTGTGTTCCACAACACAATACTTCTTTAATTATCCCAAGATGAGGTATGTTAATAACGAACTCGCAGCTCTCCAGGATAAGCTTATGAGAAAATCTCTCATGACCTATGGAAACGGCTACAAGCATTGGCTTGAAGCTGACAGGCATCTGCCACGCAGCAGTCATAACATTGATTTTTTCTCCAAGCTTTGATGTTATAAGAACAGTCGGACCATGATTAATCAGACGATTTGCATTTGTTATAGGAATGTTTTTGAATGACATATTACTCCTTTCTGAAATGACTCATTCAGATGATCCAAAGACCCTTTTGAATATATAATCCACGTTTTTCAGATAATAGGAAAGGTCGAAAATTTCGTCAATCTCTTTTGCCATCAGATATTTTTTAACCTCCTTGTCCTTTGACAATAACTTCTTGAAATCAATCCCTGCCTTCCAGCTTCTCATTGCATTCCTCTGCACGATGCTATATGCATCTTCACGACTAAGACCCTTTTCTATAAGTACAAGCATGACCCTCTGGGAATTATAGAGGCCGTAGCTTTTGGCCATATTGTCTTTCATCCTCCTCGGGTACACCTGAAGTCCCTCAAGGATTCCCTTAACTCTATCGAGCATATAATCAACGAGTATTGAGCTATCAGGAATTATCACACGCTCAACGGAAGAATGGGAGATGTCTCTTTCGTGCCAGAGTGCGATATTTTCGAGGGCTGCCATAGCATTTGTCCTTACGAGCCTTGCAAGGCCGGAGAGGTTTTCACAACCAACAGGATTACGCTTATGGGGCATTGCTGATGAGCCCTTCTGCCCCACCATGAATGGTTCTTCTACCTCAAGGACCTCTGACCTCTGTAGATGCCTTATCTCAATAGCTATCTTTTCTACAGAAGCTGCAATCAGTGCGAGGGTTATGAGATACTCAGCATGTCTGTCCCTCTGGACTACCTGTGTTGCAACGGGTTCAGGTCTGAGACCAAGTCTTCTGCATACCTTCTCTTCTATCAGAGGGGGGATATTAGAGAATGTACCAACGGCACCAGAAACCTTCCCCACACTTATTATATCCCTTGCCCTCTTCATCCTTTCGAGGTTTCTCTCCATATCTTCAAACCAGAGGGCAAACTTGAGGCCGAATGTTATCGGTTCTGCATGGACACCGTGGCTTCTGCCCATCATTGGTACATCTTTATATTTATATGCCTGTTTTTCGAGGACACCCATCAGTTCATGGATGTCTTTGATGATTATATCTGAGGCCTGTCGCATGAGAAGGGCAAGGGCTGTATCGAGTATATCTGATGAGGTTAACCCCTTATGGATAAATCTTGCCTCAGAACCGAGATTCTGAGCCACTGATGTAAGGAATGCTATAACATCATGTTTTACAACCTTCTCTATCTCATCAATCTGCTGGATATCAAATTTTGCCTTTTTCTTTATTGCCCTTAAGGCATCCTTTGGTATCTCGCCAAGCTCTGCCCATGCCTCACATACAGCAATTTCCACATCAAGCCACTTCTGGTATTTTGTCTCAATATCCCATAACCTTCCCATCTCAGGGCGTGTATAACGTGGTATCATAATATTCTCCTTTTATTATCCCCAGAAAATCCCTGTAGGGTCGTCATCTATTTCTTTTAGAAGTTTATTTATATCTTTTGACGATTCAATATCCCAATATTCATGCCATTTATCGTTTCTATCGGCATAGTAAAGAGTCCATTCCCCTGTCTTTCCGTCATATCTCATCTGAGCAATCGCCATAGAAGTCCATTCCTTCATACCTTCCCACCACGGTGCTCTATTCTCAAAAATAGTAACGCTGTTACCCCTGAATTTGTAGGAAAGTTTCACTTGACCCTGGGCATGCTCAGGAACTCTCCTTCTGCAGAATTCATCTACCTTCTTTTCAATAAGTGTTTTAACTAATGGTGGTAGTGGCATCTGAAATTCCTTCTGAAGAAAATATTATTATAGTGATAAATAATTATAATATCTTTATTAACTCCATTACCACCCTCTGACAATTCTCTGCTGCCAGCTTTAAGCCCCACTTTTTTGTATCCCTGTCCTCAACGGTATTGCTTATGCCTCTTATCTCGACCATTGGAATCCCATGTAAAGTACACACATGCGCTACTGAGGCACCTTCCATATTTTCGCAGATAGCATGATATATCTTCTCAAGTTCTTTTGCCCTTTCAGATGTCCCCGTGCATGTAGAGAGGGTAAGAAAGGGGCCTGATTTTATTTTAGTGACGAGATTAAAAGACTTAAGGGCTTCCTTCAAAAGCTTCCTATCGAGCTGGAATTCGTTGAAATACTTCTTCTTGCCTTTCTTGAAGAACGGAATACCCATAAATTCTGCCCCATGAAAACCATCTCCGCTCAGAACCCCCTCATCCCCATAAATCTCCTTTTCTGCAATTACAATATCTCCTATTTTCAGGCCCGATGAAGGATATGCGCCACCAACTCCAAAATTAATAATTATATTGGGGGAAAACCTTTCAATTAAAATAGTTGCCCCATGGGAGGCGTTTGTCTTTCCAATCCCAGAGGTAATATAGACGATGGATTTATCATATATCTTTCCTTTATATAAGGCTAACCCGAAAGGTACCTTCTTATTAATCTTCTTAAGATGTCTCAGGATAATCTTACCTTCAAGGGGCACGGCTGATATTAACCCTATTCGTAATACCAATCTTGAAGTTGCCATTGTTCATCCTTCATTAATTTTACTATCAGAAAATCCATAATTCTGGATTCAATCAAAACAAGACAATTTTTAAACCTTTCATATGAAGTAGAGATATTATAATAGAAAACACTCTACCTTTTATGGGATAAATATCTGATTTGACAAAGTTTTATATTTCCTTTATGTTTAAACATTGTGCTATAGCTTTTATTGCAATGCAAAATACACGAAGTATAATAAATGTTTGAGTTCAAAAGGATTCAAAGGCTTCCACCGTATGTATTCAGTATAGTTAATGCCCTCAAGATTGAGGCGAGACGTCGAGGGGAAGATATCATTGACCTCGGTATGGGGAATCCTGACGGCGCTACACCAAAATATATTGTGGATAAACTTATCGAGGCTGCAAGAAACCCTAAAAATCACAGGTATTCTGCCTCTAAAGGCATAGCCCAGTTGAGGAAAGCCATATGCGAATGGTATCTGAGGCGTTATGATGTCATCCTTGATCCTGACTTAGAGGCTGTCGTGACAATAGGCTCTAAAGAGGGCCTTTCTCACCTCGTTCTTGCAACTGTAGGGCCTGGCGATGTAGTGATGACGCCTACGCCTGCCTATCCTATACATCCCTATAGCGTTATTATAGCGGGTGGTGAGGTAAGGAGTATTCTTATAGGCCCCGGAGTAGACTTCCTCGAGGAGATGGAAAAGGCATACAAAACATCGTGGCCAAGGCCAAAGATGCTTATAGTAAATTTTCCTCATAACCCAACAACGCAGGTCGTAGAGGGACTTGATTTTTTTAAAAAGGTTGCAGATTTTGCAAAAGAGAATAATTTAATCGTTGTGCATGACCTGGCCTATGCAGACCTGTGCTTTGATGGTTATAGGGCACCGAGTTTTCTTCAGGCTCCAGGTGCAAAGGACGTGGGTGTAGAGTTTTTCTCGATGACAAAGAGCTACTCTATGGCAGGCTGGAGGGTGGGTTTCTGCGTGGGGAATCAGGAGATTGTGGGAACGCTGGCAAAGATAAAGAGTTATCTTGACTACGGTGTGTTTCAGCCGATACAGATAGCAAGCGTCATAGCATTACGAGGTCCCCAGGATTGTGTTGAGGATATAAGGAGGACCTATGAGTCAAGGCGCAATGCACTGATAAAGGGGCTTCGGAGGGCTGGCTGGAACGTGCAACCCCCAAAGGCAACAATGTTTGTATGGGCAGAGATACCGGAACCCTTCAAGAAAATGGGTTCTCTGGAGTTTAGCAAACTGCTTCTCACGGAGGGAGGCGTAGCTGTATCCCCTGGGGTCGGATTCGGAGAAGGGGGGGATAACTATGTAAGGTTTGCCCTCGTAGAAAATGAGCACAGGATCAGACAGGCTACAAGGGGAATAAAGAAGGTGCTTAACAAATGGTAAACCCCGTTGGAATTCATCCCTACGGGGTAAACATCGGCATAATCGGTTTCGGGACTGTAGGCACAGGTACCGTAAAAATCCTTCTCGAAAATAGGGGAATCCTTAAGGAGAGGCTCGGATTTGAAATAAACCTGAGGAGGATTGCTGATCTTGATATAGAGCGAGACAGAGGCATAAATATACCTGAAGGGGTCCTGACTACAGATGTGAATGCCCTATTGAATGACCCTCATATTGATATAATAGTTGAACTAATAGGTGGCATCAGGCCAGCAAAGGACTTCATACTAAAGGCAATCAGTAATGGTAAACATGTGGTCACGGCGAATAAGGCCCTTCTTGCCACTGCGGGAGATGAAATATTTACTGCTGCCCTGCAGGCCGGAGTTGAGATAGGTTTTGAGGCATCTGTGGCAGGTGGCATCCCCATTATAAAGGTAATAAGGGAAGGCCTTGTTGCAAACAGGATAAAGGCTGTATACGGGATAATAAACGGCACTTCGAATTATATACTCACAAAGATGACGGAGGAGAATGTTGAGTTTCCGGAAGCACTGAAAGAGGCACAAGATCTTGGCTATGCTGAAGCTGATCCAGCTCTGGATATTGAAGGTATAGATTCTGCTCATAAGCTCGCAATCCTTGCATCTCTTTCATACGGCATCTCCATCTCTTATGAAGATGTCTACACGGAAGGGATTTCTAAGATCTCTCCGCAGGATATAGGGTTTGCATCTGAGCTGGGCTATAAGGTAAAACTCCTCGCTATTGCAAAAGACTCAGATAGTGAGATAGAGCTCAGGGTTCATCCAACGATGCTTCCAAAAGAATATCTCATATCAAAAGTTGACGGCTCCTTCAATGCGGTATATATCGAGGGGGATGCTACAGGCTCTACCTTATATTATGGCAGAGGTGCTGGAGATATGCCTGCTGGGAGTGCTGTCGTCAGCGACATTGTGGATATAGCGAGGAACGTTAGAAAGAATGCTATAGGAAGGGTACCTGTAATAACAAGGACTTTTAGGGATGTCAGGATAAAGAGGATGGATGATGTGATATCTATGTACTATTTCAGGTTTTCTGCACTCGACAGGCCAGGAGTCCTCTCGAAGATTTCAGGCATACTCGGCAATTACAATATCAGTATTGCCTCGGTGATACAGAAAGGCAGAAGGGTTGGCGAAGCCGTTCCTGTCGTTGTCCTTACCCATGAGGCGAAGGAGAGGGATGTAAGACAGGCGGTTAATGAGATAGACCAGCTCCCCGTTGTAATGGACAAGACGGTTTTCATAAGGGTTGAAGGAGAAGAAGATATTAGTAGATAGATAAGGAAACACACCCGAAGTTTGCCTCCTCTTTGAATTATCATCCATTTTGAAGTAAAATATTTATATTTCTTCGCCTGAGGTAAACAGAAAGGAGATGCTGGCATGGGCTATGTAAAAGGTCTTAAATGTAGAGAATGCAACAGAGAATATCCTGTTGAGCCAATTTATGTATGCGAATTCTGTTTCGGCCCTCTTGAGGTGGTCTATGACTATAAAAATATGAGAAAGGTACTGACAAAAAAGGCAATCGAAAAAAGGGAAAAAACCCTATGGAGATACAGAGAGCTACTTCCAATAGATAGTGAGCCTCAGGTAGGTCTCGACTCAGGTTTTACCCCCTTTTTAAAGGCAGATAACCTTGCAAAAGAGCTCGGAATAGATGAACTCTATATCAAGGACGATTCGGTTGTCCATCCCACGCTTTCATTTAAGGACAGGGTTGTAGCCGTTGCCCTTACAAAGGCGAAGGAATTTGGTTTCGACACCGTAGCATGTGCATCAACAGGAAATCTTGCCCATTCTGTCTCAGCGCTGGGCGCAAAGGCAGGTTTCAGGAGGTTTATATTTATCCCTGCAACACTGGAACCGAGCAAGATAGTCGCATCTCTTGTATATGAACCCAATCTTATTGCGGTGGACGGTAATTATGACGATGTTAACAGGCTCTGTATCGAGATAGCGAACAAATATAGATGGGCCTTCGTGAATATAAACATAAGGCCATTCTATGCAGAGGGTTCAAAGACGCATGGATTTGAGATCATAGAGCAGCTCGGATGGAAGGCCCCAGACAATATAGTAGTGCCCTGTGCGAGCGGTTCGCTCCTTGCAAAAATATGGAAGGGCTTTAAAGAGTTTATGGATATAGGGATTATTAAAGAATTAAGGACAAAGGTATTCGCCGCCCAAGCCACGGCATGTTCCCCTGTATCCACAGCAATTAAACAGGGAAGTGATATTATCAGGCCTGTAAAACCTGATCCCCACTCAATAGCCAAGTCCCTCGCAATAGGAAGCCCTGCTGAGGGGTATGATGCGATCAAGGCTGTTAGGGAAAGCGGTGGATATGGCGAAGATATATCAGATGATGAGATTATAGAGGCAATAAAACTCCTCGCAAGGACGGAGGGCATATTTGCTGAAACAGCAGGTGGTGTAACTGTTGCTGTTACTAAGAAACTCATCAATATGGGCAGGATAGCACGGGATGAATTAACGGTAATCTGCATTACTGGAAATGGACTAAAGACACAGGAAGCCTTGAATGGCAAGACCATTTCCCCTTATTACATAAAGCCCAATCTGGCATCTTTTGAAGAAGTACTGAATGAAATTGAAAAATGAAAAATTAAGGAATATTAAATTTTTGAACTTTGCATTTTGATATTTGCATTTATAGTAGAGGAGGTAAATAGATGGCAGTTAAGGTAAGGATTCCGACACCTCTTCAGAGGTTGACACAGGGACAGGAAGAGATAGAGGGTAGACCAGGGACAGTAATAGCCCTTATCAATGATCTTGATAAGACTTGATAAGAGATTTCCAGGAATAGGCGAGAGGATTTCTGAGGCAGGGAAGATAAGAAAGTTTGTGAATATCTATGTAAACGAGGAGGACGTAAGATTTCTAAGGGCTGAGGAGACAGAAGTTAAAGACGGAGACGAGGTATCAATTGTACCCGCTATTGCAGGTGGGTAAGGAGGGACTATGAAGAAACGGGTAAAATTGACTTTTCCGCAGCACTTAATTAAGGAGCCTGTTATCTTTACAATGGCTAAGAAATATGATGTGATGCCGAACATCAGAAGGGCAAGGGTCACAGAAACGGTTGGTGAGATGGTCCTCGAGCTTGAAGGAACAGGGGAAAACCTCGAGAAAGGGATACAGTCCCTCAGGGATCAAGGGGTTGAGGTAGAACTTGTTGAAGGAGACATCATTGAGTAAAAAATCGTCTTTTGACGTTATGTGACTAACTAAAATAACCAATAACCAAATTACAATTACCAAATAATAACCAATCACCAAACCTGTCCTGACGACAGGTCAGGATTCCAATAATCAGTCACTGGTTATTGGTAATTGGAATTTATTTGGTGTTTGGTTATTGATTATTGATTATGGGGTCACGTGACAAGAATTCGTCATGAGGCATGAATAATTTTGAGAGATGATATGAAAGTAGGAGAATGTAAGGGCATAAGGTTTCCGTGGAGAGGTATCATTGAAGAGTATCGAGAATTTTTCCCCGTAATGGAAAAGACACCAATTGTTACCCTGAAGGAGGGAAACACACCTCTGATAAAGGCAGAGAACCTGAAGAAGAAATTAGGTATAGACCTCGAGCTTTATTTTAAATTTGACGGTGCAAACCCCACGGGATCTTTTAAGGATAGAGGGATGACCCTTGCGCTTTCGAAGGCGATGGAGGAAGATTCGAAGGCAGTTATCTGTGCTTCAACTGGTAATACTTCAGCATCCGCATCGGCTTATGCTGCCAAGGCTGGTATCAAGGCTATAGTTCTGATTCCAGAAGGAAAGATTGCCCTCGGAAAACTTGCCCAGGCCCTTGTACACAGAGCACATGTTATTCAGATAACGGGAAACTTTGATGAGGCATTGAATATTGTTAAGGCCCTCGTAGAGAAATATCCTATAACCTTGGTGAATTCTATAAACCCCTACAGGCTTGAAGGGCAAAAATCCGCAGCCTTTGAGATCTGCGACCAGCTCGGTTTTCCACCTAAATTCCATGCTCTGCCTGTAGGCAATGCAGGAAATATAACTGCCTGCTGGAAGGGATACAAAGAATACAAGAGGGCTGAGAAGATTACTTCTTTACCGATAATGCTTGGATTCCAGGCAGCAGGGGCTGCACCTATTGTACGCGGTAGACCCATAAAAAACCCCGAGACTATTGCTACAGCGATCAGGATTGGAAATCCTGCAAACTGGAAAGGGGCGATCGAGTCGAGGGATGAATCTGGTGGCAGGATCGAGGCAGTAACTGATGATGAGATACTTAATGCTTATACCCTCATTGCGTCTGTAGAGGGCATTTTCTGTGAGCCTGCATCTGCTGCTTCCCTTGCCGGTGTGATGAAATTGTATAAAGAGAATTATTTCAGGGCGGGCGACTGTGTTGTCTGCACACTTACAGGTAATGGGCTTAAGGACGCTGATGTTGTTTTTAAGGTTTTAAAGGAACCGCTTAAGGTTAAGGCTGACATACAGGCCGTAGTGAAGGCATTAGAGGGGATTATATGAAATACGTTGTTATTATTGGTGACGGTATGGCAGACAGACCTATAAAAGAACTTGGTGGAAAAACGCCTCTTCAGAAGGCCTTCACTCCCAATATGGATAAGCTTGCACGTGAGGGGATAATAGGTAAGGTCAGGACCATACCACAGGATTTTTATTCTGGCTCAGACATCGCGAATCTGAGTATCCTCGGTTATAACCCCTTAGAGTTTTATACAGGTAGGGCCCCCTTTGAGGCAGCCAGTATCGGGATAAGACTCGAAGAAGATGATGTACCCTTCAGGTGCAACCTGGTTACCCTCAGATTTAACAGATACAAGACAAGGGCCATTATGGAAGACTACAGCAGTGGCCATATAACAACAGAGGAAGCAAAGGAACTTATCTATGAAATCGACAGAGAGCTCGGCTCAGAAAACATCCGTTTCTATCCAGGGGTGAGTTATAGGCATCTTATGGTCTGGTCTGGAGGCAAAGCGGATATTGAATGCATTCCACCTCATGATATTATCGGTAAGGATATAGCAGATTACCTACCTACTGGAAATGGAGAGGACGTGTTGAGAAGGATAATGCTCAGATCAACGGGGACACTCGAAAGACATCCTGTTAACAAGGAGAGGGTAAGAAAAGGCAAAAAACCCGCCAACAGCATCTGGCTATGGGGGCAGGGGAAAAAGCCGGCGCTTCCGGCCTTCAGACAGAAATATTCCCTTAATGGTGCACTTGTCTCTGCTGTTGACCTTATCAGGGGGCTTGGCATATATGCTGGATTTGAGATACTCGAGGTCCCGGGTATTACAGGATATTTAGATACTGACTATGTTGGAAAGGCAGAGGCATCTCTGAGAGCTCTCGAGAGGGTTGACCTTGTCTATATACATGTTGAAGCCCCTGATGAGGCAGGCCATTCTGGTAATTATAAGGATAAGATAAAGACAATAGAGGATTTTGATGCCCTCGTGGTTGGCACAGTCATGAAAGGATTAGAAAAGTTTAAGGAGTATCGAGTCCTTCTGATGCCTGACCATGCGACACCGATAGAGATCAGGACTCACACGGATGAACCTGTTCCATTTGCAATATTTGACAGCAGGCTAAAGATACATAATGAGGGTGCCGCCTTTGATGAGACACTCCTCGAAAGGGAGGATATAATTAATTTCGAGGAGGGTTATAAATTGATGGATTATTTCATCAAAGCTAAGTGATGCCTTGGAAAATTTTCCTTTCTTCCCGCAATGAGCAGATAACTGCTGTAAATATGCGGTTAGGTCTTATGTTATAGAAAATATAGGGACACTTCCCATGTTATTTCTTCCTCCTCTTTCTCCCTGTCTTGCTGGTTTGTATTTTCTCCAATATTCTCTTATAATTTCTAATGCCTTCCCGGAAAGCAATGTATATCTATCCTTTCTCCCCTTCGCCCCTTTGACATGGAGAAGCATCCTTTTGCTGTCTATGTCTTCAGGTTTTAATCTGACCACCTCTCCAACTCTCAATCCTGCTGAATAAACCAGCATGAGGATTGCCCTGTGCTTTACATTATCCACCAATGAGAGAATCTTTGCAACTTCTTCTTTGCTTAAAACTACTGGTAACTTTTTTATCTTTTCTGGGACGCTTAATCTCGTATAAAAACTTCTTCTTTGGCATTATTCCGCAATAAAACTTCAGGGCGTTTATGGCTTGGTTCAGTGGGTCTTCAATGGATTTGACCTTCGCAACAGACTGAGGGTCGTTCTGACTGCAAAGCAGTCATCCTGAGGGCAACGCCTGAAGGATCTCAATGTCATTCTTCGTCCGCCTCTGGCGGACTCAGAATGACACGAAGTGTCAGATTGCCACGTACCCTTTTGGGCTCTATACCGAGAGCAAAGGGTTTGAGATTGTTTATTTTTACATGTTATATTACAAAAGAGGTCTTAGGTTAATGCTCATTGTACAGAAATATGGTGGTACATCTGTTGCGAATGTAGAGAGGATTAAAGCTGTTGCAAAGCGTGTGGTACGGGCAGCCAAAGAAGGCCACAGGCTTGTGGTCGTGATCTCTGCCATGGCGGGAGAGACAGACAAGCTCATTAACCTTGCTCATCAGGTTTCACCAAATCCCGGTGAAAGGGAACTGGACATGCTCCTCTCCTCAGGCGAAAGGATTACCAGTGCTTTAACGGTAATGGCTATTGAAGATCTTGGATACAGGGCAAGGTCACTCACGGGGAGGCAGGCAGGAATAATAACAGATGCGGTACATACTAAAGCAAGTATAGAGATGATAAGAAGCGACAGGATGAGAAAGGTACTCGACGATGGTTATATTGCGGTGGTTGCCGGATTTCAGGGAATCACAGAGGACGAAGACGTAACGACCCTCGGGAGAGGCGGGTCTGACCTCTCGGCAGTCGCAATAGCGTCAGCATTAAATGCGAATTTATGCGAGATCTATACCGATGTTGATGGCGTTTATACCACAGATCCTAATATCGTGCCTGAGGCAAGAAAACTCGACAAGGTCTCCTATGAAGAGATGATGGAACTCGCAAGCCTCGGTGCAAAGGTGCTACAGACAAGGTCTGTTGAGTTTGCTATGAAATACGGTGTCCCTGTTGTTGTCAGATCAAGTTTCAATGAAAACCCAGGAACTCTGGTTACCAAGGAGGACGAAGATATGGAAAAGGTCACAGTGTCAGGGGTTGCCTATGACAAGAATCAGGCAAAGATCACCATAATGGGGGTCCCTGATAGGCCTGGTATCGCTGCTAAACTCTTTAAAGGAATTGCAGATGCCAATATAGTGGTAGATATGATCGTTCAGAATGTGAGCAGTGATGGAAAGGCAACGGACATCTCATTTACAGTGCCCAGAACAGACAGCAAAAAGGCACTCAAATTGACAGAGGAGATTTCGAAAGAGCTAAATGCAAGGGGCGTTAACCTCAAAGAAGATATAGCAAAGGTCTCTATTATAGGTGTTGGCATGAGGACCCATTCTGGCGTTGCGGCAAAGATGTTCGAGACACTTGCAAAGGACAGCATAAACATCATGATGATAAGCACATCCGAGATAAAGGTCTCTTGCGTTATTGAGGCAAAATATACAGAGCTTGCCGTAAGAGTACTTCATGATGCCTTTGGGTTGGCAGAAAGCAAATAATCCATGCACCAGATAGAAATATACGATACGACATTGAGGGATGGGGCACAGGCAGAGGATATATCCTTCTCTGTTGAGGACAAGCTCAGGATCACAGAGAAGCTTGATGAACTCGGCGTTCATTATATAGAGAGTGGATGGCCTGGCTCTAATCCAAAGGATATCGAATATTTTAAAAAAGTAAAAAAACTCAGCCTCGAGAACTCTAAGGTTGTTGCCTTCGGGAGCACGCACAGGCCAAGGCACAGGGTTTATGAAGATACAAATATAAAGGCCCTCCTCGATTCAAAGGCAAAGATTATAACTATATTTGGAAAGACCTGGGATCTTCATGTTAAGGAGGTCCTGAAGATCTCACCCGAGGAGAATCTTGATATAATACATGATTCTGTCGCCTATCTTAAGAAGCACGTTGAGAAGGTCTTCTTCGATGCTGAACATTTCTTCGATGGTTGTAAAAGTAATCCTGATTTTGCAATAAAATGCCTTTTTGCAGCTCAAGATGCCGGCGCAGACTGTCTTGTACTCTGTGATACAAATGGAGGAACACTTCCTGATGATGTAAAAAATATTATAAGCGACATAATGAAAAATGTGCGTACACCTCTCGGCATCCACGCACATAATGATTCAGAGTGTGCTGTTGCAAATTCAGTAATTGCAGTTGAAAGTGGTGCATCACATGTGCAGGGTACGATCAATGGACTTGGTGAAAGATGCGGTAATGCAAACCTGTGCTCAGTGATTCCTAATATCCAGGTTAAACTCGGAATGAGCTGTATTAGTGATGAACAGCTAAAGAGGCTCAGGGATGTATCGAGGTTTGTGAACGAGATAGCAAATCTCAGACATTTTAAGAGGCAGCCCTTTGTGGGAGACAGCGCCTTTGCGCATAAAGCTGGTATCCATGTCAGCGCAGTAAGGAAAAGACCGGAAACATATGAACATATAAGACCCGACCTTGTCGGTAATTCCCAGAGGGTCTTAATATCAGACCTTGCAGGCAAGAGCAATATATTAAGAAAGGCAGAGGAATTCGGAATCCACCTTGACCCTAATTCTCCTCAGGTACAGGATATAGTTACTACCTTGAAGAATCTTGAAAACGAGGGTTTCCAGTTTGAGGCGGCAGAGGCATCTTTCGAGCTCTTAATGAAAAAGTCTTTAGGTCTTCACAGAAGATTCTTTGACTTGATAGGCTTCAGGGTTATAGTTGATAAGAGAAAAGAGGGAGAGGAACCTATCAGCGAGGCGACCTTAATGGTAAAGGTTGGTGGTCACATCGAACACACCGCAGCAACAGGAAATGGCCCTGTCAATGCGATTGACAATGCCCTGAGGAAGGCACTCGATAAGTTCTATCCTGAATTGAAAGATGTAAGACTTCATGACTATAAAGTCCGAGTCCTCGCAGCAGGCAAAGGCACTGCTGCAAAGGTAAGGGTACTTGTTGAGTCTGGCGACTCAGAGAAGAGGTGGGGTACTGTTGGGGTCTCAGAGAATATCATCGAGGCCTCCTATCAGGCACTTGTCGATAGCATTGAGTACAAACTCCTCAAGGACGGTACAAGCTCCTGAGGAAAACTGTTACAATTAGTAGTCACTTTTAATTTTTAATTTTTGATTTTTGATTTCAAATGAGGGGGTATCTATGGCAGACCTTGAGGTGGACAAAATACGCAATATAGCAGTTATTGCACATGGAGGTGCTGGTAAGACCTCACTTGTGGAGGCTATGCTTTTTAATTCCGGCTCTATCGACAGGCTTGGTAATGTCCAGGATGGAACCACAACAACCGATTATGAGCCGGAAGAGACAGCAAGAAAGATAACTATTTCATCATCCCTCGCATTCTGTAACTGGAAGGGTTACAGGATTAACCTGACAGACACACCAGGCCTTATCAATTTTCTTGAAGACACGAGGGGCTGCCTCAGGGCTGTTGATGGAGCTGTTGTCATAATTAGCGCAGTCTCGGGTGTTAAGGCAGAGACAGAGAAGATATGGAGATATGCAGATGAATTTGAGGTGCCGAGGGTTGTCTTCATAAATAAAATGGACAGGGATATTGCAAACTTTTCGAGGGCAGTAGGAGAGATTGAAAGATCTTTTGAGACAGAGGCTATACCCCTCTATATACCCATAGGCTTAGGGGATAGTTTTACCGGCGTTATTGACCTGGTAAAGATGAAGGCCTATAAATTTCATAATGGAAAGGCAGAGGAATCTGATATATCTTCTGAAATGGTTTCAGAAGCCGAAGGATACAAGAAGAAACTTGTAGAAAAGATTGCAGAGTCTGATGACAAGCTCCTTGAGAAATACCTTGAGGGTGGAGAGCTCTCGGAGGATGAAATTATTAAAGGTACAAGAGAGGGCGCCTTAACAGGGAGGTTCACACCTGTTACGTGTGGCTCTGCAATCAGGAATATAGCAATCCCTCAGCTTCTTGATACCGTGCTTCTCTGTCTCCCCTCACCAGTAGAAATGGCACGCCTATCACCTATTAAGGGTACAAATCCGAAGAATGGAAAGGAGATCGAGAGAAGTCCCTCAAAGACTGAACCCCTTTCAGCATATGTGTTCAAAACTATAGCTGACCCTTACGCGGGGAGGCTATCTGTCTTCAGGGTCTATTCCGGCATACTCAGGGCTGACTCTAATATCCTGAATACGTCAACGGGTACAAAGGAAAGGGTCGGCCAGGTCTTTTATCTCATGGGCAAAAAACAGATACCAGCGCATACAATAGGGCCAGGTGAAATAGGTGCTGTGGCAAAACTCAAGGAAACATATACAGGGGATACGCTCTCTGATGAGGCGCACCCGATTGTCTTTGAAAAGGTGAAATTTGCTGAGCCTATAATTTCTTATGCAATAGCGCCTAAGAGCAAGGGAGACGAAGAAAAGGTAAGCCTGAGCCTTCACAGGATCCTCGAAGAGGACACAACATTAAGGTTTCAAAGGGATGACGAGACAAAGGAGATGCTTCTCTCAGGTATGGGGCAGGTCCACCTCGAGGTAACAATCGAGAGGCTAAAAAGGAAGTTTGGAGTAGAAGTCTTGATGAAAACT
Organism: Thermodesulfovibrionales bacterium; assembly: GCA_030019415.1. GTDB lineage: Bacteria > Nitrospirota > Thermodesulfovibrionia > Thermodesulfovibrionales > SM23-35 > JASEEX01. Next base: position 34,416 of record JASEEX010000012.1, read on the forward strand.
CCGAAGATCCCTTATAGAGAGACGATCAAGGCCTCAGCGAAGGCCCAGGGCAAATACAAGAAACAGTCCGGTGGTCGCGGACAGTATGGTGATTGCCGGATAGAGATAGAGCCACTGCCGAGAGGAGGCGGATATGAGTTTATCAATAAGATTGTAGGCGGTGTAATACCTCAACAATACAGGCCAGCGGTTGAGAAGGGAATACTGGGAACAATGCGCGAAGGGGTTATAGCAGGCTACCCCATAATTGATATAAAGGTAACCCTTTATGATGGTTCCTACCACTCAGTAGATTCATCAGAAATGGCATTCAGGATCGCAGGCTCCATGGCCCTGAAAAAGGCCTTCCAGGATGCAAAGCCTGTATTGCTTGAGCCAATAATGAAGGTTGAGGTGATAACTCCAGATGATGCCCTCGGTGCAGTAATAGGAGATCTGAACTCAAAGAGGGGCAGAGTTCAGGGAGTAGAACCACAGGCAGGTGGCAACCAGAAAATCATTTCCCTTGTCCCCATGGCCGAAATGCTCACCTATGCGAACCAGCTCCATAGTCTTACTTCAGGCAGAGGGCTTTATTCAATGGAATTTTCATATTATGAAGAGGTGCCTCCACATATCTCACAGAAGTTAATTGCAGAGCGCGAGGCCCAGAGGAAGGAGAAGGCAGAGGAGAAGTGAGTATCCTGTCAAAGGACTATAAAAACACCCTTAATCTTCCCCAGACAGACTTTCCGATGAAGGCAAATCTTTCCCAGAGAGAGCCAGAGATACTTAAGTTCTGGGAGGAGAGAAAGATATACGACAGGATCCAGGAAAAGAATCAAGGCAAAACTCCTTATATCCTGCATGACGGGCCTCCCTATGCAAATGAACGCATCCACATTGGACATGCATTAAACAAGATACTCAAGGACATAATTGTCAAATACAAATCAATGAAGGGCTTTTATTCTCCGTTCGTTCCCGGCTGGGACTGCCACGGCCTTCCAATAGAACATCAGGTTGACAAAAAACTCGAACTCGAAGGCATAAAAGACAAGGTAGATATTCTTGAAAAGAGAAAGCACTGTAAGGATTATGCGGAAACATTCGTGGATATACAGAAACATGACTTCTGGAGGCTCGGGGTTTTTGGTGACTGGAAAATTCCTTATCTAACAATGTCCTCCAGATATGTAGCATACATAGTTAGGGAGTTTACCCATTTTGTGAAAGAGGGATATGTTTATAGAAAGAGAAAGCCTGTACACTGGTGCCCTTCCTGTGTCACCGCCCTTGCAGAGGCAGAGGTGGAGTATGCTGATAAGGAATCACCCTCGATCTATGTGAAGTTCAGGGTTGAAAGTATTCCTGAAGGAAAAGAAATTTTGTTTGACGAGTTTCCCAGGATCGAACATTATTTTGTTGCATGGACGACCACACCATGGACGCTTGTAGCCAATCTGGCTTTGTGTTTACATCCTGCATATTCTTACCATTTAGTAAAGGTAAATATTGGGCAGGGTAGATATGAGATCTACATCATTGTAGGAAAACTCTTGGATGTTTGCATGAAAGAGTTTGGTTTCAAGTCCTGCAGGGATAAGGATGTACCTGATGTTGGAGAATATCAAGTTATTGCTACCTGGGGGGGCGAAATTCTTGAAGGAATAATGTGCAAACATCCGTTTATTGATAGGAAATCAAAAGTAATCCTTGGTGACTTTGTTACTGTTGGCGAGGGAACTGGTATTGTGCATATCGCACCGGGTCACGGAGAAGACGACTACGAGATTGGACTTAAGTATGGCCTTGATATCTATGCGCCCGTTGACGATAGAGGAAGATTCACAAAAGAGGCAGGGGAACTTGAAGGCCAATTCGTATTTAAGGCAAATGCGAAAATAATAGAGATTTTGAAAAATAAGAATTCCTTGATAAAAGAAGAGAGGTTTATCCATTCTTATCCCCATTGCTGGAGATGCAAGAAGCCTGTTATTTTCCGCGCAACAGAGCAGTGGTTCATCTCGATCGAGCATAACGGTCTGCGGAAACGTTGTCTCGAAGAGATTGACAGAGTAAACTGGATTCCCCGCTGGGGAAGGGACAGGATTTATGGTATGGTCTTAAACAGACCTGACTGGTGCATATCGAGACAGAGGGCATGGGGAGTTCCAATAACACTGATAAAATGCGATAGCTGTAGTGGATTTATTAAGGAAGAGGAAGTGTTCGAAGGGATTATAAAATCTTTTGAAGAAAAGGATGCTGATATATGGTTTATAAAAAGTGTAGATGAGTTTTTACCTTCAGGGTATAAGTGTAAAAAGTGTGGAGGTAATTCATTTTCAAAGGAGATGGATATACTTGATGTCTGGTTTGATTCAGGTATAAGCCATGCTGCTGTCATAGGTATAGATAAAAGGCTTAACTGGCCTGCTGATATATATCTTGAAGGGAGTGACCAGCACAGGGGATGGTTCCAGAGCTCGCTGCTAACAGCTGTAGGGACAAAAGGTAAAGCTCCTTACAAGACTGTACTCACACACGGCTTTGTTGTTGATGGCCAGGGTAAAAAGATGTCCAAATCTCTCGGAAATGTCGTAGCACCACAGGAGGTCATAAAGTCGGATGGTGCAGAGATACTGAGATTATGGGTTTCGGCCAAGGATTATAGAGATGACATAAGGATATCTAAAGAGATCCTCGAGAGGCTTACAGAGGCATACAGGAAGATAAGGAATACCTGCAGGTTTCTGCTTGGTAACCTTTACGATTTTGATTATAGGGATTATAGCTATGCCCTTTTAGAGATAGACTCAAAGATAGACAGATGGGCAATGAGCAGGCTCCAGACACTTATAGAAACGGTTACCTCAGCATATGAGAATTTTAACTTTCATGAGGTCTTTCATGCCCTCTACAATTTCTGCGTTGTTGACATGAGCTCCTTTTATCTCGATGTCTTGAAAGACAGGCTCTATACATTTAAACCGGGCTCTATGGAAAGGCGTGTTACCCAATGGGTCCTTTACCAGATACTCTCAACAATGACACGATTAATGGCGCCAGTACTTTCATTCACCGCAGAAGAGGTCTGGCAGAATATAAAGCAAAGAGCAAAGAGCAAAGAGCAAAGAGAAGAAGACATAGAAGATTCGGTTTTTCTTGCCTCATTCCCGGAGGTTGATGAAAAGTATTATGACCAGGAGCTTGAAAAAAAGTGGGATGATCTATTTGTACTGAGAAGTGAGGTGAATAAGGCACTCGAGATTAAAAGGGCGGAGAAGTTCCTGGGGAATTCCCTCGAGGCAAAGGTAATACTCTATCCACCGGAGAGATATAATGCCCTCCTTTCAGAATACAGAGATTTCTTACCAGCATTTTTTATTGTCTCAGCAGTAGAGATTACAGATCAAAGTCCTGATGCCTCCTATAAAAGCAGAGAGATAGAGGGGTTTGAGGTTAAGGTAGAGAAGGCATCAGGGGCAAAATGTCAGAGGTGCTGGAATTGGAGCGAGAGTGTTGGTAGATTTAAAGAGGCACCCGAAATCTGCGAGAGGTGTTATGAGGTTATCTCTGGATAAATAATGAGACGGTTCAGAAATGTATCCCTTATCTCGTCATTTGTAATAGCAATAGACCAAGTAACAAAGTATCTTGTTGTCAGCTATATAAATCCCTTTGATTCTATAAAGATCTTCCCTTTCCTGCATTTAGTAAGTGTCAGGAATACGGGTGCTGCATTCGGGATGCTTGAGAATGTGGGCAGTGGTTTTTTTATAACGGTATCGGTAATCGCCATAGTCTTTGTGGTATGGCTTCTGATCAAAGATAAAAGGGATTATCTCGGCCTTTCCCTCATACTCGGTGGTGCAACAGGCAACCTCATAGACAGGATATTTCTCGGGCAGGTTGTGGATTTCATAGACATCTCGATAGGGAGATTTCACTGGCCAGCATTTAATGTGGCCGACTCTTCCCTTACAGTCGGTATCATGATTGTCCTCTTAACCCCTCTTTTAAAGAAGAGGCACCTCTGACGATGCACCCTGTATTATTCAAGATTGGCCCTTTGACAATACACACCTACGGAGTCCTTGTGGCTTCTGGTTTTCTCCTCGGCCTCGGCCTCGCTGTCAGGCGGGCGAGGAAAGAGGGCATCCCATCAGATAAGATAGTGGACCTCGGCTTCTATATTCTCCTGTCAGCTATCATAGGTTCAAGGCTATTCTTCATTTTAATGAACGCCGGCTACTATCTTAAAAATCCCCTGGAGATATTAAAGATATGGGAAGGTGGTCTCGTCTTTTATGGAGGCCTTATATTGGCCATTCCAACAGCTGTCTGGTATGTAAAAAAAAATACCCTGGGCGTCTGGAATACAGCAGATTTGTTTGCCCCTTCAATAGCGATTGGTCATGCTATGGGAAGGATCGGGTGTTTTTTTGCTGGCTGCTGCTATGGGAAGCCATCAGAAGGGCTTCCATGGGCGGTTACATTCACCGACTCCCAATCCCTCGCCATGACAGGAGTCCCACTGCATCCGACACAACTTTATGAGTCCATGGGTGAGTTCATTAGTTTTCTCTTACTCGTAATCTTAAGAAAATACAAGTCCTTTAATGGCCAACTTTTCCTGACATATATACTCCTTTATTCTGTCCTGAGGTTTATAGTTGAATTCTACAGAGGTGATGTGGATAGAGGGTTTATTACATCTCAACTCTCTCTGGCCCAGGGAATCAGTATACTGATGTTTTTGGTTGCGGTAGCGGGACTTGTTATTTTAAGACAAAGAAAAGTCCGCCTCAGGCGAAAAGGTAAGACTTAGGATTTATCCTCTCTTTAGAGTGGCATGTATGCCTTTGGATTTAAATCAAGCCCGACGGTATCTCCTGCCTCAAGATGGTAATATCCTGCTGATGCAATCATGGCTGCGTTGTCAGTGCAAAAAGATGCAGAAGGTGTGAAGATTTCTACTTCTCTTTCGTCTCCCATCTCTTTCATCCTTCTCCTTAGCTCTCTGTTTGCAGCCACCCCGCCTGTGAGGACAACCCGTTTAATGCCCTCTTTTTTGATTGCCCATTCTGTTTTCCTTACAAGGACATCGATTATAGAAGCTTGGAAGGAAGCGGCTATATCGTTTACTCTCTGCTCTCTGCTCTCTGCTCTTTGCTCTTTCACGAAATTCAGTACTGCTGTTTTCAGTCCGCTGAAGCTGAAATCAAAGGACTCTGGCAGGTATGCCCTCGGGAAGTCTATTGCCTTGGGATTTCCATCTTGTGCGATTTTCTCGATTATCGGGCCACCAGGGTATCCGAGGCCAAGGAGCTTTGAGACCTTATCATATGCCTCACCTGCTGCATCATCCCTCGTCCTGCCAAGCTCCCTGTATTTACCAAAATCGTCAACTCTGTAAAGGCATGTATGTCCTCCCGATACAATGAGGGCAAGGAATGGAAAGGATGGAGTGCGTGGGGGAAACTCTGTTTCCCCCACGGGCCCCCTTTCACTTAAAAAGCAGGAGAATATGTGACCCTCGAGATGGTTCACTGCAACGAGGGGAATTCCTTTTGAATAGCATAAGGCCTTTGCAAAAGAGCAGCCTACAAGGAGAGAGCCTATCAGGCCAGGACCATGACATGCAGCAACACCGGAAAGATCCTCAAGTTTAATATTGGCAGCCTTTAATGCCTCATCAACAACAGGCCATATCATCTCTATATGCCGGCGGGATGCAAGTTCAGGGACAATACCACCGTATTTTTTGTGTACCTCTGTCTGGTTTGAGACAATGTTGGATAGGACCTTTGTTCCATTCTCGACGACAGCTGCTGTTGTGTCATCACAGGAGGTATCAATCCCTAAGATTAGGCTCATATATAGTTACGCCCTTTGGTAAGGAAGGCTCAAACAATCCGTCTTCCAACCCTGTATTAATCTTCACATCCTTCAGCGTTATCTCTATTCTGTTTGAATAAGAATCGTTTACGGTGAACGAACCTATTGGGAATTCGCCCTCAGAAGGTTCGATCTCTATAGAGAGTATCCCTCCCATTGAAGTTTTTGGTTTCAGGAGAAGACTTCCGTTCTTTCCAGATACAAAGAACTCTTCCTGAATTCTTCCAAATCCACTCAGAAGGGCTATCGGTGCCCGGCCATAGGTATTCCTGCCAAATTTTCCCCTGAATGCCTGCCTTTCCTTTTTCTGATATATTATGATCTCATCACTATTAATAAGAACCTCCTGGGCTACTTCTCCCTTATACTCCCACCTCATCTTCATCGGCCTCTTTATGAAGAATTGACCTTTATATGTATCAATGCGCTTAAGGTCCTTAATATGGCTCTTCTGAATAAAGCTACCCCTTATGTCTTTAATGTTCTCATATGCCTTTTGAATCCTTGCAATGTCCTCCTCAACGGATGAGGCAGCAATAGAAACAGTGAAAAGTGAACAGTGAAAAGTGAACAGTGAAAAAACCCAAACTATTAAAGGCAGAAGATTACTTTTTAGCCGCTTGCTAATTATCTTTTTCATTACTTTTAACCTTTTCAGAAGTCCCTTTTGGGCAGCCTGCGATTGATTTATGAAATACTAAAATAGCATACCACATAGAAATTTTCCTTTACAATATTAGTTTTACAGCAGTAAGCATCTCCAATTCCGTGAGGGCAGGATATAGTGTTTGAGCGGATTCTTTTGCCGATCCTGAACTTGATTCAGGACCCATTGAGAATTTATTAATATAAAGAGGCAAAAGCCTCGGAGTCCCGCACTATGACATAGTGCGGGACGAGAATGAGCGAAAACACTATATCCTGCCCTTTATTACCATTTAAAAATTAAAGTTAAATCCTGTCACGAAAAAAGAGATGCTTACTTTACAGCAATTCCCTCTTACGTACATAATAAAATGTATAGTAATAAGATTTTCCGAGTCGACAATTAAAGACAGTTGTGCATTATTGATTAAAACAGGTCATAGGGTTTATAGTTTTCCATTGATGTAATAAAGGGGGTCTTAAGTGATTGAAAAATGGATAGCAGAGATAAAGGGAAGCTCAAATCTTAGGGAACTCGGGATGATCCTTATACATAATGGAATTGTGAGAGCTACCTCAAAAGATGGAAAGAGCGTAAAAGGCGTGCATCTCTCTTACGATAAGGAAAAACTAAACTTCCTGATAGCCGAGTTTAAGAAAAAAGAGGGTATCGTCGCAATAAAGGCCTGGATAAATGAAGGGACCCTTAATGCTGGCGATGATATAATGTATGTATTAGTTGCCGGAAGGCTGAGAACAGACGTCCTACCAACATTTGAAGAGCTTTTGTCGAGGATAAAAAGAGAGGTTGTTTCCAAAGAGGAGTTCTCTTAGAAAAGAAGATAGGTGTGATAGAATTTGTGAAAGAAGCAGAAATCTATCGATAATTTAAGGAGACACCATGCTTAGCGCAAAGGATATAATGACCAAGGATGTAATAACAGTTAAACTAGCCACTACCATAGAAGATCTGGCACGGATACTCATAAAACACCGAATCAGCGGTACCCCTGTAGTTGATGAAGATGGTAATTTAATAGGCATAGTCACAGAGAATGACCTCATAAGCAAAAACAAGAGGCTCCATATCCCTACCATATTAAGGTTGTTCGATGCCTTTATACCACTCGGTACAAGCAGACTGGAGGGGGAGATTAAAAGGATGGCTGCATCCACTGTAGGCGAGATATATACAAGAAATGTGATTACTATAGATAAAGACACGCCCATGGAGGATATCGCCACAATAATGACGGAGAAAAAGATACATCTCTTACCCGTTTTAAAGGAAGGAAGATTAGTCGGAATCATTGGCAAAAAGGATCTCATAAAGGGCATCGCTGGTCAATCTGAATAAAAGACCTCAAAAATTTATTTCTCTCGGAAATATCCTCATGTGCTAAAATGTCAATTATGAAAACTTAATTATTGAACAGGCTCAAATTAATTATTCGGTATAATTAAGGCTATGCAAGTTCACTTAAAGGGAAGGCTCGTACCTGTAAAAGAAGCGGTGGTTTCTGTCTTTGACCATGGCTTCCTTTACGGAGACGGAGTGTATGAGACGATGAGGGTCTACGAGGGGGTCACATTCATGCTCGATGAGCACCTCAGAAGACTCTATCGCTCTGCATCGATGATAGGACTTACGATTCCCCTTGAGATGGACTCTCTAAAAACCTCTATTTATGACACCCTCATTGCCAACTCTCTCAAGAACGCCTTTGTGAGGTTGACTGTATCGAGGGGCCACGGGCCCATCGGCCTTGATCCTGACCTCTGCCCCGAGCCCACCATCGTCATCATCGCACAGGAACTGAAGGACTACCCGAAGTCATTCTATGAAAAAGGCATAAGCCTCGTCATTCCGGAAACGAAAAGAAACCTCATGGAGGCACTAAATCCTCGTATAAAGTCCCTGAACTTTCTTAATAATATTCTCGCCAAGATCGAAACAAAAAAAAGAGGCGCCTACGAGGCTGTAATGCTGAATGTATATGGGAAGTTAACGGAAGGCACGATCAGCAATGTTTTCTTCTATAAGGATGGTATTCTCTGCACGCCTTCTCTTGAGTGCGGAATACTTGATGGCATTACAAGAGGAGTAGTCATAGACCTTGCCCTGAGAGATGGTTTAGGTGTAAAAGAGGGTGAATTTACAAAGGAGGATCTCTACCCCGCAGCCGAGGTATTCATAACGAGCACGACCCTCGAGCTCATGCCAGTCTCAAAGGTTGACGACCAGAAGTATGCTGTAGGTAACATAACAAAACTCCTCCATAAAGCATACAGAGAGGAAGTAAATGTTTATGTGGCAAATGTCAAGGCAGAAGGGCCATCTCTCTGGGGATACGAATAAGATTATGCAGGTGTTAAATCAGAAGGATATAGCAGGGCTGCAGGTGGTATAAGGACACTTAGACAGGTCCTCAATATGCTCAGGGCTGGTGCCACAAGGATAGGAACATCAGCAGGGGTGAAGATTATAAAGGGGGTTTGAAGAGAAAGGGGCTAACCCTTATGAAATACCTAAGTTTGAAAAGGGAGAAAAAAATTGAAGGAAGAAAGAATATTAAAAGAAAGGATTAATCTCCTCGAGAAGGAGCTCGTAACACTAACAGAAAAGTTAGAAGAGATAAGCGCAGCCCTGAAAGACATAGAAGATCTAAAGCTCAAAATGAAAGGGTTGAAGATGTTTCTTGGGAGGGTATATCCAGAGTTCAAAAGTGAGTTTCCTGAGATAATGCAGAAAATTTTCAAGAAGTAAACCCCGCACTTTCACAAAAGTGCGGGGTAGCTTTCTGTGGTGCGAGGTACAGGATGGACCGAGTCTCACCTTGCAATTGGATTTTTCTTAAGAATAGCAGAGCGATTTCCATTACGGAGGACATCAATGATTCTGTCAAGAGATTCTTCATGGAGTTTCTTAACATCCTCTTTTTTTGCTGAGATTAAAAGATTTCTATCAATGAAATCACCAAATTTCTCCTTATTAAGGCCCGAGAGGAAGAGCATCCCCTTGAATATCCTTTTGTTGGTCTTGAAAGAGAAGATAACACGCTCGAGAGACCTCTCCAGAAATTTATCATTTCTGGACTGGATATCTCTGCCAATACCTACGGCTTGAAGCCAATATCTCCTGTCAATGAGGCTGTCTGCCCTTAGTTCAAGAAATGTGTGCTCGAGACTTTTTCTGCGGGTATATATGCCGTGAGCGACGGTATCGGCAGCCAGATGACTTATATAGCCAAGGGAAAAGGCCTTTTCAGGGGGATTTTCTGCAGATTCTAAAAGACTGAATGCCACCTCCCAGCTATGGGTATTCTTTTCTGAGGGTAAAAGATTCTTCGCCAGTATAATATCTGCCATAAGATTGCCGTAAAGATAGTCCTCTCTGTATCGCCTTAAAAGGTTAAAGACCCATGCAGGCAGGAGGGAGCCTAAATAATAAATCTCGTTGCCAAAATAGATGTGTGTTAAAGGTCCCCATGCGAAGGCCAGCGAGGGAATCAGTAAGAAAAATATGACCATTAATAGCCTGAAAAACATTCAACAATTATAACAGATAGTCCATATCCAATCAAACAATCCCCCTAAACCCTATTCTATCCTTCGGGTTGCTTATTCGAAGATTCAATGGAATTTAAGAGAGAAAGGATTTCTTTTTTTGAAACAGCATACTCTGTCCTGCAGAACTCGCACTGGACGTTTAGAGCCTCTCCTTTTTTGGCAAGGTCTTCTATATCCTTTTTACCGAGGGCTACTATTGCATCCAGGACCCTGTCTTTGGTGCATGGGCAATAATAAAGAACATCTCTCCATTCAAATACCTCAATCGGGAGGCCGATTGCCTCCTCCATTATCTCCTTTGGGCTGAGGCCATTCAGAATCATGGTACTAACGGGAAGAAGCCCCTTCAACCTTTCCTCCAGGTATTCTACTGTCTCATCCCTCAAGCCCGGGAGGGCATGTATCATAAATCCTCCAGATGCTTTCACAGAGTTGTCAGTACCAACATATACCCCGAGGGAGACGGCAGCGGGTATCTGTTCAGAAACCCTGAAATAATAGGCAAGGTCTGTAGCAATCTCACCTGTCTGTAAAGGGACAGTCCCGTGGTAATATTCCCTCAGGCCGAGGTCCTTTATCACATTCAGGAATCCCTTTCCAATGCCCCTTCCAACATCCAGCCTCCCATCCTTTAGACCGAGGTGGATGTGTGGTCTCTTCACATATCCCCTTACCCTACAGAGCCAGTCTGCCTCTGCCACAATCTCTCTTAGGGGACCATCTCCTACCACCTGAAGGATCACCCTCTGTCCTTCTTTTAGGATAGATGAAAGAAGAATGGATCCGCTTATTACCCTGCCGAGGGCTGCAGAGGCAGTTGGATACGTATCGTGAATAGACCTTGCCTTTTCAACAGTCTCGGTATCAACAAGCCCAACCACTAAAAGGGGCTCTTCTTTCGCCATCCCTTTTAAAAGTAGGTCCATAAGATTAGTATAGAAATCCCTTTCTTCTTTTACAACTTATCTTCTGATCAGTGTAAGTTACAAGAGAGGGCAAAGGAGAGGGTGCAACATTTCGCCAAGAGTGTCACGTCCCAGGTAACCGATACCACTTCATTCCCAGGTAACGGAGACCACC
>JASEEX010000130.1 GCA_030019415.1 Thermodesulfovibrionales bacterium
ATCCAGCAGAGCCTGTCAAATATCGGCGTTTCGCTCTCCAAAAGGGTTATTGAGGAGAGAGAAAAGCAATAGCTGATGCCCTTTTTCATAGACACGAGTGCGCTTTTCAAGAGATACCAGCCTGAGCAGGGATCAGACATCGTTTGCAAGATACTCGAAGAGGCCAATCAGCCTATATTCATATCTTCTTTGAGCGTCATCGAGGTCATCTCAAATCTCAAGAGGCTTTTGAAGTCGACAAGATAACCACAGAAGAGCAGTTCCATCAGCAACGTTTATTCTTTTATCAGGACATTAACACCCTTGGTATTACGGTTTTGGATATGTCTGCCGAAGATATTATCAAGGCTGAAAACCTTATTCTTACAAGGTATATGCGAGGAGGCGCGGCTGTTCAGGAGCGGGAAAAAATGAAGCGGCAACTGGGTTTTCACCCACCTAAAAATGTGGAACAGTGAGACACGGTGAAAAGAAGTTGGATGAGCATCGCATAAAAGCGGTTATAGGCGATTCCAGACAAAGAAAAAAGAAGTGATAAATAATTGATATTGTTCTTGAATATTAGAAAAGAAGTAATAGTTCAGCCCCTAAATTGTTACGTCCCAGCAATCCGATACCGATTTTAGGGGTACAATTCCCACATA
>JASEEX010000131.1 GCA_030019415.1 Thermodesulfovibrionales bacterium
ATATTACGGAAAATTTAGCACTATGAGTGGTACTAATTTTGGGGGAGGGTACAAACTGCTAATAAGCCTATGCCTATTTTCCCTATAACTGGTCTTTTTGCCACTTTACAATCTATAAATTCTCCTTTACCTTTGCCGGTTCTTTTGACGCTTGAACCGATTCTTTGCAATATTTGTCTTAGTTCACCTGAGGCTAAACCTTCTCCATTGTCCTCGCAAGTAAAAACATCAAAATAAGGGGCATTAGTAGTAATTTTTACCCAGGTTGCACATGCATCAAAAGCATTGCTAACGAGTTCCTTTAATGCATTAGCAGGAGTTCTATATATTCCTCTTCCTATATCGGCTAATATTTTTTTAGAAACATATATTTTTTCTTTTGTTTTATTCATTTCTCTAATTCTTTTAGGGACAATTTTATCTCTTTTAATTCCTCTTTTGTCAATCCCCATATTTCAGCTGCAAGCTCATCAATCTCTGCTTCAATAGCTGATACATCGTTGCCTTTTGCGACCTCCTCATATGCGATTTCAGAAAGTTCGGCAAGGCGGAGATGAAGGAGGTTTTTGGAATCAAATTTTGGGATGCGAACTCTCGTTAAGATATGAGGTGAACCAAACCCACCTGTGCTGTCAAC
>JASEEX010000132.1 GCA_030019415.1 Thermodesulfovibrionales bacterium
AAAAATTTTCAAAACGTCTACAAATAGCTGCTGAAATTTATCAGGAACTTAAAAAAATAATTAAAGAAAAATATATTGATTTAGCTATCAATGTTGGTGATGAAGGGGGGTTTGCTCCGCCAGTCAGAGTGCCAGAAGAAGCTTTGGATTTAATAATGGCAGCAGCTAAAAAACTCGGCTATCAAAATAAAATCAAAATTATTTTGGATATAGCTGCATCACAGTTTTTTTCCAAAGACAATTACAAAATGAAAATCGGAGTATTTAGTCAAGACGGATTGTTTAATTATTATTCAGATTTGATTTCAAAATATCCAATTATTGGATTGGAAGATCCTTTTGCTGAAGATGATTGGGAAGCTTGGAAACAATTAAATGCAAAATGCAAAATGCAAAATGCAAAATTATTAATTATTGGCGACGATTTGTTGGCGACGAATCCAAAAAGGATAAAAGAGGCGAAAGAGAAAGAGGCTTGTAATGCCACGATTATTAAAATAAATCAAATTGGGACAATAACTGAAGCGATTGAGGCGGCAAAATTGGCAGGATCTTTTGGCTGGAAGATAATTGTTTCTCATAGGTCAGGTGAAACAACAGATGATTTCATTTCTGATTTTGCTGTTGGTGTTGGA
>JASEEX010000133.1 GCA_030019415.1 Thermodesulfovibrionales bacterium
GGATTTGTTGGCCTCAAGGACTCATTTTTTAGGCTCAAGTTGTTGAACGTAAGTTGTTACTCAATGGAATGGAAAAATCTCCATCCGTTCAGGAACCGCAAAACTTTCAATCATACCTGAGTGGTCAAGGGGGAGGAGGAGAGAGGTGAATCTTACCCATTTCCCCGGCGCTCAGATAAATATAATGTTACCAGAGGTGTAAAATACTTATCGAAAATTGTCATTGCGAGCCCCGACTTGTCGGGACGAAGCAATCTCCTTCATATAGAATTATTAGTCCTTAATTTTTCCCTTGACAAACTCCTCTCTTTATGATTCAATTGAATCAATTGAATCTAAATAGAATACGAAAAAATAATACAGTTGGAGGTGAGTATGGGTCAGAAAAATGTGGTACCTCCGAATGGTCAAAAGCTCTATCTCGTAACTTTTGAGTTTTTCAGCAATGAAAAGAGAACCAGATTTAAGAAGGGTTTTTATGCAAAAGGTGGAGAAAATCTGAAAGAGGATATTGATAAATATTTCATGGAGTATTACGGGTTTAAACACGTTTCAGATGACGATAGAACGTTTTCCTGTCACGTCCCAGGTAACCGATACCACTTCATTCCCAGGTAACGGAGACCACCA
>JASEEX010000134.1 GCA_030019415.1 Thermodesulfovibrionales bacterium
GTTATAATAATCGCAATGTTTAGCTTTGCTGGCGCAAGTGAGGGGATAAAAAAGACTCGCCTTGTGTTCAACGCTCCCATTACGAGGGCTGCAAGGCTGATAAATAAAAGAAACGGAAACATTATCCTGGTAAGAAGGACAGTTAATGAGAATTTTTCAGGCATATCAAGAAACCCAGGTGCTATTACTGGTACAATTGCAGGGGCAAAGATAATCCCCGTGAGGCAGGTTAAGCCAGCAAAGATAAGGATAAAGGTAAATGTTATTCTGACAAGCCTCTTTGCTTCTCCCATTCCTTGTGTTGTCTGGTATTCTGTTAGAACAGGGATAAGTGCAGAAGACATAGAGCCCTCCGCAAAGAGTTCTCTTAAAAGATTTGGAATCCTGAATGCAACGAAGAATGTATCTGCAATGCCTGTTGCTCCGAAAAACTTCGCAAGTATCATGTCTTTCACATAGCCGAAAATTCGGCTGATAAAGGTAGCGATGCTCATAAGCCCTGCTGCTTTTGCTATCCGATGCCTTTCGTCCATGTAAACCAAATTATATCACACTGTAAGTTGCAAAAGACCTTATCGAATTGCCTCATCAAAAATCTATATAAAACTGAATCGTTGCCTCATTTAAAA
>JASEEX010000135.1 GCA_030019415.1 Thermodesulfovibrionales bacterium
CCCAGTTGTTGAGGCAACAACTGGGGACACGGGCCTTCTGTTCTCAGGGGCATTGGAAGGTTCGGGTGTTAATCTCGTCGTTGTAACTCATTCAGCTGGTTTTAAAGAACCCAATATGCATGAGATGCCAGAGGAGATAAGAAAGAAGATAGAGGCAAAGGGCGCAAAAGTCTTCACAGGTTCTATGTTAACTCATTCTATCGAAACAGCCCTTTCCTCAAAATTTGGTGGTTCCTATCCGACACTCATTATTGCTAACTCTCTAAGGAGGTTTGGCGAAGGGCCAAAGGTGTGCTGCGAGATTGTGATGATGGCTGCTGATGCAGGATTGATCCCAGAAGGGGAAGAAGTACTCGCAGTTGCTGGTACCGCAAAGGGCGCTGATACTGTTACGGTTATTAAATCCGCTGCCTCAAAGAGATTCCTTGATCTCAGAGTCCTTGAGATACTTGCAAAACCAAGAGTATAAATATAAATTCTGAATAACCTTTTGGATACCTTTATTTGTAAAATCAGAACATTGTTTCTCAACAGTATCAGAATAACTTTATGCTGCTTTCTTCCTGAAATGTTGCAGGTGTTACGTCCCAGCAATCCGATACCGATTTTAGGGGTACAATTCCCACATA
>JASEEX010000136.1 GCA_030019415.1 Thermodesulfovibrionales bacterium
GGCTCACCATGACATTATCGCTTCATTACGACAAATTTATCGCTGGATTTGGGATCAAGAAAGTGACTCTTCCGAGGGCGATAAGTTTTTGTGCTGCCTGCTATTCAATCGGGCTTCCACCAGAGATCCTTGCCTTTAATACTCTTCATCATGGTGAGATAGCCTTTTTAAATGAGGCATTTGTGAATCTTGGGGATGCAATGAGAGAAGCGCTGCGTTACCTCAACGAAAATGTTTTCAGTATTGTCCCGAAAGATATAAGGGTAAAGGTCAGAGATGCTGCCACAAGGTCAAAAGAATTATTCTTCCATGAATCAGACATGCCACATAAGGCAGTAACAGACGAAGTCATTCAATCTTTAAAAGAAAAGAGGACAGAGAATCTTCAAAGCCTTATAATAGAGGCAGCGCATATGAGAAGGTTTCTGGGATAGGGAAAATAATTGGAATAAATTTTAGCCATAATGAGGTCTGGGCATGGTTTCATTACCTAAAAATACTATAGAAAGAAGGGTTATTTATTTCGAAAAGCCCGGCAGTGAGAATACTCCTGCCTGTCTTGAAGTTGTCAAAAATGCACTCAAGGGGGGCAGGTATAAGCATGTAGTTGTTGCCTCAACAACTGG
>JASEEX010000137.1 GCA_030019415.1 Thermodesulfovibrionales bacterium
CAAAACTGTAACTTAAATATTGCAATTTTTTGTCTTGACAAATGGGTCCACCTTAGACACACCCCCCATAGCAGCAGATGTTGTAGGCATAAATCCAGATAGGATAATCCTGACTTCATTTGCCATAGGCTCTGCATTAGCCGGTGCTGCCGGTATACTCATCTCTTTTGAAACTAATATTGAACCCACAATGGGTTTTAGTGCCCTCTTGAAGGGTATTATCGCTTCCATTATCGGTGGTATTGGTAGCATTCCAGGAGCAGTATTAGGTGGATTCTTTCTGGGATTAGCTGAAAACCTCGGTATCTGGAAGATATCAGCCGGATGGAAGGATGCAATAGCCTTCGCAATACTCATAATATTCCTATTGATAAGACCATGGGGTTTTTTAGGTATTAAAAAAGAAAAGGAAACAATTTAGAGTTATGGAGTATCTTTTACATATACTCGTTATTTCTGGGATATACATAATTCTTACTTTGAGCCTTAATCTCATTGTTGGATATACAGGGCTGCCTGCACTGGGGCATGCAGCCTTTTCCTGCATAGGGGCATATACCTCAAGTCTGCTTGCATTAAATATGGGCGTATCACCTTGGATAGGTTTAGTGATAGGAGCTTCTGT
>JASEEX010000138.1 GCA_030019415.1 Thermodesulfovibrionales bacterium
CCGTAATTGCCTTGCCATTTGCCATTATTATACTCATTCTTATTATCTTGTCAATTGAATTTTGAAGGTTTGACCCTTGTCTTTTTGGAGCATACTCATGGGAAGAGACTGGTTGTTAAACAAGAGAATAAAATCATCAAATCTTTTTCTTTTCCAATTAAAGGTCATATTGTTGCTCCTTCGCTTCCAATTACAAAAAAGAAGACTTAAAGTTTACTATGTTATTAGATTTCTGAGCATTAGAAATCAGTTTACTATGTTATGAGTGCAATCACCTAATCTTTCCATTTGCCTTTTTTGCCATCTTACGGTATCTTTTACCCATAGAAGCGGCCTCCTTTAGATTTTGTTTTTGGATAAAATATTTTAATCGAGGTCGCTTCCTACTTCAACAACTCAAAGGGACATTATCTATTATCTGTTTGTATATTACTTCTTTAGGGTAAATACCATGCCTTGTCCTACTTGTCTAAACCCAATGGAATCCAAAAAGTTAAAAATTTGATATAATTTTGTAAATTCAGGCAAGAGGGGGCTATGCTTGTATATTCACGCAACAAATTAGCATCGGACATGTCCCCCATTTTTAGTACCAGTTTAAGTGCTAATTTCCGCTAACATATC
>JASEEX010000139.1 GCA_030019415.1 Thermodesulfovibrionales bacterium
ATTGAAGAAATGAATCTCGAAGTGGATTTTAATCAAGGGCTTGACGCAAGGCTAATAAACGAAGAGGTCGCATCAAGATTGACAAGACTTAAATTACCTCTCCTGAGATTGGCTTATGACAGCAATCAAATCAGAACTTCACTGAAAAAGGCCATAAATTTATTAAACTTAGTAGGATTTAGGGGGCGGAGAATTCTGGTCTACTGTCTTCATAATACCAGATATGATACACCAGAAAATTTTCATAACCGCGTAAAAGACATTCTTGAGTGGGGAGTAGTTGCTTATCCTATGAGATACGAGCCTCTTGAGCCAAGACCTAAGAATACTTATGTCTCACCTAACTGGACAGCCGAACAACTCGAGATGATAGCAAAGGCAAGAAGAGTAATCGGCTATGGGGGTGCATTCCCTCCCTATGAAGGATTAAAGAAAAAAATTCTTGGTGCTAAGAATTTTGAAAAAGCCTTTGAACTCAGGCCATTGTCAATAAGATAATTATTTGAGATAATAATTGATGAGCAAAATAATAGTTTCATTTTTAAAAAAGTAGGCAGGCAAATTTATGAGCTTGTCCCTCTTTTAGTTGAAGTTAAGAAAGACTCAGCCATAGTTTAAG
>JASEEX010000013.1 GCA_030019415.1 Thermodesulfovibrionales bacterium
CGTTTATGTGGGAATTGTACCCCTAAAATCGGTATCGGATTGCTGGGACGTAACACTTTTGGGTGAGGTAAAAAATACAAGGATTGATTTATTAAATTTCTAATGGTAATCTGAGTTCACCCTGTCAGAAAGAAAGCCCTGCCCTTTTGGGTGAGGTAAAAAATACATAGGCGAGGGCGTGGCTAATGTCCCAATGTAAACCACGTATATTTGCGTGATTTGGGCTTAAGTGTGTATACAAAGATATTTGCAGCAGTTAACGAACACCTGAATTCAGAAATCTCCGCGAGATATGCTCTGAACTTTGCGAGGGCATGCGGGGCAAAATTATATATTTGCTTTATTGCTGAGAAGGGCATGTCCCGGTCCAGTTTTGACAGGGCTGAGGATGCTATAAAAAGGCTATTTATTAAGGCAGAGGAGATGGATATTCAGGTGGAGAGCATTATCGAGACAGGAGAACTTGTAAAAGAGATACATAAGATTGTTAGACACGAAGGAATAGACATCGTTTTCGCATCCACGCGAAGAGAAGACATTGAGAGGAGATTCTATGCAGGCACCATTGCACGGAGTCTGTCTCTGGCGCTTCCATGCTCTGTAGCTCTGGTGAGAGTTGTGCATATGGGGAGGATACATCCAAGAAATATCCTCGTTCCGATAAAGGCAAAAATTGATCACATAAAGGAAAGGGCATATTTTACTGCAAAGATGGCAGAGAGTTTTGGTTCAAAGGTCTTTGTCTTTCACGCTACGAAGCCTATAACCAAATTTTTCCATGGTGAAATACATCTCACACCTGTTGAATGGGAAAAGAGATTGCCCAAGGATACATCAATTTTTATGGAATACCTCCGTAAGTACCAGATTGAGTTTGAAGGCAGAGTTTTACCAGGTACCACAGCAAGGAGCATAACCATTGAGGCTGCTTCAAAAAAACATGACCTCATAATAATGGGCGCCAGTGAAAGGAGCCTTCTGAGTTCTATATTTAAAGGCAATCCTGTAGAGGAACTCTTAAGGGAGACCCCGTGCGATCTGATAGTCCTGAAACCGAGGCATGAAGATAAATAGCCTTACAGTAAAGGAAGTCTTTCACAGTCTCGTTACATTAGAGGAGGGACTCACAGAGGATGAGGCGAAGAGGAGACTTAAAGAATTTGGTTATAATGAGATTGAAGAGGTAAAGAAAAAACCCCTCACCTTCAGGTTCTTAGGTCAGTTCACGCATTTCCTTGCTGTTTTACTCTGGATAGCTGCCCTGCTTTCATTCCTCTCTGAGTACCTTCATCCAGGCGAGGGCATGCTTACCCTCGGCTTCGCAATCACAGCCGTTATATTCATCAATGCCATATTCACTTTTGTTCAGGAATACCGTGCAGAAAAGGCACTGGAGGAAATGAAGAGACTCCTTCCCTTTTATGTGAAGGTTATAAGAGAAGGAAAAGAAAGGGAGATTTATGCAAAGGAGGTTGTACCCGGTGACGTGATACTCCTTTCAGAGGGCGACAAGGTTTCTGCTGATACAAGACTCATAGAGTCAAATGATATAAAGGTGAACAATGCCCCCCTGACAGGTGAATCAGAGCCTGTAACGAGGGTTATAGAGCCTTTTACAGGAGAGCTCATAAACAGCTCTAACATAGCCTTTGCAGGGACAACGGTCGTCAGTGGCTCAGGAAAGGGAGTAGTCTTTGCAACGGGGATGAGGACGGAGTTCGGGAGAATCGCTCACCTCACAGGCACAGTTACTTCAGGTCTCAGCCCTCTTCAGAAAGAGATAATAAAGATAACGAGAGTCATCGCAGCTATAGCCACAGTTATGGGTGTTATATTCTTTGCAACAGGACACTTCATTGGCAGAACATTCTGGGAAAACTTCCTCTTTGCAGTAGGAATAATCGTTGCCAATGTCCCGGAGGGATTACTTCCAACAGTGACCCTTTCACTCGCTATGGGCAGCCAGAGGATGGCAAAGAGAATGGCATTGATAAAGACCCTAACATCTGTAGAGACTCTTGGCTCTGTCTCCGTCATCTGCACGGACAAAACAGGGACACTGACCCAGAACAAGATGGCTGTGAAAAGGATAGCCTATATTGGTGAGGGTATAAAGACAGAAGGACAAGGGCCTTCCTTGCTTACTGTTGCCCTGCTCTGCAACAACACAAAGGAGGTCGAAGGAAATCTAAAGGGTGAGCCAACAGAAGTCGCACTTTCCAGGGCAGCGCTCGAGTCCATAGGTCATGTGGAAAGTAGAAGGATAAAGGAGTTCCCCTTTGACTCTGATAGGAAGAGGATGAGCACAATAAATTCTATCAATGGTAGCATCTATGTCATGACAAAAGGTGCACCTGAAAATATATTCACAATATGCAGCCATTGCCTCAGGGATGGTGAAATATTGTATTTTGATGAGGCCCTCAGGGATAAGTCAGTCTCCCTTTACCATTCAATGATGGATGAGGGGTTAAGGGTCCTTGCCTTTGCATATAGAGAGGTTAAAAGTGGCGAGGATATAAAGAGTAAGGAGGATGTAGAGAGGGATATGGTTTTTTTGGGTCTGGTAGGGCTTGAAGACCCTCCAAGACCAGAGGTACCGGAGGCAATAAAGAAATGCAGGGAGGCTGGAATAAAAATAATAATGATCACAGGTGATGGCTCGAGAACAGCCCTCGCTATTGCAAGGGAGATTGGCCTTGTAAAAGGAAACCCCTCGATAGTGGAAGGAAGTGATTTTTTAAGGATGTCTGATGACGAACTCCGCATGGTCCTCTCAAAAGAGGAGGTCATATTTTCAAGGATGACGCCAAAGCATAAGCTGAGGGTTGTGAATATCCTAAAGGAAGAAGGTGAAAGGGTCGCGGTTACAGGTGATGGAGTCAACGATGCCCCTGCCTTAAAAAGGGCAGACATCGGTATTGCTATGGGCATCGCAGGAACTGATGTTGCGAAAGAGGCAGCTGATATGATACTCCTTGATGATAACTTCGCCACTATTGTAAATGCTATAGAAGAAGGCAGGGCTGTTTATGAGAATATCAGAAAGTTCATAAGCTATATCTTTTCTTCCAATATCCCCGAAATAGTCCCTTATCTTACATATGTCCTATTGAGGATACCCCTTCCCCTTACAATTATGCAAATACTCGCCGTTGACCTGGGCACAGACATGTTTCCTGCCCTCGCACTTGGTGCGGAGAAACCCTCGCCGGCTGTTATGAAAATACCTCCAAGAAGCCCAAGGGAAAGGCTCTTGAACCCTCCGTTACTAACAAGGGCATACCTGTTCCTTGGCCCTATTGAGGCAGCCGCAGGGCTATTTGGGTACTTCTATGTATTGAATAAAGGTAGCTGGCAGTGGGGTGAAATGCTTACATCTAACAATATCCTTTATCTACAGGCAACAACTGCCTGCCTTACAGCAATAATCGTTACACAGATCGCTAATGTCTTTGCATGCAGGTCTTTTAAGGAATCTGTTTTTCGCCTCGGCATCTTCACAAACAGGTTAATCTTTGCAGGTATAGCATTCGAAATCCTCCTGCAATTATTCATTGTCTATCATCCTTTTGGTAACAAAATATTCTCAACCCACCCTATTTCAGTGGAGATATGGCTCATCCTTATTCCTTTTGCGCTTCTACTCTTTTCTGCTGAAGAACTGAGGAAGCTTATGGTGAGGAAGACGGAGAAAAGGGTAAACGCTCAAGGGCTTTTATAATATCTTCAGTGCCTTCAAAGCGCTTCTTCTCACCATTAGATATCACACAGATGGGCGTTGCATTAATTTTATCTTCTCTTAAATAACTATCAAAAAGGCCAAATGTAGGTATCACGTTAAAGGGTTTGAACTTTATCTTCTTCTCCTTCAGAAACTCCTCTAACCTCTCCTTATCTGTTATCCTGTTGTTTGCGGCTTCAAATAAGATAGCCCTTGCATAAAGAGCATGATTGAACTCCTTCTTTTCATTTAAGATGTAAAGAAAGTATCTTGCATAGAGACTGGTATGTTTATGGATTGGTGTATCAATAAAGGTAATGTTTATGACCTTCTTTTTAACTAAACCGGTAATTACCTCTTCTAATCTCGGTTCCAGAGACCTGCAGGGACCGCAAAAATAATCGGTATAAAGCCTCACCTTTATCTTACCGTTTCCAAAAGAAGGTGGAAGGTCCGCCTTAGGCGGATCCTCTGCATAGAGAGGGGTAACTGCGCCCTGGAAGAAAATCGAAAAAAGTATAAAGCCAAGAAATAGGGAGATACCCATAAGGGTCTTTTTAGACATATTGAGGTTTAACAAAAAGAGAAGTAAAACAATGGCACCAAAGGCCAAACAGTAATAACAATAAACAAGGTTCCTTATCTGAAATCCTAAAAGGTATATTTCTGCACCTGTGCCAAAAGATAGCAAAGACAGGAGGACTAAATCTCTTTTGCGAAGACTGAAAAAAATTAACATCCCCATATAAAGAAGTCCCAGATATTTCAGCTCGATGTCGAGAATACCACCCTGCAGGTATTCGCATGATTCACCGCATATACTGTATAACAAGATAATGCCTATGCCTATAAGTGAGACTATGACATTGATCCAGTATTTCCTTGCGCCAAACCTCTTATATGACTTCCTAATAAACATATAAAAAATGATAACACATATTAATTCTCCACAATAGGCGGGACATTTTTGTCCCGCCTATTGAAGCGGGGTTAGTCTACAACTCGTAGAGAAACCCCCGCCTATCGGTATATTGTCACGTTCCATGCCCAAATATATAATCCAATAACGTGAAAACAAAGACCGTCATACTTATATAGCCGTTCATGTTAAAGAATGCCATGTCAAGTCTGCTGAGGTCGTCTTCCTTGACAAGGGAATGTTCATAGATAAAGAGCCCTGCAACAACCGTTATCCCGATCCAGTAAAAAATACCGAGCTTAAATAACATACCTGTAAATACGAGCATTAGAAAGGTCATCAGATGGAATATCCTCGCCAAGATTAATGCCTTTTTAACTCCAAACCTCTTTGGTATGGAATGCAGCCCATAGGATTTATCAAATTCGATGTCCTCGAGGGCATAGAGAGTATCGAAGCCAGCAAGCCAGAACACTATAGCAATTCCCATCGGTAGTATCTCTAAATCAAAGGTACCCCTCACAGCTATCCATGCCCCGAGAGGCGCAGCAGATAATGCCAATCCCAGGACAAAATGAGAAGCCCATGTGAATCTTTTTGTATAAGAATATATAAAAAGAATAGCAAGGGCAACTGGAGAAAGTTTCAGACATAAAGGGTTTAACATATAGGCAGCTAAAACAAAAATTGTAAGAGCTACTACGGTAAATAAAACTGCCTGGGATAATGTAATAATACCCATTGGAAGTTCCCTGCTCCTGGTCCTTGGGTTCGCCTGATCAATCTTCCTGTCGATTATTCTGTTAAGCCCAAATGCGCCCGACCTCGCTCCTACCATTGCGACCGTTATCCAAACTATCTTTCCCAGGGAAGGGATTCCTTCCGCAGCCATGATTGCTCCAGTAAATGCAAAGGGGAGTGCAAAGACTGAGTGCGAAAATCTGATCATCCTCAGATAAAGTACTATCTTTTGTGCAATGATGTTTAACATCTCACCAGACAATTCAAGAAGGGGAAACTGCTTTTCCGGACAACTCTTTCTCTTTTTTAATGAGTTCACCAAAGTCGATGATGGTTGTAAACTCTGAAGTGGGCAATGGCTCAATCTTTGAATTTGATCTTGCCTTGAAGATCAGATATTTTATTCCGAATTTCTTTGCTGTTTTTAATACCTCAAGGGTGTCATCCACGAGCATTGTTTTTTCCTTACTGAAACCGAACCTCTGCTCAGCCTTTTGCCAGAATTCAATCTGCTCCTTCGGGCACCCGACCTCAAAGGATGTTATCGAACCTGTCAGATATCTGCCGAGGTCAGTCTTTTTGAGCTTCATGTCGAGCACCTTGTAGTGAGCATTGGTAACAATAAAGGTCTTGATTCTCCGTGCCTTCAGCATCTTAAGGAAATCCTCAACATGGGGATGAACCTCTATGAGATGCCTTATCTGTTCTTTTAATGCCAAGATGTCGAGGTCAAGTTCTTTTGACCAGAAATCAATATCCGTCCAGTTAAGGGTCCCTTCATGTGCCTTGTATCTTTTGAATAGCTCCTCCATCGCCTTACCGAAGGTGATTTTATGCTTTTCTGCATATCTTTCAGGTACCAAATGTTCCCAGAAGTAATCATCGAAATATCTGTCCAGAAGCGTACCATCCATGTCGAGGAGGACATATTTTATTTCTTTGAAAGGAATGAAAGGCACAAGAACCTCACAATTTACCCTTTATTGTCGGGATGCCCTTAATCCTCGGATCAATAAATACAGCATTTTTCAGAGCCCTTCCCAGGGCCTTGAATATCGCCTCGATTATGTGATGCGTATTTCTCCCGTAGGGAGACTCGACATGAAGAGTTATACTGCTATTGCTCACAAAGGCCTGAAGGAAGTCCTCGATAAGGTCTGGATCGAAATTCTTGATCTTACTCTTCTTCGGGAATTCAACCTTATAGACAAGATAAGGTCTTCCGCTAATGTCAAGACTCACTGAAGCAAGGGCCTCATCCATCGGCACAGTTGCCTCTCCAAAACGTGAAATACCCTTCATGTCCCCGAGTGCCTGTTTCACAGCCCTGCCGAGAACTATACCAACATCTTCTACTGTATGGTGGTAATCAACATCAATGTCTCCCTTTGCCTTTATTGTCATATCAAAAATACCGTGCTTACACATTAAAGACAACATGTGATCGAGAAATGGGATCGATGTGTCTATCGAGTATTGTCCCTTTCCATCCAGATTAATAGTGAGCTTTATATCCGTTTCCTTCGTCTTCCTCTCTACTTTAGCCGTTCTCATTTTGCCTCTCCGTTGATAGAATTATAACAGATTAGAGTCCTACAGAGGAGACTGTATGCAAATTTTCTGAAGCGTTGAGGCATTTATCCTTTCCTCCTCTAATCTCTCATCTATAACAGCAGTGGCGAAAAAATCTTCGATTAATATTTAAAAATGGAAACAGAGCGCTTTCTGATATTGTCCAATACAAAGGGCCAAGATGAAGCCATTGGTCTCAAGGATGAAATCGAGCGTTGGCTTCTCTGAAAGAACTCTTTCGATTATCTTGATGATATGTTCAAAAGATTTCTCACCCAGAATTGGTTCTGCGCCGCTCAACCTTACCTTGTTGAAATCTCTCCTATTACAGATATCCAGAAGCCTTCTTGCCACTTGCTCAGAGGAACAAAACTCTCCTTTGCACTCCTCGGGTTTCATATTCCTTTCATAATTCCAGCAGTAGGCACAGAGAAAGCAACATCCCACCATATCAGCGGTGGCAATGCCTCCATAATATCTTGCTCCCCTAAAACGATAATACTTCCTTTTCTGATCTCTCATAACGAGGTTTTCGACCTCTTCTGCCCGTTTTACAGGATCGAAAGGGAGTTTAAGCATTTTTACCTTCTGCGCGACACTCTTCTTCTCTTTCAAAGAGAGGAGGGCTGAAGGAGGGAAAAAGGGAGGATTGGAGATCCAGTTCCCTTTCAAGCTTCAGTATCATGAGGCAAGGCTTATTTCTTTTCTACACAACGTACAACTCTTGTTGACCGGAGGCTAATAGAAATTCTTTAATCCGTCTTTCTGCTAACTTTACATATTCTTTATTTATTTCATATCCAACATAATGACGTTTGGTCTTTATAGCAGCAATAGCAGCTTGCCCACTTCCTATAAATGGGTCTAAAACAACTTCTCCCTCAAAAGTGTAAAGTTGGATCAATCTGTAAGGTAACTCTATCGGAAAAGGTGCAGGATGCCCCACTTTTGTTGCCGGTTCTGCGGCAAATGTCCATACACTTTTGGTAAACTCAAGAAATTCCTTTCTCGAAATCGTACTCTTTCTTCCTATATTTCTTCTCGTAAACATGCCTTTAGAAAAGACTAAAATATATTCATGAATATCCCGCAATGTTGGATTTTTAGCGGAAAGCCAGCTACCCCAAGCAGTAGATGGGCTACCACTGGAGGCTTTATTCCAGATGATTTCACCCCTCATTAAAAATCCTAAATCAAGCATATCCTCAACGATAAAAGCATGAAGTGGGATATAAGGTTTTCTTCCAAGATTTGCAATATTAATACATGCTCTGCCACCAGGAACGAGCACTCTCTTAACTTCGCTCCATACCCTCTTCAAAAATGCTCTATACTCATCTAAAGTAAGATTCTCGTCATACTCTTTCCCCACATTATAAGGGGGCGAGGTAACCATTAGATGAACACTATTATCTAGCAATTCCTCCATCTTTTCGCTCGTTTTGCAAAAAATATTATCGGGTTTATATAATAACATCGCAAACTAAAAAAATATAATAACATCGCAAACTAAATTTTAACATCGCCTAAACTTCTTCCAAAAACTTTTAGGAGGAAGAATAGGCGATGGAAAATCAAAATGAATATGAAAAACGCTGTAAGGCAATACAACTTTATGACGAAGGAGTCGGCTTTAATAAGATACTTCAATTGGTTCAAAGAGGTAGATTCTGGCTTTCCAAATGGCTCAAACGATTTAAAGAGCAGGGACTTAAAGGTCTTAAAGATCAGAGCCGTGTCCCAAAACGAATCTGGAGAAAAACTTCCGAGCGTATGGTTAAAAAGATTCTTTCCATTAGAGCGGAGTTGGAAGCTCACAAGACCCGACGTTCTGCCTTCTCTGGCATTGGAGCTGAGGTCATCCACTGGGAGCTCAAGCAAAGGAAGATTAGAAATATCCCCGCCATCCCTACCATTGCTAAAATTCTCTCTCGTTATGGAAGGACAGGAAGAACTAAGACCAAAGGAAATAGCAATAAGCAACCTTATCCTTATTTCAAGGCAGAGAAGATTGGAGACCTTCATCAGACAGACATTGTGGGACCCAGACATCTCAGAGGTCCAAAAGGGGTTACCCGATTCTATTCCTTCCATACTATTGATGTGGCAGGACATACGGTATTCACAAGCCAGTTTACCGATAAACAAACTATATCTCTGTGCAAACATCTGGTTGAAACATGGCGATTTATGGGAGTTCCCAATGTATCTCAGATGGATAACGAGATGGCAGCTACCGGTGGAGGACGCTACCCCTACAGTATCTCCCAGTTTATCCGACTCCATTTGCTTATGGGAATACATCTGGTATTCATCCCACAGGGAGAACCAGGGAGAAACGCTACTGTTGAAAGTTTTAATGCTCTCTGGCAAAAGAGAGTGCTTAGAAGACATAACTGTCCTGCTCTTACTGTTCTCAAAAGAACTAGCAAACGATTTCTGCAGTATTACCATTATGAGAAACCACATAGAAGTCTTACCCAAAAAGAACACGGCACAAGATTCCCTGTCATACTCAGAGACCGCCTCTGGAAGTCCCTCAGACATCTGCCAAAGAGTTTTACCCTTGAAAGATATATTGACTCCAATGGGAATCTTAATATCCCTATTGCAAAAGGAAAGGTCTCCTTTATCAGAAAAGTTGACTCCCATGGTAGAATTGAGGTCAATGGAGCTACTTATTTCATCAGGAAGAAACTTGAGGGGCAGTATGTTGTTGCCACTATTTTTACCCAGCACTATCACATTAGTGCTGGGTTTACTCATAGAAAGAGATTGGTTGTTAAACAAGACAATAGGGTTATCAAATCTTTCTCTTTCCCGATTAAGGGTCATATTGTTGATCCTCTACTCCCAATTACAAGGAGGAAAACTTAATTCAGTTTGCGATGTTATGATATTTCTGAGCATTAAAAATAAGTTTGCGATGTTATGATAGCAATCAGGTAAGCTCTGGGGCAGAGAAAATGATGAAATAGGACTCGCTTATGCATATCTAAATGGTACAGACAGGGGAGATATAGATAATACCAATGCCTTCGAGGCTTATGCCAAGTTTAAAATCTCTGAGTTCAGCGATATAACCTTTGATGTTCAGTACATAAATGATGATATGAAACTGATTCAGGATCGGAAAGGAGTTATTTACGAGGTCAGGTTAAATGCCTATTTCTAATGAAACATTCATGCCAAAACTTGTCGGCATAGAGAAAAATGAAAATGGCAAAAGAAGATTTTTCAGGAGGTAGTAAAATGAAGAAAAAGCTTGTAAAAATAATTTTAACAACTATGATACTTATGGTATCTGTCTCCCTATCATGGGCACACTTTGGAATGATAATACCCTCTGATGACATTGTGTCGAAAAAGGACAAAAAGGAGATAACTCTTCAAGTAAAATTCATCCATCCCTTTGAAGGACACTATATGAACATGGAAATGCCACAGGCATTTGGCGTTATGATAGAAGGGAACAAGTACGATCTCCTGCAAACCCTGAAAAAGAAAGTCATGAAGGGTTTTACTACATGGGAAACCTCATATAAGATTAAGCAGCCTGGAGACCACGTCTTTTTTGTTGAACCAGCACCTTACTGGGAGCCAGCAGAGGAAACTTTCATAATTCATTACACAAAGGTCATTGTGAATGCCCTTGGAAAAGAAGAAGGATGGGATAGTGAGGTAGGACTCAAAACCGAGATTGTCCCCCTGACAAGACCTTATGGTCTCTGGGCAGGAAATGTATTTCAGGGGATCGTGAAGGTGGATGGTAAACCTGTGCCTTATGCAGAGGTAGAGATTGAATATTATAATGAAACTGGTAAGATAAAGGCACCCGATGATCCTTATATCACACAGGTTATAAAGGCCGATGCAAATGGTGTATTCACCTATGCAGTGCCAAAGGCAGGATGGTGAGGATTTGCAGCCCTTAATACTGCTGACTTTAAATTAAAGCATGAAGACAAAGAATATCCTGTTGAAATTGGTGCCGTCCTCTGGGTAAGAACGAGGGAGATGAAATAATATGCATATATCAGAAGGCGTATTGTCGGCACCCGTACTCGTGACGGGTGCCCTGCTTACTTCTGCAGGAACAGCACTGGGGCTGAAAAAGATGACTTATGAGAGGATACCCGAGGTGGCAGTCTTATCATCTGCCTTCTTCGTTGCCTCTCTGATACATGTCCCTGTAGGTCCATCAAGTGTACACCTCATACTGAATGGTCTCTTAGGAATACTCCTCGGATGGATGGCCTTCCCATCCATACTCGTGGCCCTTTTATTACAGGCACTCCTCTTTCAGTTCGGTGGATTTACCTCTCTTGGTGTAAATACCTTTAATATGGCAGCACCGGCTGTGATAGCCTATTATCTCTTTAACATACCAATACGAAGGGCAAATCATTTTATAGGCATACTTTCAGGATTTGGTGCCGGCCTGACAGGTGTGGGGCTTGGTGCCCTATTTGTTGCAATAGCCCTCGTAAGCACAGGAGAGGGCTTTCTCAATGTGGCAAAAGTGGTGGTTGTTGCCCATCTACCTGTAATGCTAATTGAGGGAATCATAACGGCCTTCTGTGTTACATTTTTGAAAAAGGTAAAACCAGAAATTCTGGAGGTAGGAAGATGATAAAAATTAATTGCAAATTGCAAAATGCGAATTTCAAATCGCAAATTTTGATAGTCCTTAATTTTGCATTTTTCATTTTGTTATTTGCATTTTGCATTGTTAAAGAGGCCCATGCTCATAAAGTGAATATCTATGCCTATGTTGAGGATGGCATGGTCCACTCAGAAAGTTATTTTAGTGATGGCACAAAATGTAAGAATTCCATGGTAGAGGTTTTTGATGAAAAGAATGGAACTAAGCTCATTGAAGGTAAAACTGATGAAAATGGAAACTTTTCATTTAAAATCTCAAAGGCTACAGCCCTAAAACTCGTCCTTCATGCAAGCATGGGACACCAAGCTGATTATATTCTTTCTGAGGATGAGGTTAGAGAGGCCATGGGTCAAAAGGCTGGAAAGACAGAAATAAAAGAAGAACAGAAAAGCCAGGGTCCAGAGGCGCCAAGGCTCAAAAAGACCGAGCAAACTCCCCCGATAAAGATTTTCAAGTCTCCAGATCTTTCTGAAGTGGAGGCGATTGTGGAAAGAGTCACTGATAGGAAGCTCCAGCCTGTGATGAGGATGCTCGTTAAGCTGCAGGAGAATACTGAAAAGCCAGGTATCACCGAAATAATCGGGGGTATAGGTTATATTATAGGGATTCTCGGAATTCTGGCATATCTTAAGGCAAGGTCAGAAGTCAAAAAGAAAATAAAGACAGATTGAAGTTATGCATCTTGAAGAATTTGCTGAAGGCAACTCCTTTTTCCACAGACTTGACCCGAGGGTTAAGTTTATAACCATAATGCCCTATATCTTTGTCATTGCTATTATGCAAGGAACAAAGGGCCCACTCTTAGCGCTTATCATCTCCCTCTTAATAGTGGCTTTTACACGCATAAGCGTTAAAAAACTTATTGGAAGGTTGATTGTTGTAAACACCTTTATATTTATTCTATGGATATTCCTTCCCTTTAGTTACCCCGGAGATGCAGTTTTTCATATAGGTCCTTTAGAAGCAACCCATGAGGGTTTTCTTTATGTCCTTTCTATTACACTTAAGGCCAACGCTATTGTGCTTGCAACCATAGCAATCCTCGGCACATCAGAGGTCTTTTCCCTTGCCCATGCCCTTGTACACCTCAAGGTGCCTGATAAGCTGGTTCATTTATTCTTCTTTTTTTACAGATATATAAGTGTCCTGCACGAAGAATATGAGAGACTGGAAAATGCAATGGCCATCAGGGCTTTCAAGGCAAAGACAAACATGCATACATATAGAACATATGCATATCTTGTTGGCATGCTTATTATTAGAAGCTATGATCGCTCCCAGAGGATTTACAAGGCAATGTTATGCAGAGGATTTAAGGGCAAGTTTCGTGTAATGAGCCATTTCGAACTCAAAAGAGGAGATGTAGTATTCGGCCTGCTGATGACTTTGATAACATCCGTGATGGGACTTTTATTTATTTTATAAAAGATGAACAGGGAAGAATATTTAATTGAGATAAGGGATCTATGTTTTAGCTACGCTAATGGTAGAAAAGTATTTAATAGCCTGAATTTTTCCCTTAAAAGCGGAGACAGGATTGGCCTTACAGGTCCCAATGGTGCTGGGAAGACTACATTACTGCATTTGATAATGGGACTTTTAAAACCGAACTCGGGGGAGATAAAGATATTTGGAAAGGTCAGGAAAGAGGAAAAAGATTTTACAGAGGTGAGGCAGCGGATTGGTCTTCTGTTCCAGGATTCAGATGACCAGCTCTTTTGTCCAACTATTGAGGAGGACGTTGCCTTTGGGCCATTAAATCTTGGGAAATCCCTTGAAGAAGCAAGGGCCATAGTGAGAGAGACCTGTGAAAAATTAGGATTGAAGGGTTTTGAAAAAAGGATTACTCACCGTCTTTCAAGTGGAGAAAAAAGGCTCGTTGCCCTTGCTACTGTTGTGGCAATGAATCCTGAGTGCCTTTTGCTTGATGAACCATCTACTGGACTTGATGAGATGAGCACAGAGAGGTTCTTAAAATATCTAAAGGAATATTCAGATACATATATAATCATCAGCCAGGATCATGGATTTTTAAAAGATGTGGCTGATAAAATTTACAGGCTTAAAGATAGTAAAATAGAAATGTGGGGAGAACTGAAAAAAACCAAAAAGATTGTTATATAAACAGACTTTTGAAAAAGCTAAAAAGATAATTATTTAAGCTCTGAAGAGCTAAAATAAAAAAATAAAGTATTCAGAAAAGGCCATGAAGGCTAAGCACCATGAAGGTGGGTTTTCATGGCTTTTTTGTTTTGGGGGATCTATGGAAAAGGCCATATGTAAAAGAGCTTCAAAGTTTACTACCAGCGGGAGTGGCATGCTGAACATAAGGCATAATCCCGGTCTTTTAATCTCGGGTATCTTACATATCTTGATTATGGTTATTCCTGTTTCAATGGTTGTTGTACAGAAATTTGGTGAGATAGAGCTTTTTGTGATGGATGAAGAAGTGCCTGTTGTTCAAGACCGTAAGATAGTACATAAGCAGAAAAAGATAGAGCTTTTAGAAGTGCCAAAACAAGAAGTAAAAGGGGAGGAGCCAGTTCAAAAGATCGAAGAAAAACCTGTAATCAAAGAAGAGATTATTGAACCTCGGATAATTTCTAATAAGCCAGAAAGCATTACTTTGCCCTTTTCTGAAAAGCCTAATCCTCTAAAGGCCGAGGTGCGTGAGGTTGCCTCCGCACCTCAAGTCTCTTTACCACCAAAACAGACTTCTCAAATCCAGGATGTAGAGCTCGGGTCACCAGAAGGCCCTAAATTTTTACATAGGGAACTGCCAACTTATCCTACGATTGCAAGGAGAATGGGAAAAGAAGGTAGGGTAATTTTGAGATTAACCATAGATGAAAAAGGAAACCTGTTAAATGTGGAAATCATTGAAAATGCTGGTTATGGCTTTACAGAGGCTGCTATCGAAGCGGTAAAAAGATCGACATTTCTACCAGCAAAAAGGGGTGGCAAATCCGTAGCATCAAGGGCGACATTGCCTATAAGATTTGTTCTTCGGAGGGATTGATGATCGAGTTTTTCTTAAAAGGCGGCTTCTTAATGTACACAATACTCCTTTGCTCTATTACAGGAGTTGCTATCCTGATTAACAAGTTTATCCAGTATAGAGGGATTTTAAGAAAGTTAGAGATGCCTCTGGATGATATATTGAAAAAGAAAACAAACCCTACCATTTTGACACCCATACTTGAGGGAATAAAGAATGGCTGTGATGAAAAAGAGCTTTCCTTGATCGGTACCAGACAGGTAAGGAAGATGGAAAAGGGATTAAGCTGGCTCTCATTGATTGCAACGATTGCACCACTTCTTGGTTTAACGGGAACGGTGACAGGAATGATTAAGGCTTTTATGGTCATAGAGAACAGCACAAGCGTGAATCCATCAATGCTTGCAGGGGGAATCTGGGAGGCTTTGATTACAACCGCAGCAGGATTACTTGTGGCAATACCCATTCATATAGGGCATCACTACTTGGAAAAACAGGCTGATGATATAGCTTTTGTGTTGAAAGAAGTAACCACGAGTCTTTACATGAGGTACAAGAATGATAAAAAGTAAAAAGTTCTCAGGGCTTTTTCAATACATCATGAGGGCCAATCCTTCTAAGAAGATAATACCCTTTGTGGATTTCAAAGGTAAACCTATAAAATATCGTGATGCTCGCCTCCCATCTGTTTTCATGACCCTCAAGTTTTTTAATCCTCAAAGAAGGATGGTGTATATTTTCCATAAAAAGTCTTATCTTCTTTTCAAATGCCTTTTGTATATGGGTAGGAAGGTTTTTATAGTCTTTCTTGAAAGAATTGGTGCGAACTATCTTCATGCATTGAGGTCAGAGAGAAATTCATCCACAGATGAAAACTCCTCAACCCTTCCCGATGCGATATCTGAATCTGCTTCAGTTTCTGCCTTTTCCCAATCAAAATCTCTGAAATACGGAGGTAGTGTTAGTGCATATCTAATAAGCTCGCATATCGCAGACTGCTCATCAGGAAGGTGTGATTCCTCTTTGAACTTTATTATTTCATCAAACATGCTGTCTGGTATCTCTAAAACAACCTTTTTCCGCATGATTGTTGCATCTCCTTTTTTGAGAAATATTAACACGAAGCTTAGATATACATCAATCGTAAAGAGATATAAGCATGCAGTTTAAAAGAAGAAAGCCCTACCATACTCACTTGAACATTGCCCCATTGGTTGATGTGGTTTTTCTTTTGCTTCTGTTTTTCATGCTCACATCTCATCTGATACAGGAACCAGCAATAAAGGTCAGATTGCCTGAATCAAAAACCGCAGAAGCCAGAAGCGAGATGATTAAGACGGTTTTGATCACAAAAAATGGCGAAATCTATTTTATGGACAAAAGGGTAGATCTGGATAATCTCCAAATAGCCATCAAAGAGAATCTGAGGGATTTAGAAAGAGAATTCTTACGGATAAAGGCAGACAGAGATGTAAGTATTGGACTTTTAGTAAGTGTGATCGATGAGGTAAGGCTTTCAGGGGTTAAGAATTTCAGTATTGTAGCTGAAAGGAGGTGAAAGTTTGGATGAGCTTGAAAAGTTAAAAAGACTACTTCATCACTGGATGGAGCACAATAATGAGCATGCGGAAGCCTACCGGGACTGGGCAAAAAAAACATCATCCCTCGGTAATAGAGAAATCTCAGAGATTCTCGACTTACTTTATTATGAGGCAAAGAGACTGAACAGGCTTTTTGAAAAAGCCATGAAGAAAATTGGTTGAACCCTTTTTCTTTTTCTCTAAGAAAGAGGTAAGGGAAAAGGCTGTTCAATAACAAAGGTAGTTTTTATGTCATTCCTGCGGAAGCAGGAATCCAGAGGAAAAAACAAAGACTGGATTCCGCATCAAGTGCGGAATGACGGAAAAAGTAACCTTGTAGCAAGGAATTTTTCGAACCAAAGCCACGAAGGCTTTATATCTCTCCTAAGAAAGGGGTTTAAAAAAATTCTTAGGAGGTGTTTGATGAGGAAGGTTTTTAGGAGCTTTATAAGTGGTCTTTTAGGTTTATTGTTTACTACTTCAGTAGCATTGGCAGAGGAAAAAGGAAAGGTTAAAGAAGAAAAAGAAGCTGAACTTGAGGAGATTGTGGTTACTGCTACGAGGACAGAGAGACCTGTAGAAGAGGTCCCTGCTTCGGTAACGGTGATAACCAAAGACGAAATAGAGAAGATGTCTGCAAAATATGTGGATGACCTGCTCCGGGATATTGTAAGTGCGCAAGTTTATCGCCCTGCCGGGGTGACATCTACCATGCAACATGTAACCCTGAGGGGGGTACCACATCAGAGAGGAACCTTGATTTTGTTAGATGGTGTTCCTTTGAATGACATGTACTATGGTGGCGTCGAGTTCAATGAGATACCTGTGGAGAACGTCGAGCGTATCGAGATAGTTCGGGGTCCAGCCTCAGCCCTTTATGGCTCAAGCGCTATGGGAGGAGTAATTAATATCATTACCAAAAAGCCGGAAAGGGAGATGAAAGGTCTCATTGAAGGGACATATGGGACGATGAATACGTGGAGTGGCAGACTTCACCTCACGGGAACTTTAAAAGAGAAATTCGGTTACTATCTTTCTGCCAGTCGTTTAGAGACCGATGGCTATTATGCCCAGATCAAACCGGAGCCCAATTGGAAAAAAAGAACCAGAGAACATGAACACTATATTGGGAAATTCACTTATGAGGTTGATCCCATGTCAAATATTTCCTTTACTTACTCACACTGGCATGAGGCCGCAGGAGGGGGAAGAAAATACTACTACGGCTCTACATTTAGGAATAGGGCTATCCTTGGATACGAGAAGAAGACCGAAGGATTTAATCTCTCGGCAAATACCTTTTTTCTCCATGAGGATGATTACTGGACCTATGATAAATCCCCGAAATATGACTGCGTGGAAAAAAAGAATGAGAAGCCTTCCAACGAGATTGGAGCGATGATGACCTTAACTCTTCCCGTAGGGAAGGGGCATCTTTTTACTTCTGGGCTAGATTACCGTTGGTTTGAAGGAGAGAGCAGGTATGATTGGGAAGTATTCCCCTTCCGAAAGACAAGAACTGAAGGGAAACAACATCGTGCCGCTCTATTCTTTCAAGATGAGATAGACTTGGGGAAGTTACTAATCACGCTGGGTTGCCGCGGTGACTGGTACAGAAGCTATGACGGATCCTACCACGATTACGATACAACAGAAGTGTATAAGAAGGAGGAGTATGCGGCAAAGAGTTCCGGCTCAATCAATCCGAAGCTCGGCCTGGTATACCATCTGACCAGCTCCACAACCCTTCGTGGCTTGGTGGGCAGGGCCTTCAATGCCCCCTATGTTTATTATCTCTACCACAACTGGGGGTTTCCAGGGAGATACTGGTACATGGGAAACCCGGAATTAGATCCGGAGTACATGATGGGGTATGAGGCAGGAGTAGAACAGCGGATAGGGGAAAAATTTAAGATCAGATTTACCGGATTCCATAATGACATAGATAATTATATTGGCACTGTGTATGTAAGGACAAACCCTGTGACAAAGGAAAAAGAATATAAATACCAGAATATTGATGAGGTGGAAAGCAGGGGTTTGGAACTCGAGGCAGAATATCGACCCTTAAAATCTTTAACCCTATATGCCAATTACAATTATATCCACGCAAAGATAGAAGAATCAAAAAAGCCCGAGCTAAAAGGGAAGCGTGTCGCAAGGGAGCCATATAACAGGGTGAACTTTGGTTTCATTTATGATAGTCCGAAGATAGTCACTTTTTCCGTAAGAGTCAGGTATGTGGGTGAAAGATATGACGATCTGGAAAATAAATATCCTCTTGATGGATATACAACGTGTGATATCAAGCTCACAAGGAAAATAGGCAAATTTGTGGAGGCGTCCATTGAGATTGATGATCTTTTCGATGAAGCCTGGCAAGAATCAAAACTTTATAATGCGCCTGGAAGGATAATTACTGGCAGGCTCAAGGTAAGCTTTTAGTACGGAAGGACATGGTTTGGCGAGCTGACAATGAGGTTTTAATGGGGGGATTATTAAACAATTTGTCATTGCGAGCGAAGCGAGGCAATCTACCTATACCAAAGAGTTGGCCACATGGATTGTCATTCCCGCGAAAGCGGGAATCCAGTAAAAAGACTGGATTCCGTGTCAAGCACGGAATGACAAAGGTGACTTTACTTATGAATTTTTTAGTAGCGGGTTTTTCATTAATTCTTACATTCTCATCTCCAGAAGCCTCCACCATCACTTACAATGATAAGCTTGGCAGGAAGGTCGCCATTGATGTTCCTGTAAAAAGGGCTGTATTTTTTATAAGCTACGAATTAATCCCTACCCTTGGAGTATGGGACAAAGTCGTTGGCATCAGTAGATGGGCATATGATAACGATTTGATGAAGGCAGCAAAACCTGACATTGAAAAGACTATCCCATCTGTAGGTAGTGGCTCTGATGTGAACATAGAGGCGCTTCTTAAACTCAAACCCGACCTCGTAATTACATGGACGTTCAAACCTGAAACAATAAGGTTTATGGAGGAGAAAGGATTAAAGGTTATAGCAATCTATCCTGAAAGCCTTGAGGAACTCCATGATGTGATGAGACTCCATGGAAGACTTTTTAAAAGGGAAAAACAGATGGAGCACTCTATTTCGCAGATGGAAAAGATATTCAAACTTATAAAAGAAAGGGTTTCAAAGATTCCTGATGATAAGAGGAAAAAGGTTTTGTGGCTTGGAGGAAAGCCAACATCTGTAGCCTGTGGGATTGGTGTTACAAATGATGTTTTTAAGCTTATCGGTGGTATCAATCCGGCATCTGTTATACGGCAGAGAAATGCCGATATCCCGATGGAGAGAATAATAGCATGGAATCCTGATGTAATCTTCATCTGGGGGAATGCAAGTTATAGGGCCCGGGACATCCTTAATAGTTCTCAGTGGAGCTCTGTAAAGGCTGTAAAAAAGGGCAGGGTTTATAAGGCGCCGGAATGGTCAACATGGTCTCCGAGGCTTGCACCTATAGCCTTATGGATGGCGATAAAAACTTATCCTGAATATTTCGGTGATGTAAATCTGAATAAGG
Organism: Thermodesulfovibrionales bacterium; assembly: GCA_030019415.1. Lineage (GTDB taxonomy): Bacteria > Nitrospirota > Thermodesulfovibrionia > Thermodesulfovibrionales > SM23-35 > JASEEX01. Next base: position 19,750 of record JASEEX010000013.1, read on the forward strand.
CTACAGATGAATTTTACAGAAGTGTATTCAGTATACCGTATACCAAGGTGAAAAAATTTGAGTAAGGAGTCCATCGATGGGAGGGGATAAAGGGGAGGGTGTCAAAAGACTGCAGTTTGGTATTAAAACAACGCTAATATTAATATCACCCTTTTTAGTGGGATGGATTGCACTTTTTATCGGTGCTTATAATATCAACCCCCTTATGGTTTTAAAAATTATCATTTCGGAAATCTGGCCTTATTCAGGCAACCCTGCAATTGAAGAAAAGGCGATAATATTTGACATAAGACTTCCAAGGGTAATACTTGCAGGTCTTGTAGGTGTTGCACTTTCTGGTTCCGGGGTAACACTGCAGGGGATATTCAGGAATCCTCTTGTTGACCCCTTCATACTCGGCATATCAGCAGGAGCAGCACTGGGCTGTGCCCTATCAGTAGGTTTTTTCCCCTCACTACCCATACAGCTTATGGCATTTTTGTTTGGTCTCTTTGCTGTTATTCTCGCATACACAATAGCCAGAACACAGGGTGAAATCTCAAGGCTTCCCCTTGTGCTTTCAGGAGTTATCATATCAGCCTTTTTTGCTGCTATGGTCTCTATCGTAAAGTTTCTTGTTGACCCCCACAAACTCCAAAGCATTGTTTTCTGGTTAATGGGTAGTTTCTCTCTTGCAGACTGGCATTTTGTAAGAATTGCAGGCATAGGGATAATCATAGGCATTTTACCTATATTCTTTATGAGATGGAGGCTTAATGTGATAAGTATGGGAGAGGATGAGGCAAAGTCATTGGGTGTGAATGTAAAGAGGGAGAGGATAATATTTATCGGAGCCTCATCCCTTGCCGTGAGTATCGCGGTATCTGTAAGTGGGATTATTGGCTGGGTAGGGCTAATGGTTCCACATCTGATCAGGATGATGACGGGACCTGACCATAAAAGCCTTGTTCCTTTAAGCATGGCTGGTGGAGCAGCATTCATGATATTCGCTGACACTATTGCAAGAAATCTGACCAATTTCGACATACCGGTCGGGATAATAACAGCAATAACAGGCGCCCCTTTTTTTGTTTACATCATGAAAAAAGGCGGAAGGGAGAGCTGGGGAAGATAATGTTAGAGGTTAAAGGGCTACATTTCAGACATCCTTCTACAGAAGAAGAGATCATTAAAGGTATTGAATTTAAGGTGGACACCGGAGAAATAACCACTCTCCTTGGTCCAAATGGATCGGGCAAGACAACAGTATTTAAGTGCATAACAGGATTATGGAAGTCTCAAAAGGGAGAAATATTGTTTAAGAATAAAAATATCTCGAATCTCTCCTGCGAAAAAAGGGCCAAAATGCTTGCAATTGTTCCTCAGGAGCACGAACCTCCTTTTCCCTATTCTGTCTTAGATGTTGTACTTATGGGAAGGGCCTCCCGTGTCTCAATTTTTTCATCCCCTTCAAGGGAAGACTACTCAAGGGCTGAAGAGGCTGTCGAGACAGTGGGTATCGCACATCTAAAAGAAAGGGCATATACAAAGATAAGCGGCGGCGAAAGACAGCTTGTGCTCATTGCGAGGGCACTCGCACAGGAGGCACCAATCTTGCTGCTTGATGAACCCACAACTCACCTTGATTTCAGAAATCAAATCCTTGTTTTAAATAAAGTCAGAGAGCTTGCAAGGCAGAAAGGCTTGACAGTCCTTATGACATTACATGACCCAAACCTTGCTATGCTGTTTTCGGATAAAGCCGTGATAATTAATAATGGCCTTTTAGTATCAAATGGTGCTCCCCAAACCGTCATAACCGAAGATAATCTGAAGAAGGTTTATGGGATAGATGTGGTTATAATCAACTGGAATGGAACAAATGTAATCTGTCCGAGGATAGATGATAGTAACCCTTGACTTGTCATTCCTCCCCCGTATTAAATACGGGGAGGAATCTCATTTAGAGATTGCTTCGGGACTTGTCCCTCGCAATGACAGGTGGACAATTACGACTTATGATAGAGGTTATTGGGTTAACGAAGAACTACGGAAGTATAAGGGCCGTGGATAATGTCTTCTTTAAGATTAACAGGGGTGAAATCTTCGGGCTTTTAGGACCAAATGGGGCAGGTAAAACCACTACAATAAAGATACTTACCACATTGAGTAGGCCTGATTCAGGCAGATGCGTAATAGATGGTTTTGATGTTATTGAAAATCCTTTCGAGATAAAGAAACGCATAGGTGTTGTCCCTCAGGAGAATAATCTTGACAGGGAACTTACCGCCTACGAGAATTTGTTGATTTATGGAATGCTCCATGGAGTGAAGGATAATAAAAATAAGATCAGAAAGTCACTGGAGATGGTTGATCTCTGGGACAGAAGAGATTCTGTCGTTTCGGGTTTCTCCGGAGGCATGCAGAGGAGACTTCTCCTTTCAAGGTCACTTCTTACCGAACCTTCTGTGCTGTTTCTCGATGAGCCATCAATAGGGCTCGATCCCCAGATAAGGCGTCAGATGTGGGATGTAATAAGAAAGATAAGGATAGAGGGAAGAACTGTGGTTATCACTACCCATTACATTGAGGAGGCAGAAGCACTCTGCGACAGGGTCGGCGTCCTTTCTAAGGGAAGATTGATTGCCCTCGACAATCCTCAAAACCTCAAGGCAACGGTTGGTGAGTATGTGGTTGAGGGCGTAAATGGTGACGGTAAGATTGTGCAACACATATACAAGAGCCGTGATGAAGCCCATAAGTTTGCGGAAGAAAGCGAGACACCTGTGACAATACGGAAATCAAATCTTGAGGACGTGTTTATAAAGCTTACAGGAGAAAGGATAGAGTGAATTCCCTCAGGTCTTTATTGTCATTCCTGCGAAAGCAGGAAACTGTACAGAGGAACTGGATTCCCGTTTTCACGGGAATGACAGAAAAGGAGGCATAGGTTGATTACATCAGGCTGGTATCCAATTTTTTTAAGAGAGATGCTTCTTTTTAGAAGAAAACTCCTGCGGTTAGGGTATCTCTTTTCTGCAATGGTGGTGCCGATAATCTATTTAATAGCCTTTGGATTGGGTCTTGGAAGAAGTGTAAAGATCGAGGGCAGCGATTATCTTACCTTTCTAATTCCGGGCTTAGTAGCCATGAGTTCTATGAACAATTCATATACATGGGTAGCAAGTGCCTTAAACCTGAACAGGCTTTATTTCAAAACCTTTCAGATCTTTGTCCAGGCACCTATCAGCCCCTCATCCATAATGATTGGAGAAGTGCTGGCAGGCATGGTGAAGGGAGTTTTTGCATCATCCCTAATTATTATAATTGGTTTTTTAACATCTCCAGGTTTTTCCCTTACGCCTATTTTCATAACAATTTTATTTCTTAACTGTTTTCTATTTGCGAATTTAGGTGTTATTACTGGAATGCTTGCAAAATCACATGAGGATACAGCCACTTATTCAAATTTCTTTATTATGCCGATGGCATTCTTCAGCGGCACATTTTTCCCTGTGGATAAAGTGCCTTTCTTTATTAAACCAATTATTTACGTCATGCCTCTTACACATACGAATATTGTGATAAGAAAGGCATCAGTGGACAGTGAAGGATTAATCTCCCTTTTTGTTTTAATTGCTTATGCAATAATGTTTTTTGTATATGGCTCAATGCTTATTAAAAAATACAACGAATAGGGGGTTAACATGAAGGTTTTGACTATTATGTGGTCAAGCTATCTGCCATTGCTCAAAGAGGCTGCTGATACCCTGAATATTGAACTTATAGCTTATTCAAACAAACAGATAAGCAGTTATCCAGAAATCATCAGGAAAGTGAAATCAGACATGAATACCGCAGATCTGATAATTTTATACAGAACGAACGATTTATTCTGGGAAGAGGTAGAGCAGGATTTGAAAGGATTAAAAGAGCGCATCCCTGTTGTAATTGTTGGAAGTGATCCATCATACAGGGCATTGTCTTCGGTGAATCCTGAAATTGTTGTAACTGTTTATAAGTATGTTCTTTTTAATGGCAGGGATAATCTCATCAATATGCTCAAATACCTGCTCCACAGCCTCTTCGATAGCTCGGTTACCTTCACACAACCTGAGGAGATACCATGGCAAGGAATATTCCATCCAAGCATGTCTAAGGTATATTATGCAACTGAAGAATATCTCGAAGAATATCAGCAGAGCCTCTCCTTTAAGCCATCTGTGTTTATAGGAATTCTCTATTCCCGATCCAGTTGGGTAACAGGGAATCTCGAAATAGAGAAGGCGCTTATTTCATCCCTTGAAAAAAGAAATGTAGGCGTAATCCCTGTTTATTTCTATTCGCTCAAGGATGCAAACCTCGGGAATTTAAGTGGTGTCGAAGCGATAGAGAGATTTCTTATGAAGGAAGAAAGTCCTATTGTTGACGGTATTGTGAAACTCACCATGTTTTTCCTTGGAAATTCCAAAGGTGATATAAAGGCATCAGATGTACCTTCAGGGGTACACCTTATGAAAAATATCAACGTTCCCCTATTCTGTCCGGTGAGTTCATATTACAAAAACAAAGAGCAGTGGCTTGAAGACCCGCAAGGGCTGAGCGCGCAGGTTGCGTGGAGCATATCATTGCCTGAGTTTGAAGGTGTTATCGAGCCTGTGATAATAGGAGCTACAAGAGGCATAACAAGGCCGGAAGAGGAATCTTATGAGGCAATAGGCGACAGGGTTGATAAGCTCGCAGAAAGGATTATCCGATGGATTAATCTCAGGAAAAGGCCGAACAGCGAAAAGAAAGTGGCCTTTATACTCCATAACAATCCATGCGCATCAGTCGAGGCAACTGTTGGAGCCGGCGCACATCTTGACACGATTGAAAGTGTTGCTGACATTTTGAAAAGAATGAAGAAAGAAGGGTATCAAGTGAACCCTCCTGAGAATGGCAAGGTATTGATTGGTGAGATTATGGACAAAAAGGCGATATCGGAATTCCGCTGGAGTACAGTTGAGGAGATTGTGGATAAAGGCGGGGCGCTTGCTTTCATTGAAAAGGAGAAATATATGCAATGGTTTAATGAGCTGCCTGAAAATACACAAAAGCGGATGAGCGAGGCATGGGGGTATCCTCCGGGTGAAGAAAAGGGCGGCATCCCTGCTGCCATGGTACATAACAATAAGATTGTATTAACTGGTGTAAATTATGGGAATGCTGTGGTATGCGTTCAGCCAAAGAGGGGTTGCGCTGGAGCAAGGTGTGACGGTCAGGTCTGCAAAATCCTTCATGACCCTGATGTCCCGCCGCCCCATCAGTATGTTGCAACTTATAAGTGGCTTTCGAGGGAGTTTGGTGTTGATGCCATAGTTCATGTTGGAACACATGGAAATCTTGAATTCCTCCCTGGTAAGTCCACAGGGCTGTCATCAGGATGCTTTCCTGATATTGGCATTGATACAATGCCTCACCTCTATATCTATAATGCAGATAACCCGCCTGAAGGCACTACAGCAAAGAGGAGAAGCAATGCAGTACTTATTGACCATATGCAGACGGTCATGGTCAAGGGCGAACTTTATGGTGATCTGGAGCAGTCAGAGAGACTTCTTGATGAATATGAAAGATACAAAGACACAGAGCCTGCAAAAGCGCACACCATATCGCACATGATTATGGAAAAGGTGAAAGGTCTGAACCTGCTGGGAGGCAGTGAAGAATTAACCCATGACAATTTCAGGGATAAAGTAAGAGAGATTCATGACAGGCTTTCTCTTTTGAAAGATACCTACATCCCAAAGGGCATGCATATTTTCGGGAGAATACCCGAAGGGGAAAAATTAGCTGACTTTATATATGCGATAGTGAGATACGAAAACACGCCTGATTCTTTTAGGGGCATAATATCGCAGATTATCAGGAGGGAGTTGGGGATTGTAGGAGATGAACTGAGTGAAAAGGTTGAGGAAATTGCAAAAAGCGCTTGCAAAGCTTATGTAATGAACGGGGTACATCTCGATAAAAACATCGGGGATTTATTCACGATACAGCCTGACGAATTGCAGATAATCAAAGATGTCGAAAAAAAGATTCACGGTGTTATGCAAGGCGTTCTGGCTTCCGATGAAACGGCATCGCTTTTAAATGGATTCAACGGCGGATATATTGAGCCCGGGCCCTCAGGGCTCATCACAAGGGGAAGAAGTGATATACTTCCCACGGGTAGAAACTTCTATTCACTTGACCCTCAAAGGATACCCACACCTGCTGCATGGGAAATAGGAAAAAGCCTTGCGCAGAAGACCATCGAGAAATATCTGGAGGAAGAAGGCAGGTATCCTGAGAATATCGCCTTTTACTGGCAGTGCACCGACATTATGTGGGCAGACGGAGAAGGTATGGCACAAATGATGTATCTCATGGGTGCAAGACCCCAGTGGCAGAATAACGGGAGGCTTAAGGGATTTGAAATCATATCACTTGAGGAACTCGATCGTCCCCGAATAGATATCACAGTAAGGGTTTCAGGCATTACACGGGATAACTTCTCTTCTACAATAGATGTGCTTGATGAGGCGGTGCAGGCAGTCGCAAATCTTGATGAGCCTCTTGACCAGAACTTTATAAGAAAGCATACCATCGAAAAACTTGATGGCAAATCCGCTTCTGATAAAGAAGAACTCAGGAAGGCAACCTACAGGATATTTGCGAGTATGCCCGGCACATACCAGGCAGGCACTCAGCTTGCTATATATGCCTCTGCATGGAAAACAGAGAATGATCTTTCAGATGTGTTTCTTTACTGGAACGGATATGCATATGGAAAAGGGACATTTGGTGAACCCGCTCATCAGAGTTTGAAAGAGAGTCTGAAGACAGTAGAGGTTACTTTCAACAAGACTGTTACAGACGAGTATGACCTCACAGGATGTTGTTGCTACTTCGGTACACACGGCGGGATGATTAATGCTGCAAAAGTGATATCAGGTAAAGATATCCAGAATTATTACGGAGATACAAGAGAGCAGGATAAAGTCTCTGTGAGAACCCTGACTGAAGAAATAAGAAGAATCGCCAGGGCAAAGATATTGAACCCTAAGTGGATTCAGGGAATGAAAGAACATGGATACAAAGGTGCAGGAGAGATAAGCAAAAGGATAGGTAGACTCTATGGCTGGCAGGCAACAGCAAAGGCTGTTGATGATTCTGTTTTTGACGACATAGCACGAACATTCATGATGAACGAGGAGAACAGGAAGTTCTTTGAAAAGAACAATCCCTGGGCACTGGAAGAAATAGCGAGGAGGTTGATTGAAGCCGTTGAACGTGGTTTGTGGAATCCTTCTCCTGATGTCAGAGAAGCATTGAAACAGATATATGTCGAAATAGAAGGCTGGATAGAAGAAAAGATGGGAGATGTTCAGGCTGATTTTCAAGGTGGTGCAATAGATATTGTAACTGCGGATGAGGTAGAAAATTGGGGTAAAAAGTTGAGAGAGATTGAAAAAAGATTAAACACTAAGGTGGAGATAAACAGATGACTTGCCGAAAAACAGCATTTCCTTTCACTGCTATTGTTGGACAGGAGAAGATGAAGAAGGCCCTGGTCTTAAATGCAATCAATCCAAATTTAAGCGGTGTATTAATTCGTGGCCAGAAAGGCACAGCCAAATCCACAGCGGCAAGGGCCTTGGCAAATCTTTTACCCATGATTGAGGTTGTTGAGGATTGCCCTTTTAACTGTAACCCCCATCAAAAGAATGAGATGTGTGCTGAGTGCCTGAGGCGTATTGAATCAGGTGAAAAACTTCCTATAGTTAAAAGAAAGATGAAGGTAGTGGATTTACCTCTGGGTGCTACTGAAGATAGAGTCATCGGTACATTAGATATAGAGCATGCTATAAAGAAAGGAGAAAAAACTTTTGAGCCAGGAATTTTAGCCTCTGCCCATCGGGGAATTCTTTATATAGATGAAGTGAATCTGCTTGATGACCATTTGGTAGATGTCATATTAGATGCAGCAGCAATGGGAGTAAATTATGTGGAGAGAGAAGGTGTTTCTTTTTCCCATCCCGCCCGGTTTATCTTGATTGGCACAATGAACCCTGAAGAAGGAGAATTGAGGCCACAGCTATTGGATAGATTCGGATTGTGTGTGGAAGTAGAAGGCATCGCTGATAGAGATGCACGAGTAGAGGTTGTTCAAAGGAATATACAATATGAAAATGACCCTCATGGATTTGAATGGGCCTGGCAGGAAGAAGAGGAAAAACTCTGCCAGCTTATAGTTCGTGCTAAAGAGATACTTTCTAACGTAACTTATGACAAAGAGATTTTAGCCCTTATTGCCCATATTGCTATTGAAATGGCTGTGCATGGACACCGGGCTGATATATCTATGCTAAAAGTAGCTCAGACTATTGCTGCTTATTATCAGAGAACCCGGGTAACTGAGGATGATGTAAAAGAGGCAGCAGAGCTTGTTCTTTCCCACCGTATGAGGCGCAAGCCCTTTCAGGAGCCGGAAATGGATAAGGAGAAATTAGAGGAGGCTATTCAAAAACATAAACAGAAGAAACCAGAAACCAATAACCAGAGGCCTGAAGAAGGAAACCAGGAAACAGACGATAAAGAAGAAAGGTCTGAAGAAGATCTAAAACCTGATAGCCAGACAGAGGTTACATTTGAGCCAGGAAGCCTTTATCCGGTTAAAAAGATACCTCTTCCTAAAGAGCCGGGGGTTAAGGCTTCTCCGGGCCGAAGAAGCAAGGCTAAAAGCGATTCAAAGTCTGGCCGCTATGTAAGAAGTGCAATTCCTAAAGAAAAAACAAATGATATCGCCTTTGACGCTACTTTGCGCGCCTCTGCTCCATACCAGATGTATAGAAAAAATAGTGGCGTTTCAGTTGCCATAGAACCACGGGATATCCGCCAAAAAGTAAAAGAGAAAAAGATAGGAAACGTCATCCTTTTTGTGGTGGACTCATCTGGCTCAATGGGTGCAAACAAAAGGATGGTTGAGACAAAAGGTGCGATACTTTCTTTACTCCTTGATGCCTATCAGAAGAGAGACAGAATTGGATTGGTGGCATTTAAAGGAGATAAGGCAGAGTTTCTCCTCCCCCCGACCTCCAGTGTGGAGCTGGCTAAGAAACAGTTAGAGGCTCTTCCTACAGGAGGGAAAACACCTTTGTCAAAAGGATTATTGAAAGGCTATGAAACCCTGAAGAATGAATTAAATAAAAATAAAAAGATTAAGCCTCTCCTTGTGATTATCTCCGACGGAAAAGCAAATGTGAGTATCAATAAAAATGTAAACCCTTTCAATGAGGCGAGGCAAATAGCCGAAGATATAAAGCATTCGGGAATAAAGTCCATAGTCATAGATACAGAGACGGGTTTCCTGCGATTAGGAAGATTGCAGGAGCTTTCTGAAGCTATAGGCGGAAGATATTATCTTTTAGAAGATATAAGGGCTGAGACTATTACCAATCTAGTAAGAGAATTTATAGAGTAAATGGAGCCATCCGCTAAAGGCATATGAAAGACAGGGCTGAGATTATACTTCCTCCTGCATCGAGCACAGATGGCAGGCAAACCATGGCATTACGGTGCACCTGTTAATAAGGAGATTGCTATAAACCCCGTAGGATGTTTACTATCAACGGGTAAATGGCGGGTTTTCTAACGGGGTAGATGTGCTAAAATTTTGAATGTCTGATATACTTAAAATTTTCCTTATCTCCGCAATCATTTTACTTCTCCTCAGGAAGAGACTGGACATCGGTTATGTGATGCTCATTGCTTCGGCGCTTTTGTTCCTGCTCTACCAGATGTCCTTTGCCTCCATCTGGAAGACCTGCAAGGATGCCGCCCTGAATAGTGTGACTATAAAACTGATCCTTGCCCTGTCTTTTATCCGGATCTTCGAGAAGATACTCAGAGAACATGAAGTACTTACTCATATGATGAAAGCCGTAAAGAGGATATTCAGAAACAGAAAGGTCGTTGCTGCAAGCATGCCACTCCTCATAGGGCTCCTCCCCTCTGTTGGAGGTGCCTATTTTTCTTGTCCCATGGTTGACGAGGCAACTAAGGATACTAAGATGAGCCCTGAAGAAAAAGGGTTTGTTAACTACTGGATGAGACATCCCTGGGAATATATCCTTCCACTATATCCTGGGATTCTCCTTGCATCAGCTATCTCGAAGATAGAGCTCCATAAACTTATCACAGTAAATTTAACCTATGCATTGTTAATGCTAATAACGGGCGTTACTTTTGGTATGCGAGGAGTTGGGGGTGTAATAAAGACAGAAGAGAGACTATCAAAAGAAGGCATCTGGAGTTTTATTCCCATAGCAGCGGTTCTTCTCCTTGTGGTCATATTTCATATAGAACTCCATTACGCATTGATTGCCACTGTCACCGCTCTCCTCATTTTTTACCGATACAGTGCAAAGGCCATTTTCTCCTGCCTGAAACATGGTTTTTCTCTCGACGTAATCATTCTTATACTCAGTGTTATGCTCTTTAAGGAGGCAATGGATTCCTCAGGAGCGGTAAAGAACGTAAGCCAGTTTTTCATGAAAGAGGGAATTCCCATCCTTCCCGTTTTCTTCCTCCTTCCCTTCATCACTGGTCTGCTTACAGGCCTTACCATTGGATTTGTAGGAAGCACATTTCCTCTTATACTGAGTATGGCGGGCAGCACATCTATAGGCGTCATATCCTTTGCCTTTGCCTCAGGATATCTGGGAGTCCTCCTGTCTCCTGTTCATATATGCCTGATACTGACAAAAGAATATTTTAAAGCAGATTTATGGGGAATCTATAAAATGATGATACCTGCTGTTATCATTGTCTTCTGCGGAGCGATCGTGGAGTATATGATACTTAAATAAATCCGAATATCGAAATCCGAAACAATTCCAAAATCTTCAAATCTTAAATTACCAAAATTTCTTCGCATTTCGTGCTTAGAATTTAGGATTTTTTAGAACTTGCAACTTGTGACGTTGAACTTATCCTTTGATAACTCCAATCGGTCTGAGCCTTGCAATCTTCTTTGAAATCCCTGCACTGTGAACCACGTCCACAACGTTTGATACATCCTTATATGCCTCAGACATCTCCTCTGCGAGGGTCTCCCTTCCAGCAGACCTGACTATAATCCCCTTATCCTCCATCTCCCGCCATATGGCGCGCCCCTTTGCCTTTCTGATCGCCTGATGTCTTGACATTACCCTGCCAGCGCCATGGCATGTTGAACCAAAGGTTTCCTTCATAGCCTTTCCGGTTCCAAGAAGGACAAATGATACCCTTCCCATATCTCCAGGGATTAAGACAGGCTGACCAAGGGCTCTATAAATCTCTGGCAGCTCTGGATGGCCTGGAGGAAAGGCCCTCGTTGCACCTTTTCTATGTATTATGAGTTTCATTTTCTTACCATTAACCACGTGCTCTTCTATCTTTGCGATATTATGTGCAACATCGTATATCAGGGTCATACCAAGTTCTTTCGGCGAGATATTAAATATCCTCATAAAGACCTCTTTTGCCCAATGCATGATACACTGCCTGTTCGCCCAGGCATAGTTGGCAGCAGCCCTCATTGCGGACAGATAATCCTGTGCCTCAGGACTCTCATAGGGTGCACAGGCGAGCTCTTTATCAGGAAGTTCTATTTTATATTTGATGACAGCCCTCTCCATAACCTCAAGAAAATCAGTGCATACCTGATGTCCGAATCCCCTTGAACCTGTATGGATCATCACCGTAATCTGATCATTAAAAAGGCCGAGGCTCCCAGCAGCCTTTTCATCATAGATCTCATCAACATACTGAACCTCGAGGAAGTGATTGCCAGAGCCTAATGTGCCCTGCTGCGCCTTTCCCCTCTCATATGCCTTTCGACTTATCAGGGAGGGGTCTGCTCCATCAATACACCCTCCTGATTCTATTCTCTCAAGATCTCCAGCATCACCAAAGCCTTGTTCAACAGCCCAGCGTGCACCGTGAATAAGGAGCCTTCCTTCATCTTCTGGGCTGAGGCGAATTTTCCCTTTTGAGCCAACTCCTGATGGGATTTCATTGTAAAGGATATTAACAAGTTCCTTAATTCTCGGCAAGACAATTTCCTTTTTTAAATTGCTCCTTAAGAGGCGGACTCCACAATTAATATCGTAGCCAACACCACCCGGTGAGACGATTCCGTCTTTTAGATTGAAGGCTGCCACACCGCCTATGGCAAATCCATATCCTGTATGTATATCCGGCATTGCGAGAGAGGCCCCTACAATTCCTGGAAGGGTAGCAACATTTGCCACCTGGTCTATGGACTGGGTCTCGAGTTCCTTCTCAAGAAGGTCATCAACATAGATAATACCCTTAACCCCCATCCCAGGCTTGTAATCCAGAGGGACCTCTATCTTTGTATCATCAATCCTTCTGAGTTTCTCTAAAGCCATGATTGTCCTTTCCCTGATCGCCTCATGCGATTTTTTATTGCGTACGATCTATCTAAATTACCAATAACCAAATTCCAAACATCAAATAAATCACAATTACCAATAACCAATTGACCTAACAAGTTTGGAACCCGGAATTTGATTATTGTTGTTTTGTTTGGTTATTGTAATTTGGTCATTGGTTATTCTCATTTATTATATATCGAATATAACATCAATCTCCCACTTATCATCCTTCTTTTCTACCCTCAGTCTGTGATATGTTGCTGCCTTTACCAATAATTTTCTTTCATGCCTCTCAGGATCAAAGTCCTCTCCAGATATAGTGGCTTTAAGCTTGCAAGCCTCCCCCTCACCCACCCCTCCCCGCCGAGGGGGGAGTCCGCCTGAGGCAGATAGGGAGGGGGTGATTTCAGTAATAACAATCCTTTTCCCTATAAAACCGTAGGCATCAAAATGAAAAATGAGCTCATTAAGCCAGGAGACAAGGAGTCCTTCCATTGAATCACTTTCGGTAAAGACATCAATTGTTTTTTCCTCTTTAAACGCATCGAGATTGGTAATGAGGCTATACATCCCGATTGCAGCACTTATGAATGCATCCTTCAGGCTTTCTCCATAGGCCCTGAGGCCTATATCACCTGATATATCAAGGACTGTAAATCTCTTCACTTTTTATTCTCTTTTGGTGGAGCGGGTCTCGATAACGCCTCTTTATTTATCTCTACCTTGTAGCTTTTCTTCAGCCCTTCTATATAAGAATCGAAAACCTCTTTCTGTTTTTGTGCTGAAAGGTTTTGTGAGATGAGGTCCTTTATCTTTTCAAATTCGATTACCCTACCCAGTTTCTTATCCGTAACCTTTATAATATGGTATCCAAACTTTGTCTTTATGGGTTCGCTTATTTCACCAGACTTCAGCCTGACCGCCGCTGCCTCAAACTCGGGAACCATCTGGCCTCTCGAGAGAAATCCCAGGTCTCCACCGTTTTTTGCCGAAACAGTATCAATAGAGTTTTTCTTCGCAATCTGGGCAAAGTCTTCACCCTTCTTCAGCCTCTCTAATATCTTTTTTGCCTCTTTTTCTGTCTTCACGACTATATGGCTTGCCTTAAGCTGGCTGACGGGAGCAAAATCCTCCCTGTGCTTTTCATAGTAATATTTAACCTCCTGGTCCGAGACCTTCGCCTTTGACTCTATCTCCTTTTCGAGGAGTAGACCTATGAGTGTGATTTTTTTAAATTCTTCGACCTTTTTAAAGTACTCAGCATCCTTATCAAGACCCTTTTTTGATGCCTCCTGATAGAGAAGCTCTTTCTTTACGAGTTCATTGAGAAACCTTTCCTTTCCTTCACTACCCTCAAACATCTTCTGTGCAAAATCAGGCAGGTTCTTGAGTTCTTTTTCAAGATCGGTCTGTGTTATTTTTACATTGCCAACCTTTGCAAGGTATGGCCTCTTCTGTTCTTCCTTTTTTGCACATGTAACAAATACAAAAAGTAGAGGAATAGTCAGTATTAAAATTAAAACCGCAACTTTTTTCATTAAATCCCCCTGTTTTTATTATGATATTGACTGCCTCTGCTTCCTCCTATTAACTGCCACTTCACACTGTCACATTTTTATTGTTCTAAGAGATTATATATTAACGTGGGAGTTTTTTGACACATAAAAATTTTTATGATAAACTACCACAGTTTTTAAGGTTTTTTGATGAAATGGAAAAATCGGATAGGCTATTTAAAAGAGCATGTGAGCTTATCCCGGGAGGAGTCAACAGTCCGGTCCGGGCATTCAGGGCAGTCGGAAGAAACCCGATATTTATTGACAGGGCTAAGGGTTCAAAGATTTATGATGTTGATGGGAATACTTATATAGACTATGTCCTCTCATGGGGCCCCCTGATACTCGGACATTCCCATCCAAAGGTTGTAGGAGCATTGAAAAAGGCTATAGAGAGGGGTACCAGCTATGGTGCCCCTACCTCCTTAGAGATTGAACTCGCAGAGTTAATCCTTGAAGCCTATCCGTCGATGGAAAAGGTGAGAATGGTAAATTCAGGCACTGAGGCAACAATGAGCGCCATCAGGGTTGCGAGAGGATTTACAGGAAGGGATAAGGTTATCAAGTTCGAGGGATGCTATCATGGCCATGCTGATGGACTGCTTGTTAAGGCTGGATCAGGTGCTACAACCTTTGGAGTTCCAGACAGCCCAGGTGTACCAAAGTCCTACGCCAGAAATACCATAACCCTTCCCTTTAATGACGGAACAGCACTGAAAAAAGTAATTACTACTGAGCGGAAAAACATTGCATGTGTGATAATCGAACCAGTAGTTGGAAATATAGGCTGTGTTCTACCGAGGCCGTCATTTCTTGAAACACTAAGAGAACTCACAGAGAAGCATGGAATTGTCCTTATCTTTGATGAGGTGATGACAGGCTTCAGGGTGGCCTATGGTGGCGCACAGGCATACTACGGTATCAAGCCTGATATGACCTGCCTCGGTAAGGTTATTGGCGGCGGGCTTCCCGTTGGTGCATATGGCGGGAAAAAGGAGATTATGTCTATGGTTTCGCCAGAAGGGCCCGTTTATCAGGCAGGTACCTTATCGGGTAATCCCCTCGCAATGACAGCTGGGATAGAAACCCTCAAGATTATTTCGAGAGAGGGCACGTATGAGAAGCTTGAACAGTTAGCAGGCCTTTTAGAAAAAGGACTCACCGAAGCAGCAAAGAGGGCCGGGGTGAAGATAAAATGCTACAGGGCCGGTACGATGTTCTGTACCTATTTTACAGAAGCTGATGTTGTTGACTATAAGACAGCAAAGACATCTGATACATCGAGATTCTCGAAATTCTTTTCAGGAATGCTTAAAAGGGGAATAAACATCGCTCCTTCTCAGTTCGAGGCAAATTTTCTATCCCTGGCACATACAAGAAGGGATGTGGAAAAGACGATAAAGGCCGCATATGAGGCTTTTAAAGAATGTTAAGAGAAACTAGAATCTCGTCTTGATCTAATTTATAAAAAAGAGATGGTAAAAATACCGAAAGAGCTCCTTCAGGCAAGCATGGTAGGGATCCAACTCGTGGTCTCAACCATCATCGGAGGTGCAGTAGGATACGGACTTGATTCTGCTATGGATAAGTGGTTTGGTATACGCACCTTTCCCGTGCTCTTCCTTATCTTCCTGATACTCGGTATCGTAGCAGGCTTTAGAGAGCTTTTCAGAAGGGCAACCAGAAAAGAAAATGAATCTGGTAAAAAGGACTTATAGGCAAGCGCTTATCATTCTCCTGCCCTTATCAATCCTTTCAGCATTTATCGAGTGGAAGAGGCTTCCCTTGAGCATTCTCATTGGTGGTATCCTCGGCCTCTTAAATCTCAGGGGCCTTGCAAGGGGGGTCGAAGGCCTGGTTGGGACATACAGGCCGACAGGAAAGCTCCTTTTCCTGAGTCTTTTGAGGCTGTCTATGCTCGCCCTTATTCTGACCATCCTTGTCATTTACAGGCTGGTAAACATCTTAGGCATACTCATAGGCTTCACCATTGTTTTTATCTCGCTAATAATAGAGGGACTGAGGTACATGAGAGGTGGAAAGCATGATAGAGCTTAATTTCTCGAATATGATGGAAGAGGTGATTGGTGTTAGAGGTCTTTCTAAAAGAATATTAGAAGATTTCCAGGGAAAGGTAATAGATGTACACGGACAGATACGGGACAGGCTCTGGCCTGAGCTTGCATTCATAGACCTCCCTTCTCAGGATACCTCTGAGATAAAAAAGATTGCACAGGAGGTCAGGGAAGAATCAGAAAATTTCCTCATCCTCGGTATCGGTGGCTCTGCCCTCGGTCCAAAGGCACTCTTAGAGGCATTGAGTCCATTCCATAACTTCACAAAAAGTCCTAAGGTATTTATCTACGATAATGTTGACCCGAGGACATTAAAACACATTCTCTCCCTGATAGATTTAAAAAAGACCTCCGTCAATGTGATATCAAAATCAGGTAGTACCGCCGAAACAGCTGCATCCTTCATGATTTTATGGGATGGGATGAGAGAGTTACTCAAAAGAAGATTTTCCAAGAGATTTATTGCCACAACAGATCCCGAGAAAGGGAACCTCAGGACCATTGTCGGTAGAGAGGGCCTGAAATCCCTCCCAATACCCCGGGGGGTTGTTGGGAGATACTCTGTGCTGAGCCCTGTCGGGCTTTTGCTCGCAGAGGTTATAGGGATTGATTCAGATGAACTGCTCATAGGTGCAAAGGATATCCAGAAAAGATGTTCCAACTCTGAGCTATGGAAAAACCCCATTTATCTCTTCGGGACACTCCTTTATCTTATGGATAAAAAAGAAGGCAGGACCATAAATGTGATGGTGGCATATGCAGACGGGCTCAAACCATTATCTGAGTGGTTCTGTCAGCTCTGGGCAGAAAGTCTCGGAAAACAGGAGGTCGGTCTTACGCCCTATCCCTCTGTTGGTGTCACAGATCAACACTCACAACTACAGTTATGGATTGAAGGGCCCCAGGATAAGGTTGTGATATTTATCAGGACAAATGATTATGGTGTTGACATAAAAATACCCAATGTGTTTAAGGATATGGAAGGTCTTAGCTACCTTTCAGGCCATACATTATCAGAACTTATGAAGGCAGAAGAGGAGGCTACAGAGATAGCCTTAGCAAAGGCTGGAAGACCGAACATAACTATCACAGTTCCAAAGATTGACGCCTATCACATGGGACAGTTATTCCACTTCTTTGAACTCTCGACAGCCTTTACAGGATTTCTCTACGAAATAAATCCTTTCAATCAACCAGGTGTTGAAGAGGGCAAGAATCTTACATATGGCATGATGGGGAAGAAAGGCTTTGAGAAAAAGAGAAAAGAGGTGGAGGAGTACAGGAAGAAAAGGAGTAGATGGAGGGTTTAATTTATATTTTTAGTTATTGCTGTAAGGCCCGTTATGCGGGCATTTCGTGCCGTTGGTAATTACAGCACACTGGATGCCTGATAAGGAAGGCAGAGGGAAGTGGCATATCCAGAGAATAAGATCAGGCCTTTTGTCTGAGGGAATACCTCTGCTTATCCTCTCGACTATCCTTTTTTCGAGGTGGAAACAACATACTCCCTCTACAAGGGATTTAATATTCATAAACTATTTTAAAAAGTACCTCACCAAATTACAACAGTGCAAAGTTTACAATAACCTACTTTCCCCTTCAAACCCCTCTCTGCCCCGACCTCCTTATTGTCATAATTATTTATAGATATAAAAATAAGCCATATGGTTAAATAAATCTACAGAGGGATTATATGAAGAAATGGATACATCCAGGTGGTAAACTAAGAGAACTTGGGGCTGAATCATTAACTGATGCTGAGTTATTGTCCATCCTTATTTCTACTGGCACAAAAGGTAAAACTGCCGAAGAAGTAGCCAAAGAGATTCTTGATAAATTCGGTTCATTCAAGGGGATGGCAAATCAACCACTAGAGAAATTTCTTTCAATAAAAGGACTTGGGGACGTTAAAATCATCAGGATTGCAGCAGCCTTTGAGATTGCAAGAAGGATTGTTAATCAGGTATTAAGGGAAAAAGATGGATGAATCTGCTTGATTATGCAGGAAATATTATTCGCCTTACAGATGAGAGGCTTGCACATATAAAAGAGCATCCTGAAATGACTAATAATACCGAGAAAATCAAATAGACCCTTGAGAGTCCAGATATTGTTGTTAGGTCAAGAAGTGATGAGGAAGCGAGACTTTATTACAGGTTTTATGAGGGTCTTTCCATAGGTAATAAACATCTATGCATTGTGGTAAAATTTAAGGAGAAAGATGCTTTTGTTATAACAGCATATTTTACAGATAGCATCAAAAAAGGAGAAGCAATATGGAGAAAGTAAGAGTTTGGTATGATCCCGAAGGTGACTACCTTGAGGTCATGTTTGAGAAAAAAGAAGGTTATTTCAGAGAAACAGAATCAGATCAGATAATGGAAAAGGTTGACATGGAAGGCAACGTTATCGGATTTTCAATACTAAAAGTAAGCTCCATTAAAGACCATCCTTTAGAAATATCCCTTGCAGGCACAAAATAGTGTTTGAATGAAGAAAACCAAGCTCACTGAAAAACCTGCAAAAGTTACAAGCCCCTTCGATACAACAAGCCTCAAAACCGAAAGAACCTGTGTTGCCAAGATTGCAGAGTGGAT
Organism: Thermodesulfovibrionales bacterium; assembly: GCA_030019415.1. Lineage (GTDB taxonomy): Bacteria > Nitrospirota > Thermodesulfovibrionia > Thermodesulfovibrionales > SM23-35 > JASEEX01. Next base: position 38,424 of record JASEEX010000013.1, read on the forward strand.
TAACAGGATAATTGAGGATAGGGCATTATCACTCGGTAGGGCAGAGGTGGAGACAAGGGGACCTGATGATAAATATCCTGATATAGTCCTCTATGAAAGCCCTGAGGGCATAGACGTCCTTTTAGTTGCTGAATTCAAGCGTCCATATTTTGACCCATACGATGATACTGAATTAAAAGAGCCTGCAAGAAAGAAAGCTACAAAGAGAAAAGCAAAGTATTTTGTCACATCCAATTTCCAGAAACTCATCTGGTTTAACACAGAAAATGTAAACAGAATGGAGCGAGAAGAAGACCAGATTGTTGACGAATTCCATCTCTCGGAAATTTACGACCTTGATTCAATTGATGAACCGCAGTTTAAAAATACAATAATTAAAAATCTTGAATCTTTCCTCGAAGAACTTGTAAAAGTACATACAGGTAAGAAACCGGAACCTCTAAAACCTATTGATGAACACCTCGTATTCAGGCTTCATTATAAAGTTCATCGCCTATCCAGATTCTACAGGCCGATTATCAGAGATAAAGTACATAAAGACATTGAATTCAGAAAAAACCTGAAAAAATGGTTTATTGAACAGCAATGGAGCTTTACTGACAGCGAAGCTGACTATGAAAAGGTTGCACGTCAGACAGCATATCTTCTTGTGAATAAAATCCTTTTCTATGATGTCCTTAAATCAAGAAACCCTGATATTCCTACACTTACGATTCCTGAAGACCTTACAAAAGGGGGATTGCTTAAGAATATTCTTGAAGGCTATTTCAATTATATTCTTACAGAAATAGATTATCAGACCATCTATGACACAGATTTTATAGATCAGATTGCATTTCCTGATAGCCGCGAGATTGTTAAAGAGATAAAAGACCTTATTGATTCTCTAAGCAGATATCGATTTGCTGAGATTGACTTTGATATCATTGGGCGAATCTTTGAGATGCTGATCCCTCCTGCTGAAAGACACGATCTTGGCCAGTATTTCACAAGTGCTGACATCGTGGATTTAATCCTGAGGTTCTGTATACAAAATGAAAGAGATACTCTCCTTGATCCATCAAGCGGTGCTGGGACTTTTCTCGTAAGAGCATATAAACACAAGCGTCTTATGAACCAGAGACTATCACATAATGAGATACTCAAGGATCTGTGGGGTTTCGATATAGCCAAATTCCCTGCACATCTTTCAACAATAAATCTTGCTTTAAGAGATTTGAGTGTTAGAGAGAATTATCCACAGATAATTAAAGAAGATTTTTTTGCTTTCAAACATTATGCTGAATTTGAGAGGAAAAAAGAGATAGTCTCACCTGATAAGAAAAAGATACTAATCTCATATCCAACAACTGTTGACTGTGTTGTAGGGAATCCCCCTTATACAAGGCAGGAGGAAATAAAGGAAATCTCAAAGGAGGCAGGCTATAAAGAAGACCTGATAGAAAGAGCACTTTATGATGGCAGTAGAAAGATTGCTCATATATCAAAACGGGCAGGCATTCATGCATATTTCTTTATTCATGGCACAAAGTTTTTAAAGAATGGAGGCAGATTCGGTTATATAGTCTCCAACTCATGGCTTGATGTTGATTATGGAAAAGGGCTTCAGGAGTTCTTCTTAAAAAATTATAAGATTATTGCAATTATTGAATCAAAGGTGGAACGCTGGTTTGAGGCAGCAGATGTTAATACCTGTATTGTAATCCTCGAAAAGTGTAAAGACCAGAAAGCAAGAGATGAAAACCTTGTCAGGTTTGTGTATCTTTTTAAACCATTGAGGCACTTCATCCCCGCAGCACAGAAGACATGGGAAGAAGAGCGGATTCGGTTTAATGCAATTGACAACCTTGTAAAGACAATTCTATTTCATAATGACTTCTACCAGACCGAAGAATATAGAATCTATCCCCAAAAGCAGAGTGAGTTATGGGAAGAAGGCTTTGATGCAGAGGAAGATAAATATACTGGCTCTAAATGGGGGAAATATCTCAGAGCGCCAGAGATATTCTTTAAGATTCTTGAAAAGGGCAAAGACAAACTTGTGCCTTTGAAAGAGATTGCTGATGTTAGGAGAGGTTTCACAACAGGAGCTAATGAGTTTTTCTACCTGACAGAAGAAGAGATAAAAGAGAGAGGAATTGAGAAAGAATTCTGGATGCATAAGGATGAGAAAGATAATTGGATAGCTAATAAAGTTATTGTAAGTCCGCGCGAAGCTAAAAGTGTAGTGATAAAACCTGAGTCCTTGAACAAAATAGTTTTATTTGTAGATAAAGACAAAAATCAATTAAAAAATAAAAAGATTTTATCCTATATAAGGAATGGTGAACGTCTTGGTTTTCATACAAGACCAACTTGTAGTTCCAGAAGACTTTGGTACAGTCTTGATTACCGTAATCCTTGGTCGATTCTTCATCCTATGATACATCATGACAGGCAGACAATAATTTCAAATAAATTCGGGGTTCAGGTAGACCATAACCTTTTTGAGATCAAAGCAAAAAGAAAGAGAAATAATCTTGGCATCCTGTGTTTTTTACTTTCAACTGTAAGTATGTTATTCAAAGAATTCTCTGGCAGAGTTAATCTCGGAGAAGGTGCACTTAAAACCGAGGGTATAGATGTCGAGAAGCTACTTATCCCCAAGGAATTCTCTAAGGATACTCTAAAGACCCTTAAGAAACTTGCCAGGAAATATGAAAACGAACCTATAAATTCTATATTCAGCGAATTGGCAGCAAAATATCCTGATGAGGTCTCTCTCGATAAAGTCAAGCCAGCCCGTCGTGAGCTGGACAAAATCATCATGGGCGATATACTTGGTTTAACTAAAGAAGAACAGCTTGAGGTTTATAGAGCAGTAATTGACCTTGTGAGGTCAAGGATAGAAAAGGCAAAGAGCTTCGGCAAAAAAGGGAAGATAAAAGAAGGTCTTGATGTTGAACTTTTAACAAGGACGATAAAAGAAAAGCTTGGAGACAAACTGCTTGGGAACTTTTACAGAGAAAATATCCTTAACCAGAAAAATCTAAAAACCGTCAAACTCTTTCATCCAGACACCCCCCTTACATCCCCCCTTGCTAAAGGGGGGAAGAGGGGGGTAGAAATTAAGAATGAACTCTTCGGCTGGCGTCTTTCGTCAGGCAAAGACCATATAGACTGCCAGAGTGAAGCTGAGGCAGAATATTTAAAGATATGGCTTGAATCAGGGCTTGAGGAAGTAAAAGTTCCAAAAGATGAATCTTATATCTCAAAAATCCTCCCCGAACTTAAAGCCCTCAAGGAAAAGATAGACCGGATAATCTCCGATCACATCTCCTCCATTACAAGCCAGAAATTACAGAGAAAGATTCTGCAGAAATTGCAGGGAGAGTTGTTTTGATTTAGTAAGATTGTAAGGAGAATTTTAAGATATACAACAAAATAGAAATCTGCTAAAATTTTTTCTAACAAGAGGAGGAAGTTATGAAAGTTGCATTAGCTCTACTGGCTGATTATGCAAATGTTTCGCAGGAAGGCAAATTAAATATATTAGGCATTTTTGACCGTATTAATGCGCAAAGCGTGCCTGCCACACATCCTCAGATGCAACTAATAATAACACTTGAGGCTGATAGGGTAGAGGCTGATAGAGAACATAAGGTTGAGATTGAGTTGATAGACGAGGATGGAAATAAGCTATTTTCTATAGGAGGCAATTTAAAATTTGGTCCACCACCGCCTGGCGAAAAGGTAAGATTAAATCATATTATGCAATTAAACAATCTAAGATTTGACCATTTTGGCAGTTATGAATTTAAAATTCTTATAAATAATATGCTGGCTGGAGAGGTACCATTATCCGTAGTTGAGCTTAAAAAGTCACAGTGAGCTATATGATATGCCAAAAGCTGATAAGTTACTGGAAAAAATGCGTAATAGCAAAGCTGGGTGGAGTGCTGATGATCTCCATGCCCTTTATGTAGGTTTTGGGTTTGATTTTAGAGAAGGCGGAAAACACACAATATATATTCATCCAGATTTCCCTGAATTACGGGCAACGGTTGCAAGACATAGCACACTTGCTGTAGGATACATACAATACGCTATCAGCCTTATTGATAAATTGAAAAAACTAAAGGAGGAAGCGGCTAAAGATGAAAATGACTCTTGAATCCTATTTAAATTTAGAGTATGACATCATCATAACACCTGAAGAGTGTACAGATGGTTCTTTATGCTACAGAGCGGAGCATCCTCAATTGCCGGGCTGTATGAGCCACGGGTCAAATCCTGAGGAGGCTCTAAGAAATCTGATTGAGGCTAAACGCCTATATATCGAAACATTACTTGATAAGGGTTTAGATGTTCCTTTGCCAAGCCGGCCTACAGGTGGCACTTTTTCTTCATACCAATCAATCACGACTATAGTGGTTCCTATAGAAGAAACTAAAAAACCACAAATAGATCTTCCCTCAAAGTTCGACATGCCGAAAGCTGTTTCTGTGGCTGCGTAAACGAATATATATAACAGAAGTAGAGGCAGAGTATTTGAAGATATGGATCGAGTCAGGACTTGAAGAAGTAAAAGTTCCAAAGGATGAATCCTATCTTTTAAAAATCCTCCCAGAATTGAAATCCCTTAGAGAGAGAATAAACCAGATCATTTCCGACCACGTCTCCTCCATTACAAGCCAGAAATTGCAAAGAAAGATTTTACAAAGGTTGCAGGGGGAGTTGTTTGAATAGATTGGAAGGAATGACGGAATTGCGAAGACTTGAATCATTGTATTAAAATTTTTAGGGGCATGTTTAAGCAATGGACCCAATTATTGAAACACAAAAAATTAACAGCAAACTGCATAAAGCTATAGACAAGTTTTATTTCCAGTGGCACATTACCAATAAATGTAACCTGCGATGTTCACACTGCTATCAAGAAGACTATACTGATACTCAAGAGATGTCGTTTAGCGAGCTTCATGCAATTGCCAATAAATTGTTATTAGCATTATCAAAATGGGGAATAAAGGGTGAAGTAGCAATTACAGGTGGCGAACCATTAATAAAAAAGGAGTGCATTCCTCTTTTAAAATATCTTAATGATGCTATAGAGATAAGTGATTTGGATATTTTATCCAATGGAACTTTGATTACACAAAAACTAATAGACCAACTAAAGTCTATTAAAAAGTTGCGTTGTTTTCAAATTTCATTAGATGGGGCTTATCCCGAAACTCACGATGCTATCAGAGGACAAGGAACTTTTGAAAAGACTTTACAAAATATAAGAAAACTCATACAAAATGACATTCCTATTTACATAATGTTTACTTTGCAAAGAGCCAACATGCATGATTTACCATCTCTTTTCGATTTAACAATAAAAGAGGGTATAGCTGGACTCACAGTAGAAAGATGCGTTCCGTGTGGTAAGGGTGCACATTTAAAAGAATCATTTCTTTCCCCCCAAGAAATAAGGGAAGTTTTTCAGTATATATCCAATAGGGCTGATGAAGAATATATTAAAGGGAATCCTCTGATAGTCAGAAAATTCAGAACATTATGGATAAATCTTGACCCATCTCGCTGTAAAGTTGGTAGCGAAACACCAATACAAAAAGAGCTTGGTGCAATCTGTTCCATTGGACTCGATGGTTTGACTATCTTACCAGATGCTACCGTTTTGCCTTGCAGAAGACTAAATATTCCAATAGGCAATCTTAAAAATGATTCGCTGTTCAATATTTGGTATACATCAGATATACTATGGAAAATCAGAAACAAGTCTAATCTTAAGGGCAAATGCAAAGCATGTGATTTAAAGGCCAGATGTAGCGGTTGCAGAGCAATGGCTTACGCTATGACAGGAGACTACCTCGAAGAGGATCCACAATGCTGGAAGTAACCGATAACAGCACTTGGGTTCTTAGTAAAGATTTTGTCCTTAAAAGCCTTGACCCTGAAAAAGGCCCCTTTTGGGTATTTAATGTTCAAACTGGTAGTTATTTCGAACTTAATAAAACAGCATTTTTTATTTTATCTTGCTTTAATAAAGAAAATACTATAAAAAACGTATTAGACATTTTCATTGCAAGATACCCAAAAGAGGATAAGGAAATTTTAGTCAAAGATTTCAAGGAGGCAACCGAACCTGTTGCCTCACGCAAAAATCTACACGAAATGACTATTCGTTGCCTCATGTAAAATCTACTCCAACCAA
>JASEEX010000140.1 GCA_030019415.1 Thermodesulfovibrionales bacterium
AAGACTACCTCTGATCCCCCTCCTAGATTAATTTCAGATATCTCAACCGAACCTGGTAATTTGTGAACTTCATCAAAATTAACATCCCTTGAAGTATAATTTATTCCCTTAAATAAAGTATATTGATGAGGAGAAGTTGTATTATCAAAATAAACTCCCCATTGGCTGGCTCCTTCTGAAGCTAGAGTCTTGTTTTGGGCAAGTCTTAAGGTATTAATAATTTCTTCGGCACTATTTGCCAAATCCGATTCTTTTTGAAAAAAACGAAAATTTGGAATAGCAATAGCAACTAAAATCAATAAAATTCCGATAATTACTAATAATTCGATTAGAATGAAACTTCTACAATTTGAAATTTGAAATTTGAAATTTGAAATTTTTCTCACTTTATCGCTCCTAACATTGAGTACATTGGTTGGACCATTGAGATGGCAAAAAAGCCAACCGCTGCTCCAATGATGATCATTAAAACTGGCTCAATTACCGAAGCCAAATTTTTGGTGGCATTAGAAACTTCTTCTTCATAAAACTCGGCTAAACGAGCCAAAACATTTGAGGTCTCTCCGGTTTCTTCTCCCACTTCGATCATCTGGATGACGATCGGAGGATAAATGTTTT
>JASEEX010000141.1 GCA_030019415.1 Thermodesulfovibrionales bacterium
TAACTAAACTCTGATGTCTTTTTAATCCTTCTACATAATGCTTCTGGATTTCCATTGCGGTTAAAACCCGGTTGTAAATGTGGACTTCGTCGATAGTGCCGACGAATCCACCTGCTGTAGCACCACCAATATAAAGATTCCTAGCGCTATCTAATCCAACAGTTCCTGTTAAGTTACTATTACAAAACTTTCCATCAAAATAAACCTTCTTTTGTCCCCCCATCTCTGCCGTACCAACTATATGATGCCAATTTCCATCAGCAATGTTTTTGTAACAATAAACCCAGTCGCCGCCGCCAGTTCCTCCCGCCCAAAACCTGAAATCGGTCGTATCATCTTTATAAAGACTAAAACCAGGGTATGGACTAGCGTCGTATTTATAAATTATGTGATTAGTACCTGTCCAAGTGGTTTTTACCCATGCCTCAATTGTCATTGCGCTCGATGGCGATAGGCTACTACTATCCAGCGCTACTACATAATCATTACCGTCAAAATACAAAGCCTTTCCAGTGAATCCAGGAACTCCATCGGTGCAACCGCCAGGGTAAGTAATATAAAGAGTGCCGTGATTGCTATAAGCAGAGAGGTCAGTGCAGGTGCCACCTGGACAA
>JASEEX010000142.1 GCA_030019415.1 Thermodesulfovibrionales bacterium
GGTCTTATTTCTCTCTACAAAATCGCTGGTGTTATTTGGACGATTGTAAAGGCTGGGTCGCAATCCCTTTTTAATCAGGTCTTATTTCTCTCATCTAAAGATTGTGAAACTTGTGAGTTCAAGCGTTTGTCGCAATCCCTTTTTAATCAGGTCTTATTTCTCTCGGACAAACTTAGATACACACTTGAAGAAATATCAAGGTCGCAATCCCTTTTTAATCAGGTCTTATTTCTCTCCCTGGAGGAAATCATCAAACGGATGGAAGAAAGCCAGTCGCAATCCCTTTTTAATCAGGTCTTATTTCTCTCGCAATTACTTTTGAATCATTTGAAGACAAAGTTTAGTCGCAATCCCTTTTTAATCAGGTCTTATTTCTCTCCTTCATTCAGCTGTAATTGACGAAAAAAATGGATAGTCGCAATCCCTTTTTAATCAGGTCTTATTTCTCTCTGCTTCAGCCGATTTTGGTGAGACCTAAAGGGACTGTCGCAATCCCTTTTTAATCAGGTCTTATTTCTCTCATTTTTCACCGTGAGAAGAATACTTCTCACATAGTATAGTCGCAATCCCTTTTTAATCAGGTCTTATTTCTCTCGGCACCTCTAGAAAATAG
>JASEEX010000143.1 GCA_030019415.1 Thermodesulfovibrionales bacterium
ACTTCCGAACTTCCGCTCTGTCAAACTGATTTCCCAACGAAGAGGGAACTGAAAGACCATCAGCAAGTTTTCCATCAGCACCAGCAACAGCAAGATGCAGTTGACTTCCAACGAAGAGGGAACTGAAAGTTAAAGAATTCATAATATGCATCATTACCATACTCAGATGCAGTTGACTTCCCAATGAAGAGGGAACTGAAAGTGCCATTTTCTCCTCGCGTTTAAAGCCCGTCGGCGATGCAGTTTGATTCCCAATGAAGAGGGAACTGAAAGCCACATTCTTATACTTATAGTGGGAGGTGTGGGAGGGATGCAGTTGACTTCCCAACGAAGAGGGAACTGAAAGTTCCTATAATCGTACCAGGGTTTCTAATCTTTTCCCGATGCAGTTGACTTCCCAACGAAGAGGGAACTGAAAGCCCCAAATTCTCCAATCCGAGTTATTGTTTCTTTCTTTGATGCAGTTGACTTCCCAACGAAGAGGGAACTGAAAGAACCACTGGTCAGGCGTGCTATCAATGACGAAGCAGATGCAGTTGACTTCCCAACGAAGAG
>JASEEX010000144.1:0-389 GCA_030019415.1 Thermodesulfovibrionales bacterium
GCCACCGATTTTTAATTGCTCTTTCCAGTCAGGGAAAAATTTCTCAGCAGTTGCTGAAACCAAAATCTTATCAAATGGGGCCTCTTTTTTATATCCCTTTGAGCCATCAGCTAAAATAAATTCAACAAGCCCCTTTTTAATAAAATTATATTTTGCTACATTTTTTTCCCCAAACTCCTTTAATTCAGGAATAACCTCCATAGCAATAACTTTCCCGTTTTGAATTTGTTTCGGATTTCGGATTTCGGATTTCGGATTTCCCTTTTGGCTCACGATATGAGCCAAAAGGGCTGTGGTCCAACCCGAACCTGAGCCAATGTCTAAGATTTTATCACCTTCTTTTGGTTCTAGTTGCTCTAACATAAAAGCCACCACTAGGGGTTGAGAAA
>JASEEX010000144.1:399-606 GCA_030019415.1 Thermodesulfovibrionales bacterium
TTGGGGTTTTAAGCCAGCCTTGGGCAATTAAATTCTCAATTAGAGCCATAACCTTTTAATTTATTTTTAATTTTCCACTTCTGCCAAAAGCTAATTCTATCACTAACTAAAATGCCATCTAAGTGGTCAATTTCGTGCTGAATGACTCTGGATAAGATTACTCCGGTTGGATAGCGGTCAGTTGCTGAACTTCCTGAAAGAATCTCC
>JASEEX010000145.1 GCA_030019415.1 Thermodesulfovibrionales bacterium
CCGGCAATAACCATAGGACCAAAATAATCTCCTTTCCTGACTCATCTGTGCCGATATGAGGGAACGGGATATTAGCTTCGGGTGTTTTCAAAAGCCCCTTTTTTACAGACGTGTCTTCCTTAGTTTCATATTTCAAGTAATCTCCAGTAGATATCTGTGCTTTCGGATTTTTTAAATTATATAAAGGGATAATAATATCGAGAATTTTCTTATATAAATTTCCTGCATTACCTTGAAGTAGCAACCTCCCAGTTGTATATTGCTTTATGACAAGATTTTCCTTGCCGTCTTCAAAACGATAAGAATATTCACAGTGCTGCTCTTGCCGGTTTTCTGGTTTTAAGCTATCTAATCGTTCTCGTATCTGTGTTCTAAGTTCAGCGTCTTTGATTAAAAAAGTTACATTAACTTTCTGGATAGGAATTTTTGATTGATCGAGAACTGACAACTCATTTAATAATTCTTGGAAATCAGATTTTTCATGTTTTTTGAGGGAATGGGCTCCAGTATTATAGATATTAATCTTAAGCTCCGGTGGATGAAGAGGAGCAAGAAGACAAGGGTCAAACCTTCAAAATTCAATTGACAAGATAATAAAAATGAGT
>JASEEX010000146.1 GCA_030019415.1 Thermodesulfovibrionales bacterium
TAATCAAATACGCAGGATATGACCCTCAAGAGAATGACTCTGGACAAAAGGTAGGGAGGAAGATAATCTCCAAGAAGGGGCGATGGCTGTTGAGAAAGTATCTTTACTTTATGAGCATGAGAGTGATACATCGGAGCAAGTTTTTCAGAGAGTATTATCAGAGGAAGCTCAGGAGTATTAATCGGTTTGGAGAGCCATTAAAGAAGAAAGAAGCGTTGTGTGCTGTGGCGATAAAACTGATAAAAGTGATATTTGCGCTGTTAAGAGATGAAAGGACATTTACCGCTAAAGCTCCGGAGTTGGCATTAGCGGCATAGAGGGATAAAACAGTTGTGGTGGAAGGAGGACCGTGTCACCTCGTGGGCATAAAGGCCTGAGCGAATTAGCTTGGTCAACTTCCACCGCCCTTTAGATTTGCATAAGGTAAGTTGGGCGTAAGGGCTCGTAGAACAAAAGAGGTTAGATAAAGGGACTAAAGGCTGGAAGAACACCACGACTAGACTGCTTTAACAGATTGTAATTTTTTGTTTGACAAACTTCGTTAGAAGAGGAGGAAAACTATGTTTAAATTGCGTCCAAATACCAGTCTAGTGTTTGAAATTT
>JASEEX010000147.1 GCA_030019415.1 Thermodesulfovibrionales bacterium
TGGAGTTCCGCTGTGGTTCTGTCTATCCCATATTCCGGATGTGCTTTGGCTATCTTTATCAACGGCTTCCTTAAATGGGCATATTTGTCTTTATACGTTTGTCTTTGCTGGGCATAATACCAAGTGCTCTTGGATAATTGGATCGCCTCTAAAACCAGGTTAAGCCCATAGGTGTCCTTACACTGCATCATGAGGTCTATTTTTTCCTGCCGGGTGAGCTCCCGGCCAAGAAGTTTTTTAAAAGAGCTATCTCAACCTCCTTATGGCCAATCAGCCGTTCCAACTCTTGGATCTTCTTCTCATATTCATGGAGGGTGTTCTGTTGTCCGAATATCTCCGGTCCCTTCTCTATGAATTCCTTTTTCCAGTGAGTAATGGTAATCGGGTGCACACCATACATCTTGGCAATCTGTCCACTATTTTTGGAACCCCTTAGTGTTTCTAAAACTACTTGAAATTTGAACCTTGACGTATACCTCTTGCCATGTTTTTCAGACATCATCATAGCCTCCTTTGAAGGTCTCATGTCCCAGATGATGATGCCTTCTATATTACGGAAAATTTAGCACTATGAGTGGTACTAATTTTGGGGGAGGGTACA
>JASEEX010000148.1 GCA_030019415.1 Thermodesulfovibrionales bacterium
CCAACTTAATCATTTTACTAATTCAAGCCTCAAGAAAGTGAGGTACCATTTTAATAAATATCTTCTGCCATATAGCAGATTTCTGGAAGTAAATATGAAACTAAATCTCTAAAAGTAATCATTCCAACTATTTTATCGCCTTCAACAACTGGTAGATGTCTAATCTTTTTTCTTGAAGCAACAGATATTGCTGAACTTATTTCCACTGAAGAATCGAATGTTGTGATATCACGCCTCATTACATTTTCGATAGTCTCATCGAGAGAGATGTTATTAAAAACACAACGTACAATATCCCTCTCAGTAAATATACTTGCTAATTTATTATTCTCATCGACCACAAATACCCCGCTGACATTCCTTTCGCTCATAATTTTTACCGCATCTCTGACAGCATGATCTTTATTAATGGTCACTATCTCATAAGGTTTTAACTGTAAAACATCTCTTAATGTCATTTTGATTCTCCTTTCAATGATTTCTATGGCTTCAAGAGGTATTCTAAATTCCTCTTCAAGCCTTACATGTCTTTGCTTCATTATCTTCACCGCATTTACAGGACAAACATAATAGCAGGCTTTACATTTTGTGCAG
>JASEEX010000149.1 GCA_030019415.1 Thermodesulfovibrionales bacterium
CGCAATTGTTTACAATGATGCAACATCTTAAAATTCAACCCTTGCGTAATCCGGGTTTAAGAAAGATTGAGGAGCTTAAGAAATGGCTACTGAAACAGATTCAATAATAGAAATAGTCAAAAGGTATATTGAGGAGCTTGGAAAAAATCAAATCCCTATATCAGAGGCAATTATCTTCGGCTCTCACGCCAAGGGGATATCAAGACCTGAGAGTGACATCGATATAGCACTTATTTCCGATGTGTTTACAGGAGATAGATTCGAAGATCGAAGGAAGATAGTCCCATTCAGGAGAAAAATCGACAGCAGGATAGAACCTATTCCGTTCAAACCAGAAGACTTCAATAATGGTGGGGCACTGGCTGAGGAAATAAAAAGGACAGGGGTAATAATACTGAAAAGATAAAAATGATGTGGGAGACAATAAATCATTGAATTTTAAATCTCGAACTTATTATTGGGGAGTAAATGATTGAGTTTAATAAGAGAGAATACCATGCAGTCATCCTCGGGGCTTTGTTACATGATATTGGAAAGTTCTATCAGAGGACAGGGTCAAAACTCGAAGCTGAAGACGAGTATTGGATCACAG
>JASEEX010000014.1 GCA_030019415.1 Thermodesulfovibrionales bacterium
GTTTATGTGGGAATTGTACCCCTAAAATCGGTATCGGATTGCTGGGACGTAACACGTTTTCCTACTACCGCGACGATGACCTCTCCGTTCATCTGATAGATTGGGAAGAAATCACCGGCTACGAACAGCTTCTTTTTGAGTCTTCCAAGGTGGTGTGAGGCTGTTGTAATTATGGTATTCCCTATGGTATTCTAATTTTAAAAATATAGTATTATCAGGAGGCTATAAAATGCCAGTTACAAAGCTTGGGATTAGCTTCCCAGTTGAGCTTGTTGAGGAAATAGACAAACTTTCAAAAGGCTTAAAGAAGAGCAGGAGCGAGGTTGTCAGGGATGCTATTACAAAAATGATTAATGATTACAAAAGACAGCAGGCTATTGAAAAGGCAGAGAAGATTTACAAAGAAATTGCTGAGGATGACAAACGCCTATCAGAAGATTTTTTGAGTATCTGTGCAGAATCAGTTGCGAAATATAAAGCCATTAGAAAGGCAAAGAAAAAATGAACTATCCAAGAAGAGGTGAAATATATTTTCTTGATTTTAGTCCTTCAAAAAGAAGAGAAATAAAAGGACCTCATCCAGCCCTTGTTATTCAAAATGATATAGGTAATAAAGTAAGCAGTCTTACTATAGTCGCTGCAATAACAAGTAATCTAAAGGTTGCTGATCTTCCAGTTGGCGTATTGATAAATCCAGAAGAAAGCGGTCTCCATCATGCATCTGTTGTCCACCTCGGACAGATATATTCTATCGATAAAGAAAGACTTGAAACTTTTGTTGGAATGCTTTCAGACCATAAGATGAAGGAAGTAAATCGGGCAATAGAAATAAGTTTTGGATTGAGGGAGTTTTGGGAATAGAGAAAGCGAAATAAGACCGAATGATTTTAAAGAAGAAAAGAAAATCAATACTTAACCTTGGTGGAATTGCGAAAGGAAGGAAAGTCGGAGTCGGGAGTGAAAGGGAATATACAAAAAGGGTAATTTCTATAAGAATTGTTAAAGAAGGGTTAAAGAATGGATGATGCCCACACTTTTTTTAAGTGCCCTTTATAAAAGGATGACTCTAAAAATCCCCCTCTTTTTTAAAGAGGGGTCAGGGGAGATTACTAAAATTTAAGTTCAGCAACTTTTCCTTTTTCCCCTTTCAAAATGGCTTCTCTGAGTGTTTCTTCAAGGCTGAGATCGAATAAGCCCCAAAAGGCACCTTTTCTAAAACCTTCATTTTTCCCTTGACAAATCCCTAAATTTGAGTTTCAATTGAATCCGTTGAAGATAAAAATATTCGTTTAAACAATGAAATAGTGAGGTAAGGCATATGTCAAAAAAATCAGACAAACGCAAAATTCATTCACAACATATATTTGAGCTAAGGTATAAGCCATTTATCGAGATGCTCGACCTTAGAGGACATATAGCAAGTTTATTGTCTGAGAAATTAGAAATGCCTCATTGGACTGTTGGAACAAACCGCGTCGATATTGCATCGGATGATAAAAGGGAAAAATGTTTTGTTAGCTTTAAGAATTTAGGTTACGTGCTAATAAAACCAGATTCTCCAAATCGAACATGTCCCAGATTTAGTTGAAGTAAGAGCGCATGAACGTAAATATAAAAATTTGTTATTGCAGGTGGTTAAAAGGCTAATATGACTACAAGAAGGGCTTTTGGCAGGACATGGTGGGGGAATGCATGGGTTGAGGCGATGGAGAGGATTGACTTTAACACCAATCGCCTGCCGAGAGGAAGGAGATATGCCAATTATGGCAGAGTAAGGGAGATAAAGGTTGAAGATGCAAGTGTTTTTGCCAGGGTGCAGGGATCGAGACCAACGCCTTATAAAATTAAAATAAACCTCAGTCAATTCAGCAGTAAACAGACTAAAAAGATAAAGAATATCATCTCCTCAAATCCCTCTCTCGCATCTGAATTGACCCTGGGGAAACTGCCAGAGTCAATCCTCGATATTCTTGATAGACAGGGCGTTCATCTTCTGCCAGGGAAATGGGGTGACATACATGCAGACTGTTCCTGCCCTGACTGGGCAAATCCCTGTAAACATCTTGCAGCGGTCTACTACCTTTTAGCAAATGAAATTGATAAAAACCCCTTCCTCCTGTTTAACTTAAGAGGTCTTTCAACAGAAGCACTTGTTGCAGCAGCAGGACTAACAACTGCAATCCCTTCTGAAAAGCAGACACAGCAGAATAATATCTTTACCCCTCTTTATCAATTGAATCTCGATGAAATGACATCCAACATAGAGGAGCCTGACCTCTCCTTCCCTGCACTTGACATTATCTCTCTTTTTGCCCTTCTTCCTGATAGACCACTTTTTTATCCTGATGGTGATTTCAAAAAAATACTGCTTCATTCATATAAAAACGTTATCAGTGCAGCAGAAACGCTCAGTATTGAGCAGGAATTTCCATCTCTGAAGAATATCGACTTTTATTTGCTCTACATAAGTGAACCCCGCACCAAGGCTTTAAACCCGTGCCCCGACACCAAAAGTTTTTGGTGCGGGGCGTGGCTTTCTGTGGTGCGGGGTGAAAGGACTAAGGTTTTTATCCCATCAAATGAACAAAATTTAGAGATCCTCCATTCTCTCTTTCCTGAAATAATGTCATCCCGAAACCGGAAAGCCATTAGAAGGAATATATCAATCAGGGTTCCGGAAATACATAAAGACCGCATCCAGCTTGTTGAAAGGAATGGTATTACCGTTCCTACAGGTTTTGTTTTTGATCTTCTTTTGGGCCTGCCACTTGATACAACATTAGAGAATAATTCTCCTTCGTCACTATTTTTAAATGCCTCCACTTCTGTTGCCCTTGCGTTGATTCGTTCGGCATCTTTCATACCCGAAGTGGTCATGAAAAACAGACACGATTTTTCAATCCGATATGTACCGCTCATTCATCATGAAAAAATTCAAAAGGCAATCGAATATCTCACCCAGATCAAACCCCTCATCCTGGGCTTCAGAGAAGAAGACGGAAGTGTACTGAACGGCAAAGGAGTATATGATGTTCTGTCAATGATACTGACCCATATTTTCTTTCGTTACGCAGAGGGGGTCAGACAACTTGAGGGTGATAAACTCGGCAGGGCTTTTTTTGCCGATGATACCTATACATCAGAAAAGTTTGAAGAGATACATACAGGAAAGACGGTTGCAGACTGGCTCGAAAGGCTCTCTATCAGAAAAAAGGATATCTCGCCAGTAATCAGAATCGAGACATCAGCAAATGACACCTTCAGCCTCCATATTGATATTGAAAACAAGAAAGACCCTCTGTCATCTATGTTACCCCTTTCTACCATCTTTGGAAGTAGAAAGACTCTGTTTTCCTGCCCCTCAGATGCAGTCAGGACAGATGTCTTAAGGCAGATTACCATCGCATCCGACTACATACCAGAGCTGAAGACAATAGTAAATGAAAAAGGGGGAAGTTATCTCATCCTCGACCTCGAAAATACCGCGCGGTTTCTCACAGGGTCTTCGAACATACTCAGCCTGCTCGGCATCCGGCTTGTTATCCCTAAGGAACTAAAAAATCTTGCAGTTCTACGCCTTGCCATCAAAGCAAAAAGTAGCGGAAGGGAAAAGGCTGTCTCTTATCTCTCTCTCGATAATCTTCTCGACTTCTCGTGGGAGATTGCAATCGGAGACAGTGTAATTTCTGAAGAAGAATTCATCAGGCTCGTGAAATCAGCGAAAGGTCTTATTAAATTCAGGGACCAATACCTGCTACTGGAACCTGAAGAGGTTAGCAATATACTGGATAAACTCAGGAAACCCCCGCCACAGCTTTCTCCAATAGAGGTTATCAGGTCAGCACTTACAGGTGAGGTCGATGGGACACTTTTTAACCCGGATGAAGCACTGAAGAGTATTCTGGATGATCTGTTAAAGATTGAGGATATTACCATCCCATCAACACTTAATGGACAATTAAGACATTATCAGGAGAGGGGATTTAGATGGCTGTACTCCAATGCAAAAAAGGGTCTCGGTTCATGTATTGCTGACGACATGGGGCTGGGCAAGACCATACAGGTTATCACACTTCTGTTAAAGCTCAAAGAGGATAAAAGGTTGAGGCATCCCGCTCTTGTTGTCTGTCCGACAACCCTCGTTGGCAACTGGTATAAGGAATGTCAGAGATTTGCACCATCTCTGTCCTTACTAATTTATCATGGTAATGAAAGAAAGCTGGCATTAAAAAATAAAGATGTGGTAATCACCACATACGGAATCCTGAGACGTGATATCGAAAAATTCACTCAAAGAGAATGGGGGCTTGCTGTTATTGATGAGGCACAGAATATAAAAAACCCAGATGTAGATCAGACAAAAGCTGTAAAATCCGTTAAGGCAAATGCCTGTATTGCTATGAGCGGAACACCTGTTGAAAACAGACTTGCCGAGCTCTGGAGCATCTTCGATTTCATTAACAGGGGGTACCTCGGGAACCTCCCGGTCTTCCAGAGAAGATATTCTGTTCCAATAGAAAAATATCGAGATAAAGAAAGGATTGATATGCTCAGACGTGTAACAGGGCCGTTTATCTTAAGGAGGGTCAAGACAGATAGATCCATTATCAGTGACCTACCCGAAAAAGCAATCTTCAACGAATACTGCTATCTCACTAAAGAGCAGGCTTCTCTCTATCAGCAGGTCATTGAGACTACAATGCATGAAATTCAAAACAGCGAAGGAATAGAAAGGCGCGGGCTCATATTCAAGCTTATCACTTCACTCAAGCAGATCTGCAATCATCCTGTCCACTATTCAAAGAAAGGGAAACCCCTCAAAGAGCTATCCGGCAAATCAGAAAAGACCATGGACCTGATTCAAAAGATTATCTCCATGAAAGAGAAGGCCTTGCTTTTCACGCAATATAGAGAAATGGGTGAGATTCTCGTTGATATGATCAGGCAGGAACTGAAAGAACAGGCTTTTTTCTTTCACGGAGGCATACCAAGGTTGAAAAGAGACAGCATGGTCGAGGATTTCCAGCAAAAAGATTTACACAAGGTCATGGTGATCTCCCTGAAGGCCGGAGGCACAGGGCTGAATCTTACCAGGGCAACAAATGTAATACACTATGACCTCTGGTGGAACCCTGCTGTAGAGGCACAGGCAACAGACAGGACTTACAGAATCGGCCAGGAAAAGAATGTCATGGTTTACCGCCTCATTACAATAGGGACATTCGAGGAAAGGATAGACGAGATGATAAAGGCAAAGAAAGAGCTTGCCGATTTAACTGTTGCCACAGGTGAGAAGTGGATTACAGAGCTTTCTGATAGGGAGCTTAAGGAGATATTCAGTCTGAGGGCATGTTGATAATCTATAACCTCCATAAACTCATCAAAGAAGAACTCAAAAATGGCTCGTCTGACCTTGTTACTCGTCCATCGGGTCAGGTGGTACGGGAGAGGATCGAGCGTGATATTGTGAAAGAAAAGGATGGGGAGGTTATTGCCCTTGATTTCTCAAAGATTGGGATTATTGATTATTCATGTGCTGATGAAGTAATTGCAAAACTTATTTCTCGCCTGCTCAGTGGAGAATACGGTGATAAATATATTATTCTCACAGGTCTCAACGAAAACCAGAAGGAAAACATAGAGGTTGCCCTTGAGAGGAAGGACCTTGCAGTTATAGCCCAGATGAAGAATGGTAAGAAAATCCTTCTTGGAGAACTTCATAATTATCTTAAAGAGACTTTGAACTTTATTCTTAAAAAAGGTAGAATCACAGCCGGTGATCTTTCCGAATCTTTAAAACTTCCTGCAAATACAAGCGGTACAAGACTACTTAATCTTCACAAAAAAAGGCTTGTAAAAAGGATAGAGGAGATAAGGGATGGTGGAAGGGTATGGGTTTATGAGAAGATTTAATTTTTTATGGAGATTGATATGACAACAACAGTATATATAATTCTGGGCTTAATAATTGGCGGGCTTGCTGCCTGGTTTTTAGCAAGGGCTCATTTTCAGGGGATTTATACAAAACAGATTGCTGACCTTCAGATGGGTTATTCAAAACAATTAGCAGATACCGAAGGTAAGGCTAAATATGCTGAGGCTCAGGTCAATGAACTGAGGCAGCAAACTCAACAGAAAGAATTGGAGATAAATCAGATTAGAGGCGAACTTGATGCTGAAAGGGAATTAAAGGCAAGGCTCGAGGAATCTCAGAAATATCTTCAAGAGGAGAGGCAGCGTCTTGAAGACATGAGAGGCGAACTCAGCGAAACATTTAAATCTCTTTCTTTAGAGGCCCTTTCTAAGAATACAGATGAATTTATAAAACGTGCGGATGATTTTATGAAACTTGCTGAAGAAAAACTTAAAACTCAAACTATAGAAGGTAAAAAAGAGCTTGATGGGAAAAAGGAGCTTATAGACCAGAATATTGAGGTAATAGGAAAGACAATAGCTGAGGTTCAAAGAAAAATTGAGGAGGTAGGAAAAACGAGTGGTGAAAAATTTACAGAGGTGGCGACTCTTATTAAAAAACATGAAGAGGTTACATTTAAATTAAAAGACACAACCGATCATCTGAGACATGCTCTTGCAAGCTCTAAAAAACGAGGTGAATGGGGTGAGCGCATGGCAGAAGACATTATCAGGCTGATAGGAATGGTGGAGGGAATTAACTATATCAAGCAAAAGACTTTAGAACATTCGACGGGCAGACCTGATTATACATTTTTATTACCAAATAAACTGAAGATTAACATGGATGTAAAGTTTCCGATGGAAAACTACCAGCACTACCTTGAAGCGCAGTCCGAACATGATAGAAAACGTTATAAGGACGATCTGCTGAAAAATACAAAAATTATGATTCGGCAGGTCACAACCCGTGATTATATCAACCCTGCTGAAAATACCGTTGATTATGTAATTGTTTTTATCCCCAATGAACAGGTCTATAGTTTTATAAATGAGGCTGATGCAACAATAATGGATGAGGCATTAAAGCAAAAAGTTATTCTATGTTCTCCTTTCACACTTTATGCGGTTCTCGCTGTAATAAGACAGGCAGTTGAAAACTTTAACCTTGAACAAACTGCTTCAGAGATTCTCAAATTGCTTGCAGATTTCTCGAAACAATGGACAGCCTATAAGGATAAATTCAGGCTAATGGGTGAAAGGCTGGATGCTGCCAAGAAAGAATATGACAATCTTATCACAACAAGAAGCAATATGCTTGAAAGACCACTGAAAAAGATAGAGGATATTAGGAAACAAAAAGCTATTGAATTAGATGAGAAGATAAAGTTTGATGAAACTACCTCACTTTTAATGTGATGTTAGGATTGGTCTTGAACGAACTGTAATCTATCTTCAATATATTAAGTAAGAAGTTTCCTGATTATGAAAACAGGTTTAACCCATGTGAAGATGAGGAATTTTAGATGGACGGAACGCTCTATACCATAGGCCATTCAAATATCCAATTAGACGATTTCCTCAAGATACTTATGGCTGCAGGGATTGAGGTTGCCGTTGATATCAGAAGCATCCCATACAGTGAGTATGCACCATGGTTTAACAGGGATAAATTGGAGAGCGCTATCAGTTCAAAAAATATCATATATATCTATCTTGGTGACCTCCTCGGTGGTAAGCCAAAAGATAAGGGCTGTTACACAGATGGCAAACCTGATTATAGCCTGATCAGGAAAATGGATTTTTATCAGAAGGGGATTGAGAGGCTGACGAATGGGGTAACGAAATATCGTGTTGCTATAATATGCTCTGAAGAGGAACCATTTGAGTGCCACAGGCGGAACCTGATAGGATTCGATATGTATAAAAAGGGCATAAAGATTATCCACATAAGACATAATGGAGTATTGCAGGAGGATGATTTCGAGAAAGAGATGCTATCCGAACTTCAGGGGTCATTGTTTGGAGACATATGAAGATCTACACTATTGGTTATACAAAGAGGCCAGCAAGAGAGTTTTTCGGTATTCTAAGGGAGCATGGAATAAAGCAAGTAGTTGACATAAGGGAAAACAATACTTCACAGCTTGCAGGTTTCACGAAGAGGGAAGACCTGAGATTCTTTGTTAAAGAGATACTCGATGCCTCTTATATCCATCTGCCAGAACTTGCACCGGACAAAATGATAAGAGAGTACTATAAAAGGTCGAAGAATTGGCAGGAGTATGAATCAAATTTTTTAAGGCTGATGGAAAAGAGAGATGCCATCAGCTGGCTAAAGCAGAACAGAGACATCTTTATCGAACCCTTTGTCCTTCTATGTTCTGAGCCGCTCCCTGACAGATGCCATCGGAGGCTGGTGGCCGAACTATTAAAAGAAAATATCTTTCATGATGTTGAAATCATCCATCTTTAGGAGGGATTTTTATGGAGGTACTAATAACAGACTTGACCTATATGAGGGGTGGGGTATGTATTGCGGGAATTAATTACGAGACCCTCGAAAATATCCGTCCGGTTCTACAATATAGACAGATACAGGGGGAGTTTATAGAAGAAAACAATATTTATCCATATGCAATTGTGAGATTTGCCTTCAAGCATAGAAAAGGCTCTCTGCCACCACACAAAGAAGACCACATCTTTGAACTAGGAGATGTAGAGTTTGTTAGATTTGTCAATCAATCAGAATGGCGTGGAAAATTGGATGCCTGTGCTAGCGAGTCACTATCCTCTGCATTCAAAGACTGTATCACCGAAAATAAAGGTATCATCCCCGGCACTGATACTTGTTCCCTTGCCACTATAAAATTGAATAGTGGTGTGAAGATTAACTTCTTCGATAGTGATATTGATGCGGTATTGCCCTTTAAAACGAGGGTCTCATTCCAGTCGGCTGGCATCCGGTATCACCTGCCTGTAACAGACCTCCAGTTCATCGATTACTGTATTGAGCGGTTTGAATCGGGTATTTCGAGGGATAAACTGAAGGCTAACCTTGAAGATGTTATCAATGGCAGTAACTATCTATGTTTGAGGATCGGGCTTACAAGGCCATTTAAAAAATCAGTAGATGCCCAGGAGCTCTGTTATCTTCAGGTAAATGGCATATATTCTGAAAAACTTGATCTAATTATAAGACACTTTATGACTCAGCGTGAAACCCTATCTAACACTAAGAGCAGATTGGAATTTGAAGACACTACGGGTATTTTACAGTTCAGGATATTCAACATCCCTCTGATAAACAATGAAAAAGAGCTTGGAGAGATGAATTCATTTATTGCCAGTGTTAATGTCAAGAGGTTCGGTGCCGATATTGTGGATGGGAGATTCTGGAGTATACTCGTTGGTTATGTAAGGCGTAAAGTGGCAAACAAGGCGGTAAAACAAGAGAAATTGTCCTGTGAATCGTTAGCTGAACTTACTGAGGATGAGGTTGCACTATACGAGATACTTAGGAAATGGCGTAATAAAAAGGCTGAAATGCTGGATGTGCCTGAATATTTTGTATTTTCCAATAAGACCCTTATGACAATAGCAAAGGTAAGACCATGTACGCCCGAGATGCTTTTGAATATAACAGGCGTTGGTGAAAAGAAGGTTGCTGAATATGGTGAGGAGATTATAGGATTGATTAATTCAGGGTAATATAGACAAGGCTTTTACCAAAGACCATGAGGATAGCACAATACAGGATTACTAAAGATATCGCTAAACGATATGGTATAGACTGCTCTATCTGTAGCTGTAAAAACCCCGCCTTCCATGGGAGTTTTGCAACCCATGGGTAAATGAAAAGGAACTCTATCAGAAGTCTGGACAGGTTAGCCTCTTTGTTTAGGGCTATTTAAATATCTCTCCTGTTTCCTTATACCAGAGGAGAAGGTCAAGATGGGAAAAAGGTATATCTATCTGTCTTGAAAAGGCTATTATCCTTTTTTCTATGTCTAAGTATTTTGACCTGCTTAGAGATTCTGGGACATCCTCTATTATCCCGAGCTCCTTTAAGTTTCTGAGTATATGTCTGTCAAGGATGGCGATTTTTTCTCCGAAACCTATGTTTCTAAGGAAATGGCTCGCCTCTTTGTAACCGAGACCTGTTATGTTTTTGACTAACCACTCTCTACATTTATGGATATCCTTGAATTTGCTGAGGATAGATTTCATACAAACCCTGCCATTCTTGGAGAAGAAATTTCTTGCCTTTAAAAAGTACTCGGTTTTTTTGTTTTTAAATCTCACATACCTTATCTCTTCCTTGATTTCTTCAGCAGACCCCCTTAGCAATAAGCTTTTTCCCCTGAGCCTTTCTATGGCTTCCCAGCAGACCTTTGCTTTAGATTGGGGGGTAAGAATACAGAAAGCCAACTCGGCGAAGATTTCTTCATCACCCCTGAACCATAGATTTTTGAATTCCTTTAATCTTCGCAGTATTTCTCCCTTTTTAAGGGCATATATCCTCTTTATAGGATTGTATATATTCACTGAAGCCTTACTCTGATCTTTCTTTATCTTTGAGCCTTCTGTAAACCCCGCACCTTGCAAGGTGCGGGGTAAATTTCCTCTCCAATACATTTCTCAGCATACTTACACCACTGTATGCATGACTCCAGGTCTTC
The DNA here is from genome assembly GCA_030019415.1 of Thermodesulfovibrionales bacterium. Lineage (GTDB taxonomy): Bacteria > Nitrospirota > Thermodesulfovibrionia > Thermodesulfovibrionales > SM23-35 > JASEEX01. The sequence goes on from JASEEX010000014.1 coordinate 10,596, forward strand.
ATATATGGTAAATCCGCATATGCAGACGTTGTGAAAAATTTATTTAAGGAAATCCAATAAGCCTTTTTAATTCTCCGTAAGATATCTTCTCTATCTCTTCATGGAGGCTTCTGCCATAGGCATCCATCGTCACTATCGCAGGGAATTCCTCGACATCAAATATCCACATCGCCTCAGCCATACCAAAATCCTCGAGCCTCCAGACATCAACTACCCTCTTTACCCTGTCTGCAAGATAAACAGCAGCCCCACTTATGGTGTGAAGGTATACACAACCATTTTCTTTAAGGGCGTTCAGGGTCTTTCTGCCCATGCCGCCTTTTCCCATAATAGCTTTTATCCCATACTGTGGTATTATTCGGTGCTCATACATCTCGACCCGGATGCTTGTTGTTGGACCTCCTGCTATTAGCTTGAAACCCTCCTCAGTCTTTCTTACTATAGGTCCGCAGTGGTAAAGGACAGCTCCTTTGAGATTAAAAGGTATATCCTCTATCTTCGGCCTTTCGTTAAAGAGGAACTTATGAATCTTGTCTCTTCCCGTTACGATCTGTCCATTTATAAGTACCCTATCTCCGACGTTCAGGGAAAGTACTTCCTCTTTTGTTAGCGGTGGTTTAATTGTCTTTGTTTTCTCAACTTTTGACTTTTGACTTTTGACTTTTGACTTTTTTTCTACCATATCAAACTTGCCCTTCTGTTTGCCCAACAGCAGATAGAGACATCTACAAAGTACGATGCAGGATGTCTGTGATTTACCCCTATCTTTACCCCGATGGCTGTTGTTTTACCGCCTAAGCCGAGGGGACCTATCCCGAGCCGGTTTATTTCATTAAGGAGCCTCTTTTCGAGTTCTGATAAGACCTCGATATTGTTCGTATCTTCAAGCCTTCTCAGGAGCTGTTCCTTTGATAGCCTCGTTACCTGATCCCTGGAAGCACCTATCCCTATCCCGATAATATAGGGTGGGCATGCCCTACTCTGGGCCTTGTGAACTGCATCGAGTCCACACCTTCTCACACCATCAAGATCCCTCTCTGCCTTTAGCTCCTCAAAGGGTAGCTTATAAAGCTGACTTACATTTTCGCAACCTGAACCCTTTAACATAAGTTTTATAGAGAGGGCGCTGTCTGGAGACTCCTCAAAGTAGATAATTGGAAATCCTACCCCCGTGTTATCCCCCGAATTTTTATCGCTGATTATATCAACGGCGTTAGGCCTTAGAGGTACTTCTTCTGTTGCAAATTTTGTAGCCTCTATGATTGTGTCCTTTAATTCGGGCTGGCTCAGGCCATTGGGAGCCTTCACAAAAAAGACGGGTACCCCCGTATCTTGGCATATGGGTCTTTCCGTCTCTCGTGCAACCCTTATGTTCTCAAGTATAGCCGATAATGCAGTCTTTGCGTTTGACCCATCCTCTTCAGCTTCATGGGCATGCCTTAGGGCTTTCTCAACATCAGGGGGCAACGATGTAGCAGCCTTTCTGTAAAGCTCAAAAATTCCATCTCGAAGTTCTATCATTGTATTATTATTTCACATTTTTTATTAAAGGAAAAGGATCAAAATAATAGTTTTTATCAAAAATATTTACAAAAACTTCTTTTTTATGCTATTTTTCCTATGGCGATGTTCATTAATGGAAATCCTACGAGGGAGAGGATACTACTACTGCTTAAAAAGAGTGGCTCCCTCTCTATTGATGACCTGAGCATACAACTGGGTATTACTCCTATGGGGATTAGGCAACACCTCCTATCTCTCGAGAGAAAGGGTGTTGTGGATTATTTTGCAAAAAGGCATGGTGTTGGCAGGCCAGCATTTCTTTACAGGCTCACGGATAAGGCAGATGATCTCTTCCCAAAGGCATATCACGAGTTTATTGTAAATGCCCTTAAAGATCTCGAAGAGAATGAAGGCCGGGATAAGATAGATGATATATTCAGGTGGCGCAAAGAGAGAATCCTCAGGGAGAAAAGGGAAGTCTTTTCGGATAAGAAAGACCTTCACGATAAAGTTCATGCCTTGAAGGATATCCTTGGATCAGATGGATATCTTGTGGACCTCGGTGAGGATGAGAGCAACTACATTTTAAGACAGTTTAACTGCCCTATCTTGAAGGTTGCGTCGCAGTTCAGAGAGGCCTGCAGGTACGAGCTGCAGATTTATAGAGACCTTCTCAGAAAAGATGTAATGCGCCAGCAGTGTATATCTGAGGGGAGCCCTTCCTGCACATATGTCATACCAAAAACTCCTGTGAGATAATAACTGATTCCTTTATTCACCCTAATATCTTGACTTAAGGAGCACCCAATTTTTATTATTTTTTATTTGGGGCGTAGCGCAGCCTGGTAGCGCATACGGTTCGGCTTGCCCCGCACCAAACTTGTCTCGGGGATTGGCTCAGAGGTAGAGCACTCGGTTCGGGACCGAGAAGTCACCGGTTCGAATCCGGTATCCCCGATGGAGGTTTGGTGCGGGGGAACTGGTGTCGAAGGTTCAAATCCTTTCGCCCCGACTTCACCCACCGATCCTCGACATCTGCCTTCTGCGGTCATCTTTATTCTTAATCAGCGACCTGAGTTCAGTGTTCTGGATTCTAATATTATGACCCTCAGGTTTTACCTCGATAGAAAGCTTAATGAGACGTCTAATTTCATCATCGGGCGCACCCCCCCGAAGGGCGGGTTTTAAATCTATCTCTGTCTCTGAGAAGAGGCAGGGTCTTAGTTTTCCGTCTGCAGTTAGCCGGAGGCGGTTACATTCTCCACAGAAATGGTTGCTGAGAGGGCTGATGAAACCAACCACCCCGGAGGCACCATCAAATCTAAAATACCTTGCAGGCCCTGATTTTCCCAACTTTGCAGGAGTAAGTGGACCTATACGTTCAGCAATAGATTTTATTTCGTCTGCAGAGATAAATTTTTCAGGTCTCCACATATCTTCTGTGCCAAAGGGCATGAATTCTATAAACCTGACCTGGTAGGGAACCTTTAATGTCATTTTTGCAAATTCCCCTATCTCATCACTATTGAGCCCGCGGATTGGGACCATATTTATCTTGATTGGTCTCAGCCCTGCCTTTTCAGCGGCTTCAATGCCCCTGAGGACAGAATTTATATCTCCGCCTCTCGTTATCTCTCTATATCTGTCTGGCCTTAAAGAATCAAGACTTATATTGACCCTCTCCAGGCCTGCCTCTGCCAATTCCTTTGCATATTGCTCAAGAAGGATACCATTTGTTGTCAAGCTAAGGTCTTCTATTCCACCTATGTTTCTTATCGATGCAATGAGATAGGTAGCATTCTTTCTCACGAGGGGCTCCCCACCCGTTATGCGTACTTTTCTCACTCCAATTCCTGCAGCAATCCTTACAATCCTCACTATCTCTTCATAACGGAGAATCTCTTTGTGCTCTATCGGTGTCAGACCCTCAGAGGGCATACAGTAAATGCAACGCAGGTTGCACCTGTCAGTAATGGATACTCTCAGGTAGTTGATAATGCGTTGATAATTATCCTTGGGCCCGCTCATTTTTTCTTTTTTCTTGCCTCTTTCTCAATCTCCTCTATCTTTTTCTTCGCAAGCCCTGCCTCTCTTGAATCAGGATAGCGCTCTCCAAGCTTCTCGAGGATTGTCTTCCCCGTCTTTCTGTCTCCTATCTCGATGAATGAAAATCCCTGCTTTAAAAGGGCACCCGGGGCCTTTTCACTGTGCGGATATTTCTTTAATAGTGTCTCATAAGCAAGGATTGCGCCCTCAAAGTCTTTCTCACCATAATATGTCTCTGCAATCCAGAACTGTGCATTGTCGGCAAGCTCATCCTGGGGAAACTCTTTTATGAATGCCTCGAACTTTTCTCTTGCCTCTTTATATCTCTTACCCTTAAAGGCATCATATGCTGTCCCATATATTGCTACCTTATCTTTTGGCTCTGCTGGTTTTGGAGGTTGGGAAACCTCCTGTTGTGGTTGGAAAGAGGGTTGTTCTTTTGGAGGTTCCTTCGGTTGCCTTACCAGGTTCTCTATGGCACCCAGCCTGTCCCTGACATCTTTTATCTGGCCTTCGATACTTATTATCTGTGTCTTTATGAGGTTCCTCTCGGTTGCTAAATCTTTCAATGTCTTTTCCATGGAATATCTGTTTTCATCAAATCTCCCAGTAAGCACCTGGAGGTCTTTCGATATTTCTATAACCCTGGAATAAATCTCTGCCTGGCTTTCCCTGAAGGCATGAAAGGCATCTTCTTTTATGACATTAGCTGTTTTCTCTCTAAGGTCATTCAGTTCTCTTCTTAGTTCTGAGGATTCCTTCCTTTGTTCAAGAGTCTCTCTCTTCAGTTGATTCACATGGTTTTTGAGCGTCTCAAACTCAGTCACCGTTATACTTTCTGTTTTTTCTTTGATGTCATTCAGATCTCTTCTGAGCTCAGAGTATCCCTTCTTTTGTTCAAAGGTCTCCCTCCTCAATTGGTTAACGTCGCCTCTGAGAGCCTCGAATTCGGTAGCCGTCACACAGCCAGATATTAAAAAGTAAAAAGTAAACAGTAAGCAGTAAACAGCAAATTTGAAATTTGAAATTTGAAATTTGAAATTTTTCTGCACTATTTATTAGTTATTTCCTTTAGAATAACAAAGTGTGCCCTTCTGTTCTTCTTTAGACATTCCTCTGCCTTACTCTCTGTGCAGAAAGGTCTCTCTTCACCATAGCTTACCATCTCGATCCTGCCTGATGTTACACCGAGGGCTATAAGGTAATCCTTCGCTGCCTTTGCCCTCCTGTCTCCAAGTGCGAGGTTGTATTCATTTGTGCCTATCTCACAGCAATGGCCCTCGATTAGAATCTTTGCAGCAGGATTCTTAAGCATCCAGTCCGCAGCAGTCTTAAGCGTTGGTTTTGCATCTGGTCGTATATCATACTTGTCAAAATCAAAATGGATGTCTTCAAATTTAAAGACAACCTTTTCTTCAATATACTTTGGTGCTTCTACTTCCTTTGGCTCTGCCTTTACAAGAGGCTGTTCTGTTATTTTTACCTCAGGTTTTACCTCAGGCCTTACCTGAGGTTTTACCTCAGGTTTTACCTCAACAGCCTTCTCTTTAATCTCCTCCGGGGTAACAACTGGTTTTGGCGGCTCTGGCAGTACTACTTTTCTCGGTGGGCAACCAGTAAGGATAAACCCGAATGCTAATATTAATACTAATACAAAAATCTTCTTCATCTTAACCTCCTCCTGTTTAAATTCCAAATCTCAAATCTCAAATTCCAAATTTGGAATTTGGTTTTTGGAATTTATGATTTTACATTGGTGACCACCTGGGGCCAAATGCCCTCAGATTCTTAGGGGTAATCCTTTTCTGGGATTCTCCATTTGCCCTCATGATGTATATACCCTTGAACCCATCTCTGTCTGAAGTAAAGGTAATATATCTTCCATCAGGAGAAAATGACGGGTCTTCGTTATTTCCCTGTGTTGTAAGCTGGGTAAGCCCCGTGCCGTCAGGGTTAATTATGAATGTCTGATTTGTTGCACCCCATCTTCCTGAGAAAACGATTCTGTCACCCTTTGGGGACCAGGCGGGAGATGTATTATAAGAGCCTTCAAAGGTTATTCTCCTCACATCTGAGCCATCTCTGCGCATCACATAAATCTGAGCACTTCCGCCCCTGTCAGAGACGAAAGCAATACATTGACCATCGGGTGAGACAGTAGGTGATACCTCGATACTGTGTGACGAGGTCAATCTTATTGAATTATCGCCTTTCAAACTCATAATATAAAGGTCCGGATTCCCATCTTTTGTAGAAGAGAAGATAAAATCATTTCCCTCAGGTAAAAAATCTCCTACTATATTTGTGCCCTTTGAGGAAAAAACCTTCCTCTCTGTCATACTCATGAAGTCTAACAAATATATACTCCATTGTCTATTTCTTTCGGCCGAATATATGAGTTTTGAGCCATCCCTTGACCAGCGGGGAGTAAGAATTATATTCCCTTTCAATCCTATACTTGTGATCCTGTTTCCGTCCCAGTCCATAATATAAATACCCTTTCCATCTTCATCCTCTGCAACAAATGCTATCCTTGATCTGAAGATTCCTGTTTCGCCTGTGAGTGTTTTGTATATATCGTTTGCGATGGTATGGGAGAGCGGCCTGATAAGTTCTCTCCCAGCTTTATATTCTTTCTTCAGTATCTCTTTTCCCTCAAAAACATCATAAAGAGAAACTATCACAATCAAATCTCTCTCTTCCTTGACAGAACCCTTCACAACTGCCTCTGCCCCGATAGGGCTCCAGTTCCTCGGGTTAAAGGACTGGGACGGATTTTCTATATATGCAGATCTGTCTATATTTAGAAAAAGCCCTGTAAATTCGAGGTCATCCCTGATGATGTTTGATATCTCCTTGCCCGAGGGACCAGAAAATTCCGGTATCGCAATCGGGAGTTTTTTGAAGGCAGGTGAGGAGATATCGATGTAGACCTTTGCCTCGCAAGTGAGAAGTGAGAAGTGAGAAGTGAGAAGTGAAAAACAGAAAGAAATTATAAAGACTTTAAACTTTAAACTTTTAACTTTTAACTTTTCTTTCATAGAGAGAATCTTACACCTATCTCCATTTCATAAGGAGGAGGCGGTAGCGGGCTAGCCTTACTGAGTGCCTTAATGGCTGACCTGTCAAAAAAGGGATTGCCTGAGCTCTTCTCTATCTTCTGCACAGAGATTGTACCATCCTTCATTATCTTCATAGAGATGATCGTCTCGAGATCATTCTGCCCGATGTCAGGGAAGACCCACTGTTGCCGTATCTCCCTTCTTATCTTTGTATAATAATCGTCAAAAAGGCCCCCCCCTCCTGTATGAACAGGGGTTGTTTCAGACCTATCCCTGCGGTCACCTCCGCTGGCCTTGAGAGAGATCATAGAGCGTAGTCTGACTATCTGTTCTACCCTCTTCTTGGCTTCAATGGCGGATATCCTCTCTTTAACTATTTCCTCCTCTTTCTTACTCCATTTTTTCTTATCCTGTTCAAGAACATCTTCCATGACAGAAGTATCTCTCAAAGATTCTGATACGCCTAAGGCGGTCTTCAGGCCTTCTCCTGTCATATCACCTCTCAATACCTCAGGGCTGACAAGGCTTACTGTATAAGGAGATGGGAGAATAAGATGATTCGATTGTTTTAGAACGATAAAGGCTGTCAATAACGCTGTAAGATGAAGGGCCAAAGAAAGGGCGGTTGTTTTCTGAAGGCTCGGCTCCCTCATCTCAGGCTTATCTTGGGCTCTGTTACTATTCCGAGTCTGTCTATTCCAGCGTCCTTTATCTCTCCTATGACTTCGACAACAAAACCGTACGGCACGCCTCTATCTGCCTTTAGAAAGACATTAGGGTTCAGCTTACTTATCGCCTCGAGTTTATACCTCATCTCTGTAATAGAAACAAGATTTTCATTCATGTAAATGGTCCCCTCTTTCTTTATAACTAAGGTTATCCTTTCCTCTGAAGGTAGATCTCTGCCCTTTGCCTTTGGGAGATTCACATCTATGCCCTGTTGAAGGAGGGGTGCCGTTACCATGAAGATGACAAGGAGGACAAGCATCACGTCTACAAAGGGTATAACATTTATTTCTGAAAGGACGCCCCTGTTTCTATTTGATTTCATGTATCCTCTTTTGTAAAAAAGTCGAGGAGCTCTTCTGAAAAATCCTCCATTTCGATAATCATCCTACGGGCCACGCTCAGGTAGTAGTTGTATGCTATTACCGCAGGGATAGCAGCAGCAAGACCGGCAGCAGTTGCAATCAGTGCCTCAGCTATGCCCGGTGCTACAACAACAAGTGATGCAGCTCCAGTTACCCCAATGCCTCTGAAAGAATTCATTATCCCCCAGACAGTTCCAAACAATCCTATAAAAGGAGTCGTTGAACCTGTTGTTGCAAGAAAATTAAGATACTTCTCGAGTTTTGCTGACTCCAGCGCTTCGTATCTCCTGAGAAGCCTTTTTGTCTCGCCTCTGTCCTTATTTCCCTCATCTGTATAAACAGCCCTGAAGACGTTTGCGATAGGACTGATGGTAAAATTCCTTGTTGCCTGGTAAAGCCCTTTAGAGTTTCTGCCCGAACTGTACGCCCGGAGGAACTGGTCAGTCTCTTTATTTGCCCTTGAAAAATACCGATGTTTGAAGAATATTATTGCCCAGGAGACTATCGAAAAAAACAAAAGTATTATTAAAACACCCTTGACGACATATCCTGCTTGAAGAACTAACTGAAAGGCTGAATCTCTCATAATTACCTCATAATATCTATTCTATATTTTTTACAAACTTTAAAAGAAGTCAGAGCAAAAAGTCAAATTCCACTTCTGATATAATAAATTTGTATTCTTTACCATGGTGAACGACACTATTCACTGCCTTGTCGGAGGGGTGGCCGAGTGGTTTAAGGCGACGGTCTTGAAAATCGTTGTAGGGTAACCTACCGTGAGTTCGAATCTCACCCCCTCCGCCAGAGTTTGCCCCGTTAGAAGGCCCCGTCCGTGAGGGTGGGATGGTATAAATGAATTTTAAAATCCTCTTAGAAAAGGGGGAGTTTAAAGCTCCGTCCTTTCTAACGGGGTTTGCTTAACTTTGAAGCTAAAAAGTATGACTCCCTTTGAAGCTCTCTACTATATCGGTTATTCACTAAAGAAATACCATGCTCTTAAGAATCAGAAAAGGCTTCCCTGCAGGGTGATAAGCATCGGGAATATAACTGTTGGTGGGACAGGTAAAACCCCTGCCACAATTGTAATTGCAGAGGAAGCGAAGAAGCGGGGATTTATACCAACTATCCTGACAAGGGGATATAAGGGAAAGACAAAGGGCCCATATCTTGTAAGCAAAGGTGATGGGCCTCTTTTGAGCGAGAAAGAGGCAGGCGATGAACCCATGCTAATGGCTGAAAGATTGAAAGGAGTACCTGTGGTAAAAGGAAAAAACAGATATGAAGCAGGCATCTTTGCGATTGAAAATCTCAAATCTCAAATCTCAAATCTCAAATTTCAAGTTCTTTTCATCCTCGATGATGGTTTCCAGCATTGGGACCTTTTCAGAGACAAAGATATTCTGCTCATAGACAGTACGAATCCTTTCGGGAATAGAAGGCTTATTCCTCTCGGTCCGTTGAGAGAGCCCCTCAGTGCGATAAGCAGGGCTGACATTATTGTAATAACAAGGACAGATAATTCAGTCAGGAGTCATCCGCCTCAGGCGGAGTCAGGAGTCAAAGGTCTTATTGAAGAAATAAGACAACATAATACAAGGGCACCTATATTTTCTGCTGAACACAGGCCTTCAAAATTTATAACGGCAACTGGCGGTGCACTTCCTCTCGAATGGGCAAAGGGGAAGGGATTTTTTGGTTTTTCTGGTATAGGTAATCCAGAATCGTTCAAAAAGTCTCTTTTATCAGCAGGTGTGGATTTAAGGGGGTTTAAATCTTACAGAGACCATTACAGATACAATTCAGAGGATATAGAGAAGATTATAAAGAGTGCTGAAAAGAGTGATGCCAACTGGATTGTTACAACAGAAAAAGATATAATGAGACTCAAAGGGCTGAATATACCCGTGAACCTTATTGCACTTTCGATTGAATTCACGGTTGGTGAAGGGTTTTATAACGAGGTTTTTGACTTTTAAACTTTGCCCTGAATCAAGCCTGCCCTGGCGTCAGGCCAGGGTTCAGGGTTGAACTTGGAACTTTTTTGGGGGTTTGGATGGTCAGGTATATCAATGTTAGAAGCAAGTCAAGAATTGAATTTATTGATGTTACCGGAATGCTCCAGGAGACTGTGAAAGAGGCCGGGATTAAAGATAGTGTCTGCTATCTTTATGTTCCTCATACAACTGCAGGGATCATAATAAACGAGGGTGCTGACCCGAGCGTACAACGTGACATTCAGAATACCCTCAGCAGGCTTGTACCACAGGATATGAATTATTTCCACAGGGAAGGTAATGCCGATGCCCATATAAAATCAGCTCTTGTAGGCACTTCTTTAAATGTGATTATTGATGGGGGTAAGTTGCTCTTAGGAACGTGGCAATCTATCTTTTTCTGCGAGTTTGATGGCCCGAGACACAGAAGGATAGCGGTCAAGTTTATATAAGCGATGTCCAGGAATAAATTCCTTGACGGAGCCCATTACCTCCGTGATGAAATAAAAAGGCTCAGGAAGTCACTCTCGGAACTCACTCCTCCGCTAGATGTACTCTTAAGGCGCCGGGGCTTCAGGATTTATAAAAAAGAACCCTCGGAAGACTTACTCCTGCCAAAGAAGGAATTCCTGAGCGGCTATTATGAGATGATGAAGAAATATTCCTTCCGCCTATTTCTGAGGGATGTTATCAAGCACCAGAGTTTTTTCAGACTCGAAAATGTTACACGTTATGCAACATCAGAAGTTACGAAAGACTATCTTGAGTATATGAGAAAGATAGGCCTTGTCGAAAAATTACCTGACGGTTTCAGGCTATCCCTTGGACCTGTAAAGAGTTTTGGTGAAACCCTCGAATGGTTTGTATCAGAGACATTTAAAGTAGAATTTGCTGCAGAGGCAATATGGGGCATTAAATTTAAGCGGCCGAAGGTGGGTGGCGACTATGACCTAATTGCAAAGGTAGACGGGGCAATATTATATATGGAGATAAAATCCTCTCCCCCGAAGCAGATATATCAGAAAGAAATAACCGCTTTTTTCGACAGGCTCTCTGATCTTTTACCCGAGATAGGCATTTTTTTTGTGGATACAGAGTTGAGGATGAAGGACAAGGTTGTTCCAATGTTCGATGAAGAGTTAAAGGTAAGGTATGTTAGTCCCCCAAAGATTATAAGGATGGAAAAGGAGCTCTTCCAGATAGAGGACAGGATATTTATAGTAAATGCCAAGGACAGCATAGCCGCTAACATAGAGAAGGTATTAAGTTGGTATTTCAGGAGGAGCCATTGAGTTCAAAAGGAGGCGAGGGATGTTAAATGAGATCATTGCGATCAGGGATGCCGAGGTAGTGGTAAAGGATATCGAGGATCTCAGAGGTGTAATGGACAACCTCGTTTATGAGGCTGTGTTCTCTGAGGAAGGACAGAAGAACACCTTATTCCTTCTCATAAAGGAGGCTGCAAAGGCAGCAGGTGCAGTTCCTTCATCTATACAGGGTTTGTATGAGGAGATGGCAAGAGACTACCCTAACTTTACAGTCCCTGCAATAAATATTAGAGGTCTTACCTATGATGCTGCAAGGGCCGTCTTCAGAAAGGCTATAGAAAAAGATGTAGGCCCATTTATCTTCGAGATTGCTCGATCAGAGATTGGATATACAAGACAGAGACCTCTCGAATATGCTGCGGTAGTGCTTGCAGCAGCAGTAAGGGAAGGCTACATCGGACCGGTCTTCATACAAGGTGACCATTTCCAGGTTGTAAGAAGGAGTTATCTGAGTGACCCTGAAGCAGAAACAGGATATCTTAGAAGGTTAATTAAAGAGGCTATTGAGGCCGAGTTTTATAACATTGACATCGACTCATCCACCCTTGTAGACCTTGAAGAACCAACGGTCAGGGGGCAGCAGAGACCTAACTTTCAGAAGACGGCAGAACTCGCTACCTATATAAGAGAGGCCCAGCCTGTTGGAATAGACATCTCTATTGGTGGAGAGATAGGTGAGATTGGAGGTAAAAATAGCACACCTGATGAGCTCAGGGCTTACCTCGATGGATTTAATGAGACCTTTAAGGCAGGGAAAGGGCTGAGCAAGATCAGCGTCCAGAGTGGGACAAGTCATGGAGGAGTTGTCCTTCCTGATGGGACATTGGCAGAGGTGAGGATAGATTTTGATACCCTGAGGACACTTTCAGACATTGCAAGAAAGGAATACGGCCTTTCAGGTGTTGTGCAGCATGGTGCATCAACCCTCCCTGAAGAGGCCTTCGGGCTCTTTCCCGAGGCAGGGACATCAGAGATACATCTTGCCACAGGGTTTCAGAATATTATCTATGAAAGCAGACACCTTTCCTCAGAATTCAGGGATGGGGTTTATAGATTTTTAAAACAGGAGTATGCAGAGGAGTGGAAGGAGGGACAGACAGAGGAGCAATTTATTTATGCCACGAGGAAAAAGGGCTTTGGCCCTCTAAAAAAGGAGTGGTGGGATCTTCCAGCAGATGTTAAGGAGCCTATAAAGGAGGAGCTTGAGGAAAGATTTGGTCTGCTCTTCGATAAATTGCGTGTTTCTAATACTATCGAAATTGTGAAGCGGACGATTAAGCCAGTGGTTGTAAGGAAAAAGATTTCCTATTTTCCATCAATGCCTTAATGGGCTTGAGCCCATAAGGGCTTCCCTGTTCTATGGCAGTCAGGACAGCCCCGCCACCGGTAAAGAAGTAGTACTGAGTGTTGTCCAGAACAGAGAGGTAAAGGCCCGGGCAGAGATTCTTGAACTCATGGAGGGTGTCACCTCCACCGTACATCTTAAGGGCAATTCTATTCTGGTCTATCGTCCTGTCCAGTGCCTCTGACCCTGCTGTGAAATGAGGTGTGTATCCCATAACAGCATTGACGAATATGGTTCTGGCACCTAAGAGGGTTTCTACCAGAATAGGGTCCTTAAATGATTCCGGGTCTATATCAACTTAAGTATAAATCACGCCTCCTAAGATCAGATGATCAACCTTCTCGTAGATTGCATAAAGAGGCTTTATCTTCGTGTCGTACTTAGCACCAGCGACTACAGCCAGAAAAGGCCTCTGCGGATTGATAACAGAACTCAGATTAGTTATCTCCTGCTGCATCAAAAAGCCTGCATAAGAGGGAAGATATTTTGTGATGTCATATGTCGAGGCAATCTGACGAGAACTATCTTATCATTCAGGTCAGCATTCTGAATCAAGGGAAGCCTTTGGTCTAATCCCTTATATTCCATCTTCACTTCTCACCTAATACTATTACTTCAGCCCGTGAGATAGTCTACGTCACCTCACGGGCTTCATCTATCAGCATAACGGGTATGCCATCTCTTATCGGATAGAGGAGCCTGCATTTTTCGCATATCAGTCCGTCCTCTTTTTCTGTCAGTTTGATATCTCCTTTGCATTTCGGGCATGCTAATATCTCAAGAAGCTCTTTACTTATAGCCATATCTGCTCCTCTATTACGGCATAAAATTAACATGGATGTAAAAATAGGTCAAGGGTCATGAAATTTAGCATGCTAAGTCCTTGTTATGATAAAATAACTTATATTGGCAAATTTAAAGATAGGCTGTAGCGGTTTTCTCTATGATCACTGGAGAGAGAATTTTTATCCAGAAGATCTCTCAAAAAGCTACTGGCTTGAATACTACAGTAGGCATTTTTCAACAGTAGAGCTTAATGTCACTTTTTACAGGCTCCCTGAGAGGGAAACCTTCTCAAAATGGTATTCATCCACTCCTGGAGATTTCGTCTTTTCTCTTAAGGGTAGCAGGTTTATAACACATGTCAAAAAACTTAAGGATTGTGGAGAGCCTGTCGAGGCGTTTTTTTCGAGGGCATCGCTACTTAAAGAAAAATTAGGCGTTGTCTTATGGCAGTTCCCTCCCACATTTACCATGGATTTAGAACGTCTCAAAGACTTCCTCGATGCACTGAAACCTTATTGTATGAGAAATACCTTTGAGTTCAGGAACAGGACATGGATAGACAAGAAGGTTATTGAACTACTTGAAAAGGAAAAGGCAGCACTCTGCATGGCAGACTGGCCCGATTTTCTTAATAGACTGCCTCTGACTGCTGACTTTGTATACATAAGGAGGCATGGAGAAGGGGGTAGTTATGCAACATCATACAGTACAGAATTATTGAAAGATGATGCAAAAAGGATCAAGGCTTATTTGAGACAAAAGAGGGATGTCTTCATTTATTTCAACAATGATGCCTTTGGCTATGCACCTAAAAATGCAAAAGAGTTAGCATCTCTCATAAATAAAAAATATAGATAACCTTACTTTTTTCCCAGTCCATCCCTTATCTCTTCATTTGAGAAATATATTTCTCTGCTGATACAGCTGCCATAGCGCCGTCTCCTACAGCAGTAGTTATTTGTTTCAGAGATTTTGCCCTTACATCGCCTGCCGCAAAAATCCCTGGCACAGAGGTAGACATCTCCTCATCAGTAATTATGTAATTGTCTTCATCTAGTGTTACGAGGCCCTTGAGAAATCCTGTATTGGGGTTATAACCAATATAGACGAAAACACCCTCGACATCCAATTGAGAGCGCTCGCCTGTCTCTACATTCTTCAGAAACAAGGCATTTACCGTATCTTTCCCATCTATTTTTTCCACCAAGGAATTCCATATAAATTTTATCTTTGGATTTGCAAATGCCCGCTCCTGTATAATTCCTGTTGCCCTGAGTTGATCTCTCCTGTGCACTATATACACGACCTCTGCAAACTTAGTCAGAAATATCGCCTCCTGGACTGCAGAATTTCCACCACCAATGACTGCAATCTTCTTATCTTTAAAAAAAGCCCCATCACAGGTAGCGCAATATGAGACCCCTCTGCCTCTGTATTGCTCTTCACCTTCTACTTTCAGGGGCCTTGGATTTGCCCCTGTGGCAAGGATAACAGCTTTTGCTTCATGTACTTCACCTTCTTCAAGGACTATTCTTTTTATTTCATCATGCAGGTAGATCTCTGTAACAGAGCCTTGAATTATCTCAAGTCCAAACTTTTTTGCCTGTCTTTCCATTCTTTGGGAAAACTCTATTCCTGAGATTCCTTCGTCAAATCCAGGGTAGTTTTCTATCCATTCAATGGTTGTGACCTGACCCCCTGCAAACCCCTTTCCAATAAGGAGGCTTTTGAGTCGGGCCCTTGAGGTATAAATTCCTGCAGTAAGCCCGGCAGGCCCTCCACCGATTATGATTACATCATAGATATCCGGTAAATCCTGCATTAGACCCTACCTGAAAACAGGTCTTTATGCTGCGAAATAAGTCCATATGCCTCGATGAGTCTGAAATCATCTTCATAATTCCTCCCTGAAGTGGTCAGATAATTTCCGATGAGCAGGCCATCAGCCCCGGCGAGAAAGACCATAGAGTTAAACTCACCGAGTATCTGCATCCTGCCACCGCAGATCCTTATCTCTTTTTGGGAAAGGATGTATCTAAATAGACTTATAATCTTTAATGCCTCAAAGGGGTGAAGTAAGTCTTTATGACCTAAAGCCGTCCCTTTAATAGGAATAAGGAAGTTTATTGGGACAGAGTCAACATCGAGTTCCTTCAGCAGAAAGGCCATATCAATTCTGTCATACCACGTCTCTCCCATTCCAAAGATGCCACCGGAACACAGGGAAAGCCCGATAGATTTTGCTGCATCTATAGTCTTGAGTTTATCAGCATAACTATGGGTGCTGCATACCTGAGGGAAGAAGCCTTCAGAGGTTTCAAGGTTATGATGGTAACGTTCAAGCCCGGCTGATTTGAGTATCGAAAGCTCCCTTTCTCTTAGCAGGCCAAGACTTGCACAGGGAAGAAGCCCGATCTCCTTGATCTCAGAAATCATATCTGCTATCTCCAATAAATTTATTTCTGAAACCCTTCTACCGCTTGTTACAATGGAAAACCTTTTTGTACCTGATTCTTTTGCCTCCCTTGCTTTCTGAATAACTGTTCCTTTACCAAGAAGGGGATATATCTCTATCTCGGCCTTGCTTTTGGATGACTGGGCGCAGAAAGAGCAGTCCTCAGGGCATGCGCCTGATTTTGCATTGACTATGGAGCAGAGACCTACGGTGTTTTTCCTGAAGTGGTTTCTTATTTTGTTTGCAGATGCAAAGAGTTCAAAGATTTCGGTCCCTGAGACTTCAGCAATATAGAGGGCATCTTCCCTTGATATGGGATTTCCCTTTAATACTTTCTCCTCAATGTATTTAATCATAGATAGTAGATATTTTTGCAGAAGGTTCTGCCATTGTCAAATCAATATTCTCACCCCCTTCTTGACCTTTTCCCCTCTTAAATAGCCTTTGTGTCATTTCTTTATACTCTTAAAACCAATCTTTCCAAAAAAGATTTAATTACCTATAGGTGGTCAGGATCCATTTCCGTTTTTTGTTATGCTAAAATAGCATAAAGCGATGGCAGAGTGAGCGCTTCCTAAGAATATAAACACTATATGTCCTACAGCAAGATTCTGAGAGAATTCAGAAAGAAAAGGATACTCGTCATAGGGGATTTGATACTTGACCGCTATGTATGGGGAAGGGTGAACAGGATATCTCCAGAAGCCCCTGTCCCTATTGTTGAGGTCACAAAGGAGGACTTTCTTTTAGGAGGGGCTTCAAATGTGGCGAGCAACATAGTGGCGCTCGGAGGTCATGCAACGATTGCAGGGGTAACAGGCAATGATAGAGCTGGAGAGGTTCTGATGAATCTACTTGAGGAAAGAAGGATACAATGTCAGGGCATCCTTCGGTGCTCAAGAACCACGACGGTAAAGACGAGGGTGATTGCCCATAATCAACAGGTGGTGAGGTTTGATAGGGAAGATAAAGATAGGATTGATGGAAAGGTCTTCAGTGGGCTCTTAGAGTATATACGCGAGCTAATACCTGACCATGATGCAGTGATTATATCAGACTATAAGAAAGGTGTTGTTTCTTCTGAACTCGTAAGAGGAGTGCTTAAAAATTCGATGCCTGCTAATATCTTCGTCTCCGTTGACCCGAAGATAGGCCATTTTCACTGTTATAAAAATGTCTCCCTTATCACCCCTAATCTCGCAGAGGCCTCCGTTGCTTCGGGTATAGAAATTAAGGATGAGAAATCTCTTATAAATGTAGGGAGGGCACTTTTAAGAAAGGTTTCATGCAATGCTGTGCTTATTACGCGGGGTGAACAGGGCATGAGTCTTTTTGAGAAAGACAAGGTAGCCCACATCCCTACTGTGGCGAGAAATGTATATGATGTCACAGGTGCAGGAGATACGGTAATAGCTGTTTTTACTCTTGCCTATGCAGCAAGTGCAAGCATGATAGATGCCGCTGTTATTGCAAATCACGCAGCAGGCATAGTTGTTGGAAAGGTCGGCACAGCAGTGGCAACACCTGATGAACTACGTAAGTCGTTAAGCGTAAATCGTGAACAGAAAATAAGAGAATCCTCTTACGCCTGACGTCTCACGCTTCACGATTACCATGGCAAAGGCAGTAGCATTATTCTCAGGTGGTCTTGACAGTACACTTGCAATCTTGACGGTACTCAGGCAAGGTATTGAGGTTAAGGCATTGAAATTCCTTACGCAATTTGGTTGCGAAGCACCTGCTTGCTCTAAGAACATCTTTTCCGTTGCAGAGATGTTTGGGTTCGAGGTCAGGATTGTCAATCTCTCAGATAAATTTTTAGGGATAGTGAAGAATCCCAGGTTCGGTTATGGAAGGAACGTGAACCCGTGCATCGACTGCAGAATCCTGATGCTCAAAGAGGCAAAGATTTTTATGAAGGAGATCGGGACAGATTTCATCATAACAGGTGAGGTGCTTGGACAGAGGCCAATGAGTCAAAGAAAAGATACGTTCTATTTTATTGATAAGGAGGCAGGAGTTACAGATTATGTGTTAAGGCCACTCAGTGCAAAACTCTTGAAGGTTACAGCCCCTGAGGCCAGAGGGATTATAAGTAGGGACACGCTCTATGACCTTAGAGGTCGCTCGAGGAAGCCACAGATAGCCCTTGCGAGAGAATTCGGTCTTGCAGATTATCCCGCACCTGCAGGCGGATGTCTTCTCACAGAACCTAATTATGCACACAGGCTCAAAGACCTGCTCACTTATAATCCCGATTCAGATTTTAAAGACCTAAACCTGCTGAAGATAGGAAGGCACTTCAGGCTCTCCCCTTCATGTAAGATTATTGTTGGGAGAAACAGGGCCGAGAATGAAAAAATATGGTCCTTATCAGTTAAGGGCTGCCTTTTAAAGGTTGAGGGGTACGGAAGCCCAACTACATTGGTAGTAGGTGAGATTACTGATGAGGCCTTAAGGGTTGCCGCCTCTATATGTGCGAGGTATTCCGATGCTAAGAATCTTTCCGATGTGGAGGTAGCAGTCATCTATGGAGATAATAAATTCAAACTCAGGGTTTCACCTGCAGGCAATGAAATAATCGAAGCTCTAAGGATTGAGCTAAAATCACCAATAACCCAAATCCAGCGAAAGCCACCCTGCTTGTTATAACCTTTAACTTTTCCCAGAAACAACCTTGATTGCCTCTTCAAGGTCAAGTGTCCCTGAGTAAATCGCCTTTCCAGTTATTACTCCCCATAGGTTCTTTATATTCATGAGATTTTTAATGTCGTCAATACACGAAACCCCGCCAGATGCGATTACAGGGATTTTGACGCTTTCAACTATTTCTCGTGTGGCATCGATGTTAGGTCCCGAAAGCGTGCCGTCTCTCGCTATGTCCGTATATACAACACCTGTTGCACCTGCAATCTCTAAGCGTCTCGCGAATTCTCTTGCATCAAGTGATGTAACTTCCTCCCAGCCCCTGATAGCTACCATTCCCTCCTTTGCGTCGATGCCGATTAAGACCCTCCCGGGATATTTACTGCAGGAAGATTTTATAAACCCCGGATCCTCTATAGCTGCCGTCCCTATAACAACTCTGTCTATACCCACAGAAAAGAGTTTCACGGCATCCTTTATTTTTCTTATGCCCCCTCCCACCTGGAGGGCAATCTTTACTGACCGCCTGATTTTTATTATTGCATCCAGGTTTTTCTGATTGCCTGTGAACGCTCCGTCGAGGTCAACGATGTGAAGCAGTTCTGCCCCACAGGATTCCCACCGCTTCGCAGTAGCTACAGGGTCATTTGAATACGTTGTTACAGCGTCTCTCCTGCCCTGGAGAAGCCTGACGCACTGCCCATCTTTCAAATCTATTGCAGGAATAATAATCATAAATTAATATAACATACAAGAGCAGCCATCATTGTGGGAGGGAATTATTGATACCTGTATCAGTGGTGATCGTGACAAAGGATGAAGAGAAAAATATTAAAGAGGCCATCGAGAGTGTAAAGGATTTTTCTGAAATAATAGTAATTGATTCCTTCAGTTCTGACCGCACCGTTGATATCTGTAAAAAATACACAGAGAAGGTATTTCAAGAAGAATGGCAGGGATATGCAAGGCAGAAACAGAGAGGCATTGACAGGGCATCTATGCCCTGGGTCTTGATACTGGATGCCGATGAGAGGCTAACACCCGAACTTAAATCGGAGATTTCTAATGTTTTGAATGATAAACACAGCGGTTTCTATATACCGAGAAAGAATTTTTTCCTCGGCAGGTGGATAAGACACGGTGGATGGTGGCCTGATTATACCCTCAGGCTTTTCAGGAAGGACAGGGCATTTATCGAAGAGCGCGAGGTGCATGAAAAGGTAGTGGTCAAAGGCAGTACAGGATATCTAAAAAATCCCATGGAGCACTATACATCAAAAACCTTCTCTGATTTCTTAAAGAAGTTAGAAGACTACTCGACCCTATCAGCAAAAGAGATGGACAGAAGGGGTCTCAGGTCTGGTATACTTTCCCTTACACTGCGTCCTTTATTCACATTCTTAAAAATGTTTTTCCTCAGAAGGGGTTTCCTCGATGGGAGATATGGATTGATACTGTCACTTCTTTACAGTTATTATACTTTTTTAAAATATGCGAAGACATGGGAGGATAAGAATATGAAAGGGAGATCGCCATGCATATAGGGGTAATTGGAATGGGCTATGTCGGCCTTGTAACAGGGGCTTGTTTTGCGGAATTCGGGGTCTTCGTCACATGCATTGACAAGAATGAGAAGAAGATAAAATCTTTAAAAGAAGGTCATGCCCCTTTCTATGAGCCTGGTCTTGAAGAGCTCGTACAGAGAAACATTAAAGAGGGCAGGCTCACTTTCAGTACGGATATTGCAGACGCTGTTAGGTCTTCTCTTGTGATATTTATAGCCGTTGGCACCCCTCCGAGGGGGGATGGCTCAGCAGATTTGAAGTATGTCGAGGAGGTGGCCAGAGAGATAGCTGCAAATATGGATGGGTATAAGGTAATCGTCACAAAAAGTACCGTTCCTGTTGGAACAGGCGAGAGAATAAGGAAGATAGTCTCGAGGAATCTTAAGGAGCAGGTTGATTTCGACATTGCCTCAAACCCTGAATTTCTCAGGGAGGGCTCTGCAATAGAGGATTTTATGAGGCCAAACAGGGTCGTGATTGGTGTAAATAGCCAACAGGCCATCGCTATAATGAAGGACCTCTACAAACCCCTCTACCTTATAGAGACACCTTTTGTAATTACAAATATTGAGACTGCAGAGCTTATTAAGTATGCCTCTAACTCTTTTCTTGCAACAAAGATATCTTTTATTAATGAGATTGCAAACCTCTGTGAGAAGGTGGGCGCTGATGTCCATATGGTTGCAAAAGGCATGGGCCTCGACCAGAGGATAAGCTCAAAATTTCTTCACCCCGGACCTGGCTATGGTGGCTCCTGCCTTCCAAAGGATACAAGGGCCCTTTTAAAGATGGCTGAGGAGCATGATATTAAGCTCAGTATTGTTGATGCGGTGATTAGGGCTAACGAAAGGCAGAGAGAATTTATGGTCAAAAAGATCAGGGATGCGATGGGCGTGCTTAAAGGCAAAACGATTGCAATCTTAGGACTTTCTTTCAAGCCGAATACAGACGATATCCGGGACGCCCCATCTCTCTACATAATAAGAAAACTCCTTAAAGAGGAGGCGAGGATTAGGGCATACGACCCGGTTGTTAGGAGTGGAGAGCTTATAGCTAAGAGCGAAGAGTTAATAGCCAACGACTCTACGCTCCGTGCTCTAAGCTCTAAGCTAATAACATATTGCAAAGACCCTTATGACGCTGCAAAGGGTGCCGATGCAATCGTGATCGTGACTGAATGGAACCAGTTCAGGAATCTTGACCTTGACAGACTCAAGAAACTCCTTAAAGATCCATATTTCTTTGATTTTAGAAACATATACGAACCGCAGAGACTCAGGGAAAAAGGGTTTAAATATTTTTGTGTAGGCAGGGTGTAGGCAAGAGGATGAAAATAGTCTGCCAGAATAGAAAGGCATATCACGATTACCATATTGAGGAGACCTTAGAGGCAGGTATTGTCCTGTTGGGGACAGAAGTAAAATCTTTACGAGAAGGTAAGGCCAATCTGAAGGATAGTTACGTGATTGTTAAAGATGATGAGGTATTTCTTCTTAATTGTCATATAAGCCCGTACTCTCATGGAAACATTACGAATCATGATCCGCTTAGGACAAGAAAACTTCTCCTCTATAAAAGAGAGATAGAGAGATTGAGGGGGAGATCCCTCCAGAAAGGTTATACACTGATACCACTGAAGATGTATTTTAAGGATTCATATGCAAAGGTGGAGATAGGCATTGCAAAGGGTAAAAGACTCTATGAAAGGAGGGAAAAAATAAAAGAACGGGAGGCAAAGAGGACGATAGAACGGGTGATGAAGAGTAGAAAATAAATATGTTATAATTTAGTATAAATCTTTCAGTCGGGGGCGAAAGGGCTCGACGGGGGTTATGAGGCTCAGGCAGCATGTCGGGGTTCCGTCACCACGAACCCTGCACCAGAAACGGTACAGGGTAAAAGGACGGAAACAAACACAAACGCCAACAACGAACTGGCACTCGCTGCTTAATTGAAGCAGCACGCTACCCTGAAATTGTCTGTGTTTCTGGGATAGCGTCGGTAAGCAGGCTGGCCCCGCACTTTTCCCAAAAGTGCGGGGTGAGATTAATGGGGATGGGATAATGAAAAGCCCGCCTGCTGGCGTTTCATTATCCGAGAATAAAAAGCAGAATAAGCATGTAGAAACCTGAGAGTAGTACTTTCGGACGCGGGTTCAATTCCCGCCGCCTCCACCAAAAATATATTTGTAACAGTTTAGCCAATCAAAGTTAAGGAGTTTAGGGCTTGCTCTAATGTCACCCCCACTTGTCGGGAATCCTTCTGTGACGTTTGATGTATTATTCCGTGCTTGACCCGGAATCTGGCTAAACTTTTACTATATCTTTAAGTTAACGGTAGAGAAAGGCTGTCTTCAAGTGAAAAAGGGATTCTTTTTATTTTTAGTCCTGTCGGTTATGACGGTTCCCCTGTTTGCCCAGAAAAAGACAGAGGTATTACTAAGGTTCAGCAAACAGGAAGGACTAATGCGGATTGTGTTTGAGTCCGAGGAATCATTCATAAATAAAACAAAAGCTACTGCTTCGTCCTCACAGATAAAGATAGAATTCCCGGAACCATTCAATCTGACAGCCCAGAAGGACCTCCCCTTTGAGGTAGTGCCAACGGATAAATTATTGGTAATAAATCTGAAAGAAGGGGGCGAGATAAAACTCTTGAGGCTCTCTTCTCCAGTAAGGCTTGTATTCGACATCCAGAAAGGGGAAAAGCAATCCGCACCAATCCTTTCTAAGGTCTTCGTCCTTGATGCAGGACATGGAGGCTATGATTTTGGTATCACCTCTGGAGATATAAAGGAGAAAGATATAAGCCTGGGTCTGACTAAAGATTTATATGCAATCCTTTTAAAGAAGGCCAAGAAGGTTTTTCTTACGCGCAGAGTAGACCAGTATATGTCGCTTATTGATAGAATAAAGTTTGCCAATCAGAAAACTCCTGATATATTTATAAGCCTCCATTCCTCTATGTCTGATAATTTTGTTCTCTATGTTGCTAAGTTTGAAGACGAGGGCTCTGATGAGATAGTTGACCTTTACAGCCTTTCATCAAGGCAGAAAAAATATACCGGAAAAAGCAAGGCCCTTTCTGAGAGCATCGGAAAGGCTATAAAAGATGAGTTCAAGAAGAATGTTATTTACAGGGAAATGCCCCTCCCCATACTTAATTCTACAGGCGCTCCTTCTGTTGTAATCGAATTCCCTTCACCGAGGTTTGTTGTTTATGACCAGCCTACGAAGGCGAGATTGACAAATGCAATTATAAACGGGCTTGCTGCATACGGACAATAGCATTGCAAAGTGAGTCCGTGATGGGGAATCCAAAATTTAAAGAGCAAAATGCAAAATTACAATTCAAAATTAAAGATTTAGAAAAGGTTAAGGTCGGGGCAATTTTAATTTTAAATTTTGGTTTGAATCTTTAAATTTTTCTTTTTGCATTTTAAACTTTCTTGTATTGATTGCAGATTGCGGTACACATTGGAAAGGAGTGTAATACGAAAAGGCTATCGATCATAATACTGCTGGGATTGCTTTTCATAGGCGGTTTAGCGGGAGGGTATTTTTATTTTTCGAAGGTCTCTTCTAAAGAAAGACAAGTTTCAGAAGAGGGAGTTGAGACCTTACCTGAGGCAGAAGACCTTTTTCCCCTGAAGATTTACTATCCTGTAGGTAATCGGCTTCAGATCGAAGAGAAAAGGCTTCAGAGGAAGACTACTCAAATAGCAATTGCACAGGCTATAGTAAAAGAATTTCTTAAAGGGCCTGCTGATATGAGGATATCAGATATGCCGAAGGATGCAAAACTCCTCGGTCTTTACAGAGGTGAAGACAGAGTACTCTATGTTGATCTATCAGAGGAGTTCAGGGGGAATTTCCAGGGCGATGCCCTTACGGAATTCCTCCTTCTTAAGGGTCTGTATGTGAGCCTTATCTCGAACTTTGATGACATCGAGGATGTAAAAGTTCTCATAGAGGGCAAGGAGATAGAGACGCTCGGAGGCCATCTTTATCTCTCCTATCCTTTAAAAGATATGGTTTCCCATGAATATGAATAAGAAAGACAGACCGATTGGTGTCTTCGACTCCGGAATAGGCGGACTCACTGTTCTAAAGGAGATAATGAAGGAAATGCCTGATGAAGGTACTATTTATCTCGGCGATACTGCGAGAGTTCCCTACGGGATAAGGTCGCCAGAAACGGTCATTAGATATTCCTTCGAAAACACGAGATTCCTCTTTTTAAGGGATATTAAACTCCTCGTAGTTGCCTGTAATACCGCATCTTCTGTCAGTCTCGGTAACATTAAAAACAGTATCCCCATCCCTGTTGTTGGAGTTATTGAACCGGGTGCAAAGGCTGCTGTCATGGCAACAAGGAACAAAAGGATCGGGGTTATAGGTACAGAGGCAACAATAAGGAGCGATTCTTATACAATGTCGATTAAGGCTATTGACAGAGATGTAGAGGTATCTGGTCTTCCCTGCCCTTTATTTGTGCCGCTGGTAGAGGAGGGGTGGACAGAGGGAGATGTTGTTACCCTGATCGCCGAAAGATATCTTAAGGAAATAAAGGATAAGGGAATAGACACCCTTGTACTTGGATGCACTCATTATCCTTTACTGAAAGAGGTCATATCAAGGGTAATGGGTGAAGGTGTTAGACTTATAGACTCTGCGGTCGAGGTAGCAAAGGAGATAAAGGAAATCCTTGAGATTGGAGGTTTAAAGAAAGAACATAAAGAACATAAGGATAAGCCTTTAAGAGAGTTTTATGTAACTGATTTGCCTGAAAGGTTTTTAGAAATTGGTGAGAAATTTCTCGGACAGAAGATAGAGCATATAGAAAAGATATCGGTTAGCAGCTAAAATAACCAATTGACCAAACATTGTTTGGTTATTACCGGTGATTTGAAATATGGAGGATAAATGAGACCCGATGGAAGAAAAAACAACGAGATACGTGAGGTAAAGGTTCGTAGGAATTTCATAGGGACTGCTGAAGGCTCGGTACTGATTGAAATGGGAAACACAAAGGTGATATGTACGGCCACGATCGAGGACAAGGTTCCGCCTTTTATGAAGGACCAGAAAAGGGGATGGATAACGGCTGAGTATTCGATGCTTCCGAGAGCAACCCAGATGAGGTTAGTAAGGGAATCCACTACAGGAAGGATTGGTGGAAGGACCCATGAGATACAGAGGCTTATAGGCAGGGCACTCAGGTCTGTTGTTGACCTATCGTCCATCGGTGAAAGGACGATATGGATAGACTGCGATGTAATACAGGCAGACGGAGGCACAAGGACAGCAGCAATAACAGGTTCCTTCATATGCCTCTCCGATGCATTGAGATACGCACTGAGAAATGGGCTTATAGAAAAAATTCCAATCAAGGACTATCTTGCTGCTATAAGCGTGGGGGTTGTAAGCGGGGAGCCTAGACTCGACCTCTGTTATTTAGAAGATTCTGTAGCAGAGGTAGATATGAATATTGTGATGACAGGAAGCGGAAGATTTGCCGAGATACAGGGGACTGCAGAAGGAATGACCTTTTCAAAGGCCACATTAGATAGCCTTATAACACTTGCAGAAGAGGGTATAAATAGCCTGATAGAGATACAGAAGAGGTTAATAGAGGGTGAAGGGAAGCAGTCACCAAAAAGCCCTTTTGATATGGTAAAATAATTATTGGAAGTAGAGGATTGAAATTGAATATTTATAGAAGTCTATTCGCCTGGTTATTTATCGGAATGATGATTATACTCCTTTTCAATCTTTTTAGCACCCCTAAGAAGGTAGGGGAGGAGGTAATATTTTCTGAGTTTATGACCAGACTCGAGGCAGGTGAAGTTGAAGAGGTTGTAATAAAGGATAGCCATATAACGGGTCAATTAAAAGATGGCAAAAGGTTCAAGACCTATGCCCCGGCCTACCCTGACCTTGTGAAGGTTTTAAGGTCTCAGAACGTAAAGATTACTGTGAAGCCGACAGAACAGAACCCTTGGTACTGGAACCTCTTTTTCTCATGGGGTCCTATAATCTTTCTTGTTGTTATCTGGATATTCTTTATGCGACAGATGCAGGCAGGCGGTAACAGGGCGTTATCCTTTGGTAAAACAAAGGCAAAATTGGTCTCTGAAAAGTCAGTCAAGGTAACCTTTGCTGATGTTGCAGGAATAGAAGAGGCAAAAGGAGAGGTTCGGGAGATTATAGACTTTCTTAAGGCCCCCCAGAAATTCCAGAAGCTCGGAGGTAAGATTCCCAAGGGAGTACTCTTGGTTGGTGCACCAGGTACGGGTAAAACCCTTCTTGCGAGAGCTATTGCAGGGGAGGCTGGAGTGCCGTTCTTCTCGATATCAGGCTCTGATTTTGTGGAGATGTTTGTAGGAGTAGGCGCATCAAGGGTAAGGGACCTTTTTGACCAGGCAAAGAAGAATGCACCATGTATTGTTTTTATTGATGAGCTAGATGCCGTTGGCCGTCACAGGGGGGCTGGCCTGGGCGGAGGTCATGATGAGCGTGAGCAGACCCTGAATCAGCTACTTGTAGAAATGGATGGCTTTGAAACCAATCAGGGGATTATTATCCTTGCAGCTACAAACAGGCCTGATGTCCTCGACCCCGCGCTTCTCAGGCCAGGCAGGTTTGACAGGCAGGTGGTCGTCCCACAACCCGATGTAAAAGGAAGGCATGAAATACTAAAGGTTCATACAAGGAACATCCCGGTTGATGAGGGGGTCAATCTTGAGCAGATAGCCCGCGGAACACCTGGTTTTTCGGGTGCTGACCTTGCAAATCTTGTTAATGAGGCAGCCTTGCTTGCAGCAAGGAAATCAAAGAGCAGGGTCGAGGTATCTGATTTTGAGGCAGCAAAGGACAAGGTGCTGATGGGTGTTGAGAGAAAGAGTATGATAATAAGCGAGACAGAGAAGAGGAATACTGCCTACCATGAGGCAGGTCATACGCTTGTCGCAAAGCTAACACCAGGTACTGACCCAATACATAAAGTTAGCATCATTCCGAGGGGAAGGGCCCTCGGTGTAACTCAGCAGTTGCCTATAGATGACAGATACACCTATTCCAAGGACTATCTTATGAAGGCCCTGTCGGTACTGCTTGGAGGCAGGGCTGCAGAGGAGATCGCCTTGAATCACATGACAACAGGGGCTGGCAACGACCTTGAGCGGGCAACAGAGCTTGCAAGAAAGATGGTTACAGAGTGGGGCATGTCAGAAAAGCTCGGTCCCCTTACATTTGGGAAAAAGGACGAACAGATCTTCCTCGGGAGAGAGATAGCAAGGCACAAGGATTACAGTGAAAAGACTGCAATTGATATAGATGAAGAGGTTAAGAGAATAGTGATTGAGGCATACGATACATCTAAAAAACTCCTCTCAGAAAACCAGGAGCTTCTTGACGCATTAGCAAAAGGACTCCTCGAAAAGGAAACTATGGATGGGGCCGAGATAGATGCACTCATCCAGGAAGTAGAGTCAAAAAGGGCAGTTCAATCCATAATTTAATCGCCTCTTGAGCACTTTTTAAAGCTTCTTCAGGACTACTACCATGTGCCATACATCCTGGAAGTTCCGGCACCACAGCCTTTCTCGGAGCCTGAATGTTCTGTCTCTTTCGCTTCGTATCCCATCTCATTTCTTTTTGCTTATGCCTAATATATAAAATCAGCGGTGCGGTCTCACTGTGTCTGTTCCAACCGCTGATTAAGACCTCTGCCAGTGGATTCTCATAAATATGCCCAACAATTTGCCCGATGGGATGTCCGATACATCCAGATCGTATACATCCTGAATCTTCTTGTGGATGTCAGGTATTTCCATCTCATCCAGACCGGTGAAATCGAAGAGACTCGATTCATCTGTGATGAGGTATTCTCCTGGTTCAAAATCAAAGATTCGCCTCATAAAATCATCGGCAATCTCCAAAAACATATCGACCCCTGTGGTAGGTGCAAACTCGATCTTTTTCCCTTTGAATGGACTACTTTGGATAATCTTGTCGTCTTCGCTCATATTTCTTCCTCTATTATTTAACGCTCAAAGTCAGCGGGGTGGTTATACCGCATCCGCTGGATTTTTTGTTATGTCAATTCTTTTATTATATGCTTCGCAAGGTTTTCGTCTATTTCATTATGCCTTGGAACTGGCTGCTTTTTCCTGTGGTAGGATTTTTGTATAAGTCGTGGTGGCTTCCATGTCTAACAAGAATACATCCTGAATCAGTCAGCCTTTTGATTAGGTCTTTTCTTTTCATACAGTGAGGGTGAGTTCTTTAACTTTGTGCTTCTCAGGAACATCCTCCATCGTCATAAGCATATATGCATCTTTCATGTTTTTCTCAAGTTCTTCTAATGTCTCTCCCTGTGTCATTATTTCAGGATGTTCAATTAGTTTACCAACCCAGAATTTTTCACCTTTCCAGTAAATCATTTTTAATTTAGTTCTCATTATCTCACCTCACAGTGCATATTCTATAAAACTTATGATAGCACAAATAGAAGTGGTTACAGTATATTTTTGACACAACGACCAAAATCAGCGGTGGCTATCAGCCATCCGCTGGAGTGCTTTGTTACACATGTTTTTATTTATTTTTATTATTGCAACCCCGTTCCTTAAATTTATTTTAAGCCTATTTTTTTCAGAAAATTAAGCCAATCCTCATTGGTATATTTAATCTCCCTGATTTGTAGAAGATATCTTTTCTCTCTTACTTCTCCTAAATAAGCCAGTTTTTCACCCAATTCGAGGGGCTTATAATCAGAGGTTTTGAAATATCCACAGATAAAGCCTTTTAGCTTTGATAACAATTCTCCACATTTGTAGTCTTTTATTCTTTCACGCATTCCGTCAATATAGCCTTTGAATGTGTCATCAGAGGATGGAATCTTACTTTCTGCAAAATTAAGAAGTCTTGAAAAACCACAAACCTCTACAAAGAATTGCAGGATGGTTGGCTCTGGAACTGAACACTTAACCGTTATACCATAATCATATCCTATATCTGCTTCTGCCCAAATACCAGCCAGAGAAGGGGAAGTTTTTATGCAGACCCATTTCCTCGCATTTATAATATCATTTCTGTATTTCTCAATCTGTCTTGATATTTCCCAATCTAACTCTATCTTCGCAGAGAATTTATTTTCAAGGAATCTTTTAAGCATAATTTCCCCTAATTTGCCTGTGAATTGGTCAACCACTATAGACTCAAAGGTTCTTCTTCTTTCTCTAAAGCCTTTTGCGCTGACGGTTGCTTTTGTCCCACCCTCAAACATCTGATAGGTAATCTCAAAACAAAATATCAATAATCTGATTACATCTTCATCGCTGAAATCCATAACAACCGTATTAGGCAGCAATCTTTCAATAATCCATCTTTCTGCTACATCTTCATTTAAAAATTTTTTATTCCCAAGGCGAGAAAGGATATTGAGATCATTCATTCTGCAAGCTGACAGCAATATCTCCGACAGTTCATCAAAATTAAATACGATGGTATCTCTGTTATCTGCTATTAACCTGTTGATATACTCGCCTATTTTTTCTTTGAACTTGGTAGAGCTTTTTAACTCTCCTTCTAAAATGCGATACCTCATCTCTTCCTCTTTAAAACTACCAAGTGTTCAGTTTTAATTCTGCTGTCTTCCAGCCCAGACGCAGGGTTAATCCTTGACTTAGATTCAAACATCACTCGTGAAACTATCTGGTCAACATATGTCAGCTCATGTTCCCATCCAAATTCTCTCAAATGCTCTACAATAATGTCATCAATGGGAATTGAAGTTGTCCTTATTTTTGCAGGTCCCACAAAGATAAACATATAGTCCGTTACTTTCTCTCCCAATTTCGAGAAGGCATTTAAAATCGCATGAAAGTATCTATCATAAAGCTGGATAAGATGGCTTTCTTTTATTTCTTTTCTAAAATGAAAATACTTTTCTGAATAAATCTTAATCTCATCCACAGGATTATATGGAATTTCTTTTTTGCTTAATTCCTTTATATAGTTTTCATCATACCCCAACCAGAATAGTTCAAGTTTTGTTGACCGTATATATTCTTGTGCTTGCAAGTAAGGTGGTGACGTGATAAGAATATTTACCTCATCATCTAACTCTGTGTTTAATACATCAATTCCTGTCTTAATTTTATATTTGACCGATTTTGGTTTAAGGTGGTTATATTCATATACTTTTTTAATAAGTGTGCATATCTCCTTTTTCAGCATATCGTAAAACACTGTCTTCCAATCTCTTTTTAATAGAGACTTCACTTTTTCTTTTGAGAATTTAGAACTGTATAATTTATGAACCTTTTCATCGCTGAAAGAAAAATATCTTGTTGTCTTCAACAAAGGAATCAATAGTACCTGTTTTATTTCATCAGGTGAAGAATAAATAAAACCCCATGCTTGTGAAAGAACTGAAAGAAAATCATCGGGGAACCAATAATTTAAATTTGACCAATTTGGTAAAAATTTCGCTTCTGATTTTTTAATTTCATCTATCAAATCAAGCGGATTTACTTTAGGGTTTTTTATAATTGCAGAATCATGGATTACTTTAAGAATTGGGTTTAAATCCCACAACTCATAGTCATAGCCATAAACTCTTGAAACTAAACCAACCGAGCTATAACCTCCGAAGGGGTCAAATATCTTCATGCCTGACTTGGCATATTCTTTTAATGCGTAGGCTATAACCTGTGGGATAAATTTGGCAGGATATTTAAAAATGGCAAATGTCCCGTATGTAGTTGATGGAATTTCTGGGATTGTATCTCTGAAAAGCATATTGACCTTGCGGTCTAATCTGCTGATTGTCAAATCAACGGGTGTTCTTTCACTTTCAACATCTATAAATCCAAAGGTCAATTGAGGTTTTTTCTTTAATAATTCTTGCATATAGGTAGTATACAATAAAAAGGAACGGGGGGTTCTATTTTTTACTTTATTTTCGATGCCTGCAATGAAGAACTAACATTGCCTTTCTCCTCTCCTTTATATTATTTATGTGTAACGCAGTAAATGAGGCGCAGGGCAACCAGCCTTTGAAAAAAACCACAGAGGCTATTCCCTGTCGCCTCGATTTTGTTGTTAGCAGTCCCTTGTTCTTCTATTCATGCTCAACCGCCTCTTGATAATTTATGAATGCCCAGATCAAAGAATCAATTACCTTTATGTCCGTAAAGTGTTGGGGGCCAAGGTGCTGGCGGAATGCCTGAATTGACGGAGCCACTAATCCTTCATTTAGTACCCGATTATATTCGTTGATGAGAAATTGATGAAACTGAACATAGCCATTAATACGCTGTAGAACCGGCAACGTTCGGATAGGTTCAACAAAATTATAAAAAAGTCGAATCCTTGAGTCATAGATCGGGATTTGGCGATTCAGCATATGACATAGTTTTGTGCAGAATGAGAATTGCAGTGCTTGTCTTTTTGTGTTAACTGGTATTTGATAAAGTTCATGAGCGAGAATATTGAGATTGAGCGAGAAAAATAAAGAGGGACACATCCCATATTTTACTTTCCTTTTTTCTTCCTCGGTCTTCCCGGTGACTTCAAGATGAATCTCCTATCAAGTTTCTTTTCCATACTCCTTACAAATTTTTCACTGCCAAAAGGTCTACCTGTCCTTGTGGAATATCTTATCCTATTTCTCTCTTCCTCCGGAATGCCTCCCCTAATAAATCCTCCGTAACCTTTTCTCTGCCCTTCTTCAAAAAGGTCTTCACCTAATACTTCATCTTTTACACCATCTATATGAACCCTTGCACTTGAATATGGAAAGTCCTCCACCTTCTTTACTATTTTTGCTCGTGTGGGGTTTTGTTCAATATACTTCGCTACCGCCCACAAATACTGCTCTTTATCAACTATGCAGGAATGATACCTACTCTCCCATAACCTGCCTGTTCTTTTGTACTTCCGGTTAATATACTGTGTATAACACAGAGTTACACCCTGCATCATCTTATATAGCGACTCTTCTTCTTTCGGCCTCGTTAGCAGGTGAACATGGTTATTCATAAGACAGTATGCAAGGATTGGCGAGTCCCATTTATCGGAATATTTCTTGAGTAATGATAAATACTGCTCTCTATCTTTCTTGTCAAAAAAGACCTTCTCTCTATTATTGCCCCTCTGTAGAACATGATGTGGAAACCCTGTGGCAACTGCTCTCGCTATCCTCGGCATACGAAATTCTACAAAATAGCTCTCCCTATGTCAAGAAATATAGGATGTGTCCCTAATTTTCACTGAGAGAATTTACAGAAAAAACTTGACAATACCAAAGCTGATACAACGGATATCAATTCCACTTTCATTACCGAACTTTAATCGAAGCACGGCGGTTTTGGTCAGCTCCAGCCAATTGTTAGACAAATAGTTCTCTCGCGCCATCGTCAATATGTGTTACACGATGCGGCGACGAAAGAAGATTTAATTTATAACTCTGAAAAGTCGACTTCAACCCCATCATCAAACTTCTCATAATAAATGATTGTAGCAGGAATTTTCTCCTTTAACTCCTTTTCTTCTTTATATGTAGAAGGCTTTATAGAAACGGGAATTGAACCAATAAAGCCATCAATACCCTTTGATTCTTCCTGTTCATCAGAAAGACAGTAAGTTGTACCCTTAATCTCGGCGACTTTCTTAAGAATTGCCTCTTGAAAATGTAATCCGACGAAGGTTTTTACTATCACCAAATCTTTTACCCACTTCTCAATCATCTCGTGAGTGACTTTATCTAATGCCTCTCTAAAATTCTGAACCATATTCGCAATTTTATCTGTAGCATTTTTAATGGCCTTGGGATATCGTTCGCAATACCAAGATTCCCACTCTGAAACTGTCCTTCCAGGAAACTCTTTAATTAATTCACTGAGTTGTCCAACATTTTCAGGTCTTGTGGCTTGGGAAAAACGATTAGCTCGATTTATGAATGTTGTTACATATTTTGGAAACTCAGGAGATTCAAGCCCAATATACTCTTGAATCTCTTCATTCTTTAATTTGACTGTCACGTCCCAGGTAACCGATACCACTTCATTCCCAGGTAACGGAGACCACCA
>JASEEX010000150.1 GCA_030019415.1 Thermodesulfovibrionales bacterium
CCAAATTAACCAGAGAAACTAAAGAAACCAGATTGTCAAGAATAAAGATTTGACCCCTTTGGTTCGTTTTCACGTTCTTCAGTTTTCGTCATTTGCAGATTGAGCTTCATCAACTTTCCAGTTGTAGCACACCCAATAAACAAAAATAGACACAAAATGATACTTCCAAAAAAACTGAAGAAATTAGAATTCATAGTCTCGGCCTCCTTCGGCAATTTCGTATAACGTTTTCGGTGTTTGTGAAGTCCGCCGAAGGCGGATTTTGGCGAAGGTGCGAAGCACCGAAGCCACAAACACCGTGTTAGATGAAGTACCGATATTCATGTCCGTTCAAACCTCAGAATACCAAAATTTTGCCTATCTCTGCCGGTGTAATATTCTCCTTCAAGTACTTTTCCATTAGGTTGCATAATAAGCCTAGCGGTCCCTCGATGAGTATGCATTGTATGTTTTGTATTAGGCATCGGCTCGTTTAGATATTCATAGCTAAGGTGGACCCATTTGTCAAGGCAAAAAATTGCAATTTTTACAGCAAGAAGACAAGGGTCAAACCTTCAAAATTCAATTGACAAGATAATAAGAATGAGTATA
>JASEEX010000151.1 GCA_030019415.1 Thermodesulfovibrionales bacterium
TTTTTGACCTCAACTGTAACTTAACATGCTGTCCGATTTTCTGGGTCCATTATAACTAAAACATCTTGCAGCTTTTCTTCTAATGCTTTTATCATGTTCTGAATTGCCTCGACTTCTTTTTCCTCAAAATGTTTTTCACCACATTGGGAACAAACATAAGCTGGAATCTTTTCAATAAAAAGATGGTACCCTTTTCTGTCCACTGTATAAGCAACAGTTGCCTTCTCCATCTCGCCACTGCAAAATAAACACTTCATTTTTTCCTCCTCTCCTTAAAATCTGTCTCCCATTTCTCCAAGGATGGTATATATGCTGTTATTATAGCAAGATACTCCTCTTTAGGCGCACATACAACATGAACTGGTCTTTTGTTATTTGGCATTCCAAACATCAAGCAACTATGTCCTCTTTTATCCTCTGGATAATCTTCTATTATTTCTCCGTGTAATACTACATACCTTACCTCATCCGTTGTTATCATCTCATCTTCCGCATTCATTTTATCCAAGGCATGAAGAGTGTATATAATCTTTTTTCAGCAGATTGCTTTACCAGATTAATAAAATCCATATTAAATCCTCAAAAAAGTT
>JASEEX010000152.1 GCA_030019415.1 Thermodesulfovibrionales bacterium
TAAGAATAAACTTCTTTAAGTTTTCTTTTACCTCCTTTTCTGAAAATAATTTTGAATCTCCAGGTTGATTGACGGTGTAAAAATACCATCTAATTGCATCTGTTCCATATTTTTCAACAATATCCCAGGGGTCAACAACATTTCCTTTTGACTTTGACATTTTTTCTCCTTTTTCATCAAGAACATGACCAAGGGAAATAACATTTTTGTAAGGTGGTCCGAAGCCAAGCAAGGTTGAAATTGCTAAAAGTGTGTAAAACCAACCCCGCGTTTGGTCAATTCCCTCGCAAATATAATCTGCCGGAAATAACATTTTTTTAATTAAACTCCTATAGTTTCGGATTTCGGATTTCGGATTTCGGATTTTCGCCCAGGCGAATGGAAAGTGAGCTTGGCCGAATGGCATTGCGCCCGAATCAAACCAGCAATCAATCACCTCTGGCACTCTTTCCATTAAATTGCCACAATTTGGACACTGAAATTTCACTTCATCAATATATGGCCGATGAAAATCAATCTCCATTTTTTCATTAAAGGGTAAATTTTTGAATTCAATTTTTCTCCAGCTACCAGTCTTTATTAGTTTTTC
>JASEEX010000153.1 GCA_030019415.1 Thermodesulfovibrionales bacterium
CCTGAGGTATTTTACGATAGCCTCTGTTGCTTCTGCCCGGCCACCGGGGCTATGCAATATTAAATCTATTTCTTCCCCCTGCAAACCGTAAAACACCTCCATAAAACCTTCTATATCCTCATTTGTGATGCTCAATAGTTCTGGAGTTACTCTTGGCTTTTGAAGATGAGCACTAGCATATAAAATCGCATTACGGCCTGTATAATTAGCTAGGTCGAACAATGCTTCACGTCGAACTACATCGAAGGCGTCGGTTCGTCCCTGACTCTGCAATTCCTGTAATCTTTTTAATAACTCGCCCCAAGTAGGCATTGAAGTAATGTTAAGGGTTAGTCTGATTCGAGGTTGTGATGAAAGGCTGCGGTTGAGTGACTGCTAAATATTGCTTTACTGCCTGTTCCATTTCTTCATAACCGCCATAAACTTGGAGTATTTCCATAATGCCTGGAAATTGCTGTTTCGCATGCTTAAGCAAGCTCTTTAAGTTGACTTGACTAACTTTTTTAGGCTGGCGGTCTTTTGGTTTTGTACCCTCCCCCAAAATTAGTACCACTCATAGTGCTAAATTTTCCGTAATA
>JASEEX010000154.1 GCA_030019415.1 Thermodesulfovibrionales bacterium
TTGTTTACAATGATGCAACATCTTAAAATTCAACCCTTGCGTAATCCGGGTTTAAAAATATCGAGGACTTTAAACCACTCTTCAAAGATTTATTTCAGGCTTATAGACATGTCTGGATTTATGCCGCTTGGGCAGCCGGTTATGATCCTTTTGATCGTAAGATTGCAAAAAGTTATAACGAAGCAATTAGCCAAGTGATTGAACAGATGTCGGAGTGACGCCCATCAAGTCAGCATTCATTGGAAAAACTACCGATAAGGTTTTTTGCTGAAAATAATTAGAAAGAAAAATGAGCAATCTTTCTCCCATAGACATCTTGAGAACTTATTGGTTAGGTAGTCATATTCTGGGTAGTAATCTCCTCAAGGAGAAGTTTGAGCAAAATCTTACATGGGATTCTATTGTAAAAAATGGCCATATTTCCGAGATTGCCCCTTTGCTGAGTTTCATTCTGAAAAAGATTGATGCTGAATATGAAATGGTTTCTGAGGATACCATGAAAAGACTCAAAACTATTTACTCCCAGTTTATGGTTCATAATATGCTCCTCCATGATGAGCTGGCTAATGTCTTGGGGG
>JASEEX010000155.1 GCA_030019415.1 Thermodesulfovibrionales bacterium
GGCAATGTCTGATAAAAAATAAGTTGGTTCTCCTGTCTGCCTAATAATAACCTCATCTTTTGAAGCTCCGAATTCTGAAATTTTCAGCCATTTTGCCCCGCCTTTTTCACAAACTAAATTCTTATTTTCGAGCCATTGAAAAATTTTATTAACTTGATTTTTCTGATAGAGTTCCTCTTCTGAAACCCAATTATCAAATTTAATTTTTAATTTATTTTCAATAAAATCTCTGATATCTTTATGGACCTCTTGGGCCAACAAATAACCTGCTTTTCCTTCGTCTGTAATTTTTTCTAATTCAGTTTTGAGTTTTGAGATTTGAGTTTTGAGTTTTTCTGTAAGGTAAGTTGTCCCTCTCCCTAAAGCAGTTTGACCTAAAATTTTTATCTGAGTATTTACTCTGGCATCATTTATGTAATATTCTCTAATGACTTTATAGCCTGCTTTTTCTAAAACATTGGCCAAAGCATCTCCAAAAAATGCCCCCCTTCCATTTCCGATATGCAAGGGCCCTGTCGGGTTAGCCGAGATAAATTCAACCTGAATTTTTTTATTTTGTCCGATTTTTAATTGACCG
>JASEEX010000156.1 GCA_030019415.1 Thermodesulfovibrionales bacterium
ACATGAGGCAACGAATAGTCATTTCGTGTAGATTTTTACGTGAGGCAACAGGCCTCCTCCTTTTATTGTTCTACAACAAAAATTACATCCCTTATCCTTTTAGCCTCTTTAAATTTCTTTGCTATCTCAAATGCCTCATCTTTTTCGTACTTACTCCCTACCGAGCCTTTTAATGTAACCTGAAGGTCATCGTTTACTTCGGCTGTAACACCCCTTAGTCCAGCATTTCTTAATGCCCTGTTAATATCTCCTTCAAGTTTAGCAGGGTCTATTTTATATACAGGAGGTGGAGCGGGTGCAGGAGCTGCAGGCGGTGGAGCTGGTATGGGGGCTTCTGCAGGTCTTTCTGGCGCTGGTGCAAGTGATTTTTTCGCTACCAAAATCTCGTTTTTCACTCCTTTTATCTCTCTGAATGACTCAGCAATGTTTGATGCCAGCATCTTATCACGAGGATCATTTACTGTGCCCTTTAAGGTAGCTGTTAAATCTCTATTCACCTTAGCATAGACATCACCTAACCCCCTGTTTATCAATGTCTTATTCAAATCTTTTTCGACTCTGGCTATATCAACA
>JASEEX010000157.1 GCA_030019415.1 Thermodesulfovibrionales bacterium
GATAGCAAGAGCAGTTGCAGTAGGGTTTCCGCATCACATTGTTCAAAGAGGTAAACGTAAGTTTGACACTTAATTGTCGTAAGTTATTGATATATAACAATTCTATATCTTCGTGTCGTGACTACATTTAATGTAAAGAAGCCAAATGTTTGTACTGAGGTAAGGGAAGTCCAAGTTGTTTACAGATGGCCCTCTGCTCTTTATCTGGAGTAGTGATTCCTCTTTTCTCTATCGTCCCTGTCTTAATGACAAAGGTTTTGATTCCACGCAGACGCTCTATGGCCTTCTCCCAGGACCAAGCAGAGCCAGCAAGTTTCCTCCGCATAAGTCTAGAAAGCTGAAGGGCTATTACACAGATGAATACATGAGCCCTAATTCTGTCTGCTGTCCAATGATACATTGGCCTCAACTCCAAACTGGATTTCAATGTCCTAAAACCCCTCTCCACATCTTGTAGGTTCTTGTATTGCTTTACGATTTCCGAGGGAGAGAGGTCTTCTTCTGTCGTCTCCAATACCAAGACACCATCGATCTTCTCTTCCCATCTCCTGTTCTTCTGATCGGTATTTA
>JASEEX010000158.1 GCA_030019415.1 Thermodesulfovibrionales bacterium
ATTTCACAAATAATAACTATATTATTCAATGAGTTATAGGTTTTAACTTTTTCCTGTTACGTAAAAATCATTCTTGTACATATGGGAAAGCATTTGTAGACATGCTTATGTCCTCTCATAAATGGAATTCCCATATCTTTTTGCCATCCCTGTAAACCATGAACTTCAGAGATGGTATGAGACATACAGTTACGCGTGTTCCCTTAGGGCACCCTATAGCCCATTTCTTTCCCATGAACATTATTGTACCGTCTTTCCTTACCGTCCTTTTAAGATGAATGGAGAAGATCATATCGAGATCAATGGAAGTATCAAATGGTCTTAATTTACCCTTTCCCTTGTCTACCGCATCCTGCCATCTTTTAGCTGGAATCTCACCTGTCTCATCATGAACCCTCTGTTCATTGTAGTAGCTGACGAGGTCATTCAATATCTTCTGTGCCTCTTGGCAATCCTTCACTTTGTGTTTTTCACAAAGATAGGGAAGTCTTCTTTGGAAATAATCAAAGACCTTCTCTACCTTTCCCTTTGCCTGTGCCTGCCTTTTACCTATATATACCATCCCTAT
>JASEEX010000159.1 GCA_030019415.1 Thermodesulfovibrionales bacterium
TACATGAGGCAACGAATAGTCATTTCGTGTAGATTTTTACGTGAGGCAACAGGGTTCATGAGTAATGTCAACACGAATTATGACGATTTCGCTTCGAAGTTAAGACAACATTCTATAATTGAGACACTTAGGAGATATATACTTTGGCAACGAGGAATTCGTGATAGTAATAAGACTACAGCATTAAGAAATAGTGGTAGCAGTGATTTTTCAGAAGGCCCTGTTTCTATTAATCTTGACATCACTGTAGCTTGCAACTATTCATGTACTCACTGTGTAGATGCTAAAATTCTCAATACTGGTGATAAGTTTTCACAGGTTGAGATTTTCAAGACTATAGAGGTTTTACGGTCAAACGGGCTGAAATCCATAATTCTCATTGGAGGCGGGGAACCACTTCTTCATCCACAATTTGAGGCAGTTGTTCATTATATAAAGACTTTCGGATTGCAATTAAGCATCGTTACAAATGGTTCAAATATATCTAAACTCATAAAAATTGCTGGGCATCTCGGTGAAAAGGATTGGATACGTTTCTCCCTTGATGCGGGGAGTGATAAGAC
>JASEEX010000015.1 GCA_030019415.1 Thermodesulfovibrionales bacterium
ATATTTTTGGACTTCCGCACTTCCGAACTTCCGCTCTGTCAAACTGATTTCCCAATGAAGAGGGAACTGAAAGAGATGTTGCTGGTAAAATGTCCCCCAAAACAAATCCTGATGCAGTTTGATTCCCAATGAAGAGGGAACTGAAAGCTGTGGATTGCATCACAGGTGTCCACATACCTAACATGATGCAGTTGACTTCCCAACGAAGAGGGAACTGAAAGTAGAATAAGGCTACGAGGAAGGCGCCAATGACAACGCCGAGATGCAGTTGACTTCCCAACGAAGAGGGAACTGAAAGAGAATCAAATAGCAGGTGCCTATCACTTTCAGGAGCAAGATGCAGTTGACTTCCCAATGAAGAGGGAACTGAAAGTTTTTCCATTCAAAATTACAAAATGGGTCAGCCAGTCGATGCAGTTGACTTCCCAACGAAGAGGGAACTGAAAGACTGTAATTAGCTGGTGAATCGTAGGAGCACTTGTTGCATGGGATGCAGTTTGATTCCCAACGAAGAGGGAACTGAAAGAGCCATGCAGGTTCAATGCGTCTCATTCTTCTACGACTCCGATGCAGTTGACTTCCCAACGA
Organism: Thermodesulfovibrionales bacterium; assembly: GCA_030019415.1. Lineage (GTDB taxonomy): Bacteria > Nitrospirota > Thermodesulfovibrionia > Thermodesulfovibrionales > SM23-35 > JASEEX01. The sequence goes on from JASEEX010000015.1 coordinate 589, forward strand.
AGAGGGAACTGAAAGGCTGTTTTCTCTCCTCGATGTTGAATTCCATAAAGACGATGCAGTTTGATTCCCAACGAAGAGGGAACTGAAAGTTTGACCTTTGTGCAACAAGGAAGAAAAGATCGTAAGATGCAGTTTGATTCCCGATGAAGAGGGAACTGAAAGAGCGATTCTTTGAGCAGCTCTCGATTCCAGGTTACCTTGATGCAGTTTGATTCCCAATGAAGAGGGAACCTTTATATTTGAGAAAAGAAAAAGCTATAATTTTTCTGCGACTTGTCGAGAACAGTAGGGCTGGCATAAGGAGGGCATTGGAAGATGCATCAAGACCAATCTATGTTTGATACAGAATATCTTGAATTAATAATCGGGAGTCTTTTCCACGACATAGGTAAATTTTGGCAGAGGGCAGAGAAGGATAATAAGGATTTGATAAGAAATATTAACGCAGAATTTGGTCTTAGAGGTATTGGAATGCCTGAGCACCAGTTCTGGAGTGCTTATTTTCTGAAAAATATTCTTAATGAAGATGATGCTGCAAAAAGAGCAAAGAACCACCACAATCCAGATGACCCATTCGATTACCTTATAGCAATAGCGGATAAACTATCTGGAGAAGAAAGAGAGGATAGAGAAGGCAGTGAAAGGGCTGATCCATCAATGGAACCCCTTATATCAATTTTTTCGCAGATAAGGGGTATCAGGGAAGAAGCCTCTGAACCCTCTATATATTATCAACCTCTTGTGGGGGATGAGTTGAATTTAGAAACTTTGTTCCCTAAAGAGAAAAAAGAGGATGCATTTAATCAAAAAACTTACAAGACTCTCTGGAAGGATTTTGAAAATACGATAAAGGAAACCAATTTAAGTGTATCCTACGATAAAAAACTTACAAGGCTTTATCATTTTTTAGAAGTCTTTACAACTTCCATCCCATCCCCTGCTTATTACTCCGTTGCAGACATTTCCCTTTTTGACCATTCAAAAACTACCGCAGCCATCGCTGCCTGTCTCTACCAGCATTCAAGAAGAAAAGGGATGATAGATTTTAAAAAAATCCACTATGCTCTTGTGGCAAAATATAAAAAACAACCCTGTAATTTTTCTGAGATGCTTAATAATGAAGCTTTAACTCTTCTGGCTGGAGATATTTCAGGGATTCAAGGATTCATTTATGATATATCTTCGAAAGGGGCTGCGAAAAGTCTTAAGGGTCGCTCTCTATATCTATCCCTTCTACCTGAGATTATTTCAAAATATATTGTTAGAAAACTCTCTTTGCCTTATACAAATATCTTATTCTGTAAAGGTGGGCATTTTTATCTTCTTTTGCCATTGTTGGATGAGGAAGAGATAAACGAGCTGCAAAGAAAAATAAATGAAATTCTATTCAATGCCCATAAGGGGACTTTCTCACTTGTCATTGCTGGTGTCGCTCTCAACTTTAACGACTTTAGCGGTGATACATTGGGGAAGAAATGGTCAGAAGTGTTCGGCAACCTTCAACCTAAAAAGAAAACTAAATTCAAAGAGATTATGATGGAAAAGCCCAACGAGTTTTTTGGTCCTTTTGAATTTCCGGAAAAACTCTGTAAAGTGTGCCGTTCAAGAGAAATCACCAATCTTGAAGAAGAGAAGTGCAGTTTCTGCGAAAGTTTTGAAGAATGCGGTGAAAAAGTTATAAAGAAAAACATTCTTAGAGAAAGGATTATATCAGAGACGCCTTTACCTACCTCTCCCAATGTCACCGACGTCTTTAAAGCTTTTGGATTTGATCTCGATTTCAGGGAGACCCCAGAGGTTCCAGCGGTTAACTATGCTGTGAATGAAAGAAGCTTCTGGAAAAACGGGTGCGATGGGTTCGTATATCTCCCCAACCACACACCTTTAGAAAATGGCGACATATTGGATTTTGACCATCTATCTGATAAGGCATCTGGGAAAAAAAGATGGACTGTGCTTAGAGGTGATGTGGATAACTTAGGATTAATATTTGGAAAAGGTCTTGAAAATAGAAGCATATCAAGAGTTGCTTCTTTGAGCAGAAATTTCAGCTTATATTTTACATTCTGGTTAAATGAGATATGCAAACAGGATAGATTTAAGGATAAAACCTATGTCATTTATGCAGGGGGAGATGATTTCTTTATTGTTGGAAGTTGGGATGTAATGCCAGGTCTTGCAATGTCTATAAATGAGGATTTTAGAAGATTCACCTGTCAGAATGACCATATAACATTGTCCAGTGCCAACTTTATTGTTCCGTCCCAAAAGTATCCTCTCTACAAAGCTGCCGAGATTTGCGGTATAGAGCTTGATGAGAAGGCAAAGTTGGAGGATAAAAATAGCATTGCTTTTCTCGGAAAAGCTTTTACATGGGATGATTTTGAAAAAGTTTATGAGTTAAAAGAAGCAATAATTGAGCTTGTCAAAAATCAAAAAGTCTCGAATGCTCTTATTCAAGCCATTTATTCAGGCTTTGCCGAGTTTGAAGGCTTTAAGAGAGGTGAATATCCAATCAACAGGGTATGGAGATTGATCTACAGTCTTTCAAGACTTGCCAGAAGACATAGAGTTGAAAATGAAATGGCAAGGATAGAAAAAAGATTAATACTGTCAAATTATAATCTTGAAATAGGTGGTCTATATGCTGCCAGATGGGCAGAGTTAGAGATTTGAAAAATGAAGGAGGCTTAACATGAATAAAGAAACGCATAAAAACCCACAGTTCCAAAGAAGTCAAGAGAGAACCCGTAGCACTATGCCAACGGACGAGGAGATCGAAGTCATTCTTAGAGGCGACAGTGAAAAAATGATTTCTCTTGCAGAATCTTTCGCTAAAGTCAATTTAGGAAGAGCATCTACAGCATCTATTAGAAAAGTTTACTCAGAAGTCAAAAGTATGAAGGAGTATGACAAGTACAAGCTTGATTTATTGCGGGCAAAACTCGCCTACGTCTCACATAGACATAAGGATCTATCACCTCTCACCGAGTTATTAGATAAAACTATAAAAAAAGTGAAGAAAGAATCTTTTAGATACTTCCAGGACTTCTTTCAGGCGATTCTTGCTTACTTCTATAAATATGGGAAGACTACCTAAAGGAGGTGCAAAATGGCAGACATAATATTACAAGGCAAGATTATCATTACAGGCAGGATTAAGGCAGAAACAGCTCTACACGTAGGCGGTTCCAAGACAGGAATTGATATTGGCGGTGTTGAGAATACCGTTATCAAAGACCATGAAGATAAGCCCTATATCCCTGGTTCTTCACTAAAAGGAAAAATGAGATCGCTCTTGGAAAAGGCAGAGGGTCTGGCTGCTGAGGATAAAAGAGTTTGGCAAAAGAAGCCTGAAAAAGCAGATAAGAGCGATGGAATTAGCCTACATATTTGTAACGCGCCAGAGTGTGCTGTTTGCAATATCTTTGGTAGAAATAATGGCCCTTACGAAGTAGTTAAAGATGGCAGTCAATTGAATATAAACCAAACAACACCCAGCCGTCTCCTCCTCAGGGATGGAAAACTGATAGAATCCTCAATTCCAGAAGATGTCAAGGAAAACCTTGAGCTTGAATGGACAGAGGTTAAATGGGAAAACTCCATTGACCGCATCACCTCAGCCGCAAATCCAAGACAACAGGAAAGGGTTCCGAGGGGTGCGGAGTTTGAACTGGAGATGGTTTATAGCATCTATACTGAACAGGATAAGGCACGCTTCAGGAAAGTTTTAAAAGCTATACAACTTCTTGAGGATGATTATCTTGGCGGTAGCGGAAGCAGGGGATACGGAAAGATTAGCTTCAATAATATAAAAATCTTCTGGAATACAAACAGTGATTATGAGACTGGAAATACCGATGTCTCTAAAAAGACTCCAAAAAAGGAAGGTTCTCTAAGGGATATCGCTAAAGAGATTGAAGATAACGCTAAACTAAATGCCCTGTTTGCAACTTCTTAGGAGATGCCCATGAAATGTGAAATTGTCAAACTCTTCTTTAAATCCCCTCTTCATCTTGGAGAAAAAGAGGGCATAATGGAGGATTCCAATTTCATCATACATTCCGATACCCTTTTTTCAGGGTTATGCTATGCCTATCGTACTCTTTACGGAAAAGATGCCCTTGAAACTTTACTGGAGCAATTCAAGAATAATCCTCCTTTTTTGTTAAGTTCAGCCTTTCCATTTTGTAAAGAATATCTTCTCTTCCCTGTTCCTTTAAACTTTAGACCACCTGAAGAAGACTTTAAGTATTACAAAAAACTTCAATTAATCCCAAAAGAGCGATGGGAGGAAGTTTGCATTGGCAAACCTTTAAAAAAAGATGGCTACGAGTTTGTTCAGGATAAGAAGGTATTGCTACCAACAAATGAGATAGAAGGGCTGAAAGAAAAAGATTATCCAATCTGGGAGGAAAAGGAGATACAAAGAGTCTCTCTGGATAGCATTACTTCTGCATCTAACCTTTTTAACTTTAGAGAAGTAGCCTTCAAGAAAGACAGCGGATTATTTTTCCTTCTGGACTGGAGAGATACTTCCTTTGTCAACAGGATAAAGGCAGCCATAAGACTTCTCGGAGAAGATGGAATTGGTGGAGACAGGGGGAGCGGAAAAGGTGTCTTTAATCCAGAATTTGGTGAACTGGAGATAAGTGATTTAAAAGGGGATTATTATCTACTTCTTTCTTTATTTTTTTCTTCTGAGGGCGAAATGCAGGGTTTTGATGGTATATATAACTTCAAAGTGCGAGGAGGTTTTGTATACTCTTTTGATAATACAACAAGACGGAAGAAGTATGTCCGGATGCTTACAGAAGGCTCGGTGATTAAAGGTAAAAGACCTGTTGGTTCTTTCGTAGATATTACCCCAGATGATTTTACAGAACATAATGTTTATCGCTACGGATATGCCTTCTCCATACCTATAGGAGGCTGATATGCCAAACTATAAATATGAAATAGAAGTCTTAACATCTTTACATATTGGCTCAGGAGAAAAGATTTATCCTCTGGAATATGTGATAGATAAAGAATTTATAAGGGTTAATATGGATAAACTCTTCGCTGAACCTTCTTTTCAGAGAGAAATGTTTATAAGAGAGTCAAAGAAAAGAGATTTCTATCTTGGTGCCTTTGATAAAAACAATTCTCTCAAATATCCTCTTTATAAAACTGCTATTGCTTTAAGCACAGCCAGTGAATTGACCAATAATATTGGAACTCCAAATGCCCTTGTCTTAAACTTTATTAAGGAGGGTAAGAATTTCTATATACCAGGTTCCTCGCTTAAGGGGGCAATCAGGACAGCTATGTTGTGGAATTTTTTGCAGGAGGCAAATATTAGAAGTGAATTTGAAGGCAGCTTGAAAAAGGAACTCGCGAGGAAAAAAGACCCTAAAGAAGGGCGGAGAGTTAAAAGAGAGAGATTCTCACTCTCTTCAGAGGAGGCTATTTTAGGAAGGCCCAACTATAGCCTTTTAAAGGCTTTACATGCAGGAGATAGTGATTTTTTATTACCTTCTTCTATATCTGTTGAGGTTTCAAGGGTGTTAAGCAAGACAGGAAATGGTTTTAAGTGGAAACAATTAGGACGAGATGGAGGAAACACGGATAACCCAGGAGATGCTACCCCTATCTTTTTTGAAGCTGTGAAATCAGGAACCAAAATCAAAGGTAGCATTAAAATAGATGAATTTTTACTTTCAGAAGAGGTAGCAGCAGCCCTTAAACTCAGAGATATTACATTGTTAAAAGAATTGGCTAAAACTTGCAATGCCTTTGCCTATCACCATCTTGAAAAGGAATGGAATTTCTTTAAGTCCGTTGGGCTTAAGGAAATTCAGGATGAAATAGAAAGAATTAAAAAAATTTCTCTTACAGACAATGAATTTCTCTTGCACTTTGCATGGGGCAGTGGATATGAGGCAAAGGCATTAGGGAATACCATAGATAAGTCATTATTTAATGAGATAAGAAATGAATGGAATTTAGGGAAAAGGGGCATGGAATTTCCAAAGACGAGGAAAATTGTCTTTGAAGATGGAAAACCTAAAACAGTAACAGGCTGGGTAAAGTTAAAGTTGGAGACCTGATGTTGGAGAAAGCACTGTGGAAGCAGGATTAATCATCACAGTGGGAACCACGGCTGAGCCCCTTGTTAAGGCTATTGAAGAAGCCGCGAATGAAAACATAACATTTATTTATCTCCTCTACGGGAGACCTTTCCCCGACCAGACCCCCAATCCTTTTGATATCGCAAATGAGGTTAAAAAGAAGGCCTGTTCCTTAAACCTTAATGTTCGAACCTTTGAAATTCAAGATCCAGAGGATTTTGGTTCCTGCCTGTCGACTACCTCGCACGCCATTAATCAAATAAATGAAAATGGCATAAGAAGGTTAGTTGTTAATTTTACAGGTGGGACAAAGCCCATGAGCGCAGCCCTTACTCATGGTGTTTTAATAGAACCTGTAGATGCTGAAGTTGTGTTGGACTATACCGGTGGAATAGCAAGGAATGGGGCAGGAAGAGTAACCAGGGGAGCAATGAGGGTTAAGAGGCATCATGAAACAAGGATAGAGAAGATAGCGAGGGATGCCTTAAACCTCCTTAAATACTGCCAATATTCTCAAGCCTTTTCTATTACTCGGAGCTTACCTGACTCTGGAAGATTTGGTTTCTTAAAAAGGGCAATTGAAGCTCTCGATCTATGGGATAATTTTCATTATCAGGAATCCTCCGAACTTCTGAAAAAATTAAGACCGCAAACAGATGTCTTAACTGATGTCCCCTTACCTAAAGATATTTTGGAAGTTATCAAGAAATTGATACAGTCTTCCTTTTCTATTTCGAATGCGACTAATGCGTTATCAAGAATTCAAAATGGGGACGAGATAAAAAAGGCTTTGAAGGGAATAAGCAAAGAAGAACTTTTTCTTGTCCCTGCCGATGCCTTAGAGAATGCTGGGAGAAGGTTTCTCGAAAAAAGATATACGGATGCAGTTTTAAGAGCGTATAGGGCAATTGAGTCTGCTGTGCAAATAAAACTGATTTCCGTAGACATCAATCCTTGGGATTTTGATATAGAGCGAATTGGGGAGGAAAAGAGACAACAATTTTCCGCCCTCACAGAGAATAATACTTTGACATCTAAACTTACTATATCCAGCGGGTTAAATCTCTTAAAGGTTTTTAATAAGGGGATTTCTGAGGAATTAGAAAATACCTTGAAGGAGATTCAAGCGACAAGGAATAACAGCTACCTGGAGCATGGTTATCATAAAGTTAATAGAGAGCAAGCAGAAAGGATTATGGAAAATGCTGTCAGGTTGGTTGGAAATATTTTAGAAATAGATGTGAAACATATTATAGACCAGATTAAACATGAGTTATAGGTATAAGTTGACTTCCCTATGAAGAGGGAACTGAAAGTATGAGCTAAGAGCATGGAGCCAAGAGCATAGAGTTAAATCAAAAGAAAGGATAAAGAAAGCATGTTCAGATTTGAAGAATTAGAAATATGGAAGCGGGGAATTGAGGTCATGGATAGGATCTTGGACATAGCGGATAAATTGGAAAAGAGAGGGCTATACAGATTTGCTGAGCAGATGAGGGGAGCGGGACTATCTGTTGTCAATAACATTGCAGAAGGGTCTGGTTGTGACACGAAGTTGGAGTTTAAGAAGTTTCTGGGATATTCGAGAAGGTCAATTTATGAAGTTGTTTCAATGCTAAAAGTATTTAAACGGAGGGGTTATATAGATTCCGAAGAGGACATTGTTGCTGAATTAGAAGAACTGAGTAGAATGACGATGGGCTTTAAGAAAACTCTCTAAGCTCTTTGCTCTTTGCTCCGTGCTATATCCCCAATGAAGAGGGAACTGAAAGGGTACTGACTCAAAAGAGGTCAAGTTTGTCCTGAGGCGGGAATTAAAAAATCCTGATTTTACTTCATAAAGAACTGTGAAATATATCGAATTGCGAGAAAGATAATAATTATTCCTAACATGAGTTTGATATACTTTTGGGGGACGAATTTCTGGAATCGTGCACCGAGATACATGCCTGCAAATCCCCCTGCCCCAAAGAGAAAACCAAGAAGCCAGTCTGGTGAAGTAGGCAATCCAGATGGGGCAGGCATAACACTGTAAAAGAACACACCTGCAATAGAGGTTAAAAACGTTCCCATCAAGGCAGCGCCAGCAATGGTATAAACTGGTAGATGGAAGATTGCAACGTAGAAGGGTGCAAGAATTGCTCCACCACCGATTCCATAAGTACCTCCGATTATCCCGACAATAAAGGCAACGAGAAATAAAGGGAGTGTGCTGAATGAAAATCTTTCCCCCCAGAACTCATATTCTATTCTCTTTAAATTTGCTGAGACTGTTTTAACCACGGCCTCTGGGGGAAGACCTGAGGCTATCCTGGACTTTTGTTGTTCCTTAATCTGTTTAGACCTCTCCCTGAATTTTTCCTCGAGTGCCCTCATCTGTCTTCTCTTTGTTGCTGTTGCTTTTGCTGTAAGATCATAGAGAAGACGTCCACCGATATAAAGAAGCACACATCCAACAAAGAGCTTGAAGGCTCGTGGATCAGGCAGATACTTTACCCTGAGGTAATATCCAATAAGTACACCCGGAAGTGTTCCTACAATGACAATATTGGTCAGAGGCCATGCCATTCGGCCTTCCTTGAGATAGCGGTAAACCCCACTCGGAATTGCGATAATATTATAGACGAAATTGGTGCTACTTACGGCTGGACTTGTAAAATTAAGAACACTCACCTGGAATGGCAACAGGAGGAAAGCACCCGAAACACCCCCCATGGAGGTAAAGGTTGAGACGATTAAAGCGACCAGAGGGGGAATAAATATATATGTTTTAACTCCAGATACAGGGAAATGGAGGTATAGAAAATCTAAAATTCCCACATTTTATTTTCCCTAAACGTAATTAATGTATCAAATTAAAAATTCTTATGAAATTATTATTCAGACAAAAAATAAAAAAACACCTCTTTAAATTTAAACTTTCCTCCCATATTTATGCACTGCCTCAACCAGGGCAACTGCATTTTCAACAGGTGTCTCTGGCAAGATTCCGTGTCCGAGATTGAAGATATGGCCCTTTGCAGCTTCCCCTTTCCATAAAATGTCTTTGACCCTCTCTTCAATCTCCTCTTTTGAAAGAAAAAGTGCACACGGGTCAAGGTTTCCCTGAACAACCACTCTCCTTCCAAGTTTTTTTATTGCATCAGCTATGTCAATCCTCCAATCAATTCCGATAACATCAGCACCTGATTTCTTTACCTCTTTAAGTATCCCTGCGCAATCATTTGCGAAATAGATTATCGGAACCGCTTCTCTCTTTAACTCAGAAATAATTTTCTTAAGATAGGGGAGCACGGTTTCTTTATAGTCAAAAGGTGTGAGCACACCTGCCCATGTATCAAAAATCTGTACTGCCTGGGCACCAGCCTTTATCTGGACGGAGAGATAGGAGATAACAGTTAGAGTTAATTTTTCCATGAGATAATTGAATAGCCTGTTGTTCTGAAACATCATCTTTTTTGTATGGAGAAAATTCTTTGAACCACCACCCTCAATCATATATGTAGCAAGTGTAAAGGGGGCGCCTGAAAATCCTATCAGTGGTACCTTATCCTTAAGTTTTTCTCTCAAGATCTTAATTGTCTCAATAACAAAGGGCATGTCGTCTTCTGCATCCGGCATAATTAACCTGTCAACAGCAGATTTGTTTCTTATCAGCTCATTGAGGATAGGCCCGTTTTTATCAGAAAATTTAAGGGACACACCCATTGCCTCAACAGGGATGAGAATGTCAGAAAATAGTATGGCTGCATCAACTCCAAGGATGTCAACAGGCTGAAGCGTGATCTCTGCAGCAAGTTCAGGCGTCTTACAGAGCGTAAGAAACTCAACATCGGCTCGTACTGCCTGATATTGAGGAAGATATCTCCCTGCCTGGCGCATAAGCCAGACAGGTATATATTCAACTCTTTCTCCACGACATGCCCTGAGGAAGGTATCGTTCATATCTATTTTTTCACGACTACTTTCTTTCGTAACTTACGTGGTATATAGCTGCAGAATGGTTCTTCCTCAAGATAATTACCATATACGGCATACGCCCTTGCGCGGCATCCTCCACAGACAGTTATATATTCGCACGAACCGCACTTGCCTCTATAGTTTTTAAAATTGCGAAGCTCTTTAAAGAGCTTCGAGTTCTCCCATATATCTTTGAAGGATTGCTCTTTGATGTTTCCTGCAGGTTTCGGAAAGTAACTGCAAGGGAGCACATTGCCATCAACATCTATAAGGCATATGAGTTGTCCTGCAATACAACCCTTAGCTCCACCTGTAGAAAATTTCAGTGTCCTCCTCTCAAACTTAACACCCTCTTGTCGTGACCTCTGGAAGACTATCCTGTAATAATGCGGCGCACATGTAGGCCTCACGAGTATATCCTTTTCACCTTTTTCCATCTGGTAGTGCCACTCGAGGATTTCTTCATAATCCTCCTTAGAGATAAGCTCATTCATTATCTCCTCGCCCCTGCCTGTGGGTACTATCATAAACATATACCATGCCGTTGCCCCGATTTCTTTCGCAAGTTTATATACTCTCGGAATCTCTTCCTGATTTCTCTTTGTGATGGATGAATTGATGATAAACTCGATACCATGTTTTTTAAAAAGGCTTGCTGCCCTTATGCTCCCATCGAAGGCACCCTTCTGGTTCCTGAAATTGTCATGTACTTCCTCTGTTGAGCCATCAATGCTAAGAGAGACTATCTTTATTCCTGATGTTTTCATTTTATTGCAGACATCATCCCTGACGAGTGTGCCATTTGTAGCAAGGCACATCCTCAAGCCTTTATCTGTGCCATATTTTGCAATATCAAACACGTCCTCCCTGAGAAGTGGTTCGCCCCCTGAAAGGACAACAACAGGTCTTGCGTAACCGATAATGTCCTCTATGATTCTGAACGCCTCTTTTGTGGAGAAATCAGGGTGGTCTTTTACTTCTATTTCAGATGAAGAACGGCAGTGTATGCACTTAAGATTACATCTTCTCGTAATCTCCCATGCAATCCATTTTGGGGTAAATTCCATCTGACCTGCCTTAGCGTTACCTTATCATTTCTGCCAATTTTCCATTACTATCAAAGACTCGCCGAGGCAAAAAGACCCGTTCTTCTATAGCATTTAGAAGGGGCTGAAATGTTGACGAATCGAGTGCTGAGATTGCGACTGCGCCATAGCGCAGGGCGAGATTCTGTGCCTCTTCATTACCTAATCTGTCTATCTTATTAAAGACAAGAAGCTTCCATTTCTCGGACAGATGAAGCTCCTCGAGTATTTTATCTACAGATTCTATATGCTGCTCAAAACGGGGGTTTGAGACATCAACAAGGTGCAATAATAAGTCAGCATCCTCGAGCTCCTCAAGGGTTGCTCTGAATGCTGCTATTAGATCCTTTGGAAGGTTTCTTATGAAGCCAACAGTATCTGTAATAATAACCTCCCTCTCACGGGGAAACCTCAAACGCCTGCTTGATGTGTCGAGGGTTGCAAACATCTTGTCTTCGATAAATACAGAGCTTTTCGTAAGGGCATTGAGGAGCGTTGATTTTCCAGCATTGGTATACCCTATAATAGAGATAATCGGAATGCCTCTCTGAACCCTTTTATGTCTCCTTTGTCGTCTCGCCTCGCTTAGAGATTTCAGCTCTCTTTCGAGTAGATTTATCCTGTCGCGCACCCGCCTCCTGTCTACCTCGAGCTTCATCTCTCCAGGTCCCCTTCCACCAATTCCGCCCATCAGACGGGACATGGCTGTCCCCTTACCCGTAAGCCTTGGTAGCCTGTAGTTGAGCTGTGCAAGTTCAACCTGTACCTTTCCATCCTTACTGTGTGCACGCCTCGCAAAGATATCCAGGATGAGCTGCGTGCGGTCTATTACCTTAAGTTCAGTAAACTCTGCTATTGCCTTTGCCTGAGATGGGCTCAGGTCCTGGTCAAATATCAGAAGTGTTACACCTTTATTCATGGCATTCATAATGAGCTCTTTAAGCTTTCCTTCACCCATAAGATATTTCGGGTTAATCTCCTTTGGTCTCTGGATAACAGCATCGAGGACGATTACATCGCTTGATCGGGCAAGCTCCTTTAGCTCTTCTACAGAATCTTCCTGCTCATATCTTGGTCTTGTCGAAACACTTACCAGTATCGCCCTTTCTTTCCCATCTCTCTGGTCAAAGATTATCGCCCTTTCCATCTCCTCTTCAAGAGATTGTATAAAGGGATTAAAATCCAGTTTAAAGGCATAGAAATTTTTTGAGGGTAGGACTTCTATTTCCTTTTCTGAGCCCGAAGGCATTAGATGTGCTACATAGATATTTCCTGGTAACCCATCTTTTACAGATATTGCTGCTATGAGGTCGAGCCTTAATAAGGCAAGGTCAGTAAGGTCATCTCGATTGAGGGGCTCTTCCTTCAAGTGGATATGCACCAGCCTGAGTCCTCTTAAAGCCCTTCTTCCTACAGGATAATCCTCAAGCGGAGGAATAACGATTCCCTTTGCATCACCAACAATTACATGGGTAATAGTGCCATTCCTGTCAATGAGAATGCCTACCTGGCGACCTGTTTCAGAAGAGAGCTCAGTAAGGTATCTTCCAAGCTCGGGGGTGACTATCTCGCTATGTACCTTTCTCCGGTAAACCCTCTCGAGGGAGTTAAGATAGCTGGCCTTGAGCCCTGTCAGATTTCCGCAAATTGCTGGTATTTATACCCTCCGATTTTTTATATTATATCATAATGGTTAAATAACCGGAGCGGGAACGGGAATAACCAATCACCAAATTGCAATAACCAAATAATAACCAATATTCAATCACCAAAAGGCATTAAATCCTAAATCCAAAATACTAAATTCTAAACAATATCGAATGACCAAAATTCAAAACATTTTTGGACATCTATTTGGATTTGTTTAAGATTTAGATATTAGATAGGGAAATTTAAGGAAGGGAGGTTTTATGAAGGTTGTTTCTGAGAAAACCATTAATGGGAAAACCCTGAGGCTTGTTCAGGGAGACATCACAGAGAGAGATGTAGACGCAATAGTAAATGCCGCTAATGCTCATCTTCAGCATGGCGGCGGGGTTGCAGGCGCAATTGTAAGGAAGGGCGGACAGATTATACAGGAAGAGAGTAATAAGATAGGGTACACACCTGTTGGCAACGCTGCTATTACAGGTGCCGGCAGACTTCCATGTAAGTATGTAATCCATGCAGTTGGTCCGAGGATGGGTGAAGGAGATGAGGACAATAAACTGAAAAATGCGGTTCTGAGCAGCCTACGACTCGCATCAGAAAAAGGGCTAAAGAGTATCTCTTTGCCTGCAATAAGCTCTGGTATTTTTGGATTCCCCAAGGATAGATGCGCTGAAATACTGGTAAAAGAGGCGGTGAATTGTATAAAGAAGAATCCAGAGAGCAGCCTTGAACTCATAGAATTCTGTGTCTATGACGACCTTACCATGGGATACTTTAAGAAGGAGTTTAATAAAATCAGCTAAGTTATTGAGACTGTTTGTTGTACTGTATCCTGATTTCGTAGGTAATGCTTGCATGGTCAGAGGCAAGGGTATCACCTTTTCCATTACAAACGAGTTTTCCCTTTCCCAACTTCTTATGATGTTTAATCATATCAGTAATCACTGAGGTTAAATCAAAACCACCGTCGACACAGCCTTTTATCATGCAGTCCATATTAAAATATGCATAACCAGAGGGGAAGAAATTAACAGTGCGCACCATGAGAATAGGACTTACTCCTTTATGATAGTAAGTCATATGAATCACTATGCCTGAAACTTCAGGAAAGCGTTCAGAGACCAAACCAGATGCACGTCTGAGTTGTTTGTTCAGTTCCATCCTTTCCACATAATTTTGTTTGTGTGCCATTTTCTCCTTTCAATATAAAAGCCCCCTGTTAAACAGGGGGCTTTTATCGTCAATTAAAGTTTAATCACATTGATTGCCTTAAGACCTTTTTGGCCTTTTTCAACATCAAAGCTGACTGTATCACCCTCGGCAAGAGACTTAAATCCGTTGCCCTGGATAGAGGAATAGTGGACAAAAACGTCACTCCCGTCATCGCGTGTGATAAAGCCAAAACCCTTGGACTCATTGAACCACTTAACTGTTCCTTTAGCCATCTTTTTACCTCCTTACATATAGACTAAAGTCTCAGAATGAACTTAGCCTAACAAAAACTTCTGAAACTTGTAGAAAAAGATAACATACTTGAAAATAAAAAGTAAACCCCGTTAGAAGACCTTTCGCCCTTCTAACGGGGTAAATACTTCCTACAAGGTTTGAAATGTTCATGATTCCAAGGCTTACGGCAAAAGTATTGAATGAGTAATCACCACAAAGGTTTAGCGTTAAACTTGTTCTCCATGCTATTATGACTATAAACCAAGGAGGTCGCATGGTAAAACATGCTGGAGCATATAAAAGTGAAAAGAGGAGAAAAGAACTGTCCCGTCTGAAAAAGCAGGAGGAGAAAAGGCAGCGACGTTTTAACAAAGGAGTCAGTGCCCAAAAGGATGCTGAGCTAATAGATTCAGAGGACAAAGACAAAGAACAACATTAAAGAATAAGGTTTGTTTTTGCTAAATGAGGCTGGTAATTTAATGACTGCTGTATCTTTTCCTGAACCTCTTCAGGTGTAAAGATAGACCCGCCAGGCCTTCCGTAAAAGAGTACCTTGGATTTACCATTAATTGCCAGTTTCACATCTTCGACCATCTGGCCGGCGTTCATCTCTATTGTAATAAACCGCCTATTTTCTTCAGCAAGCATAGAAAGTTCTTTTTCAGGAAAAGGAAAGAGGGTAACTGGTCTGAAAAGGCCGACTTTAAATCCATCACGTCTTAGCCTCCTCACCGAAGAAAGGGCAATACGTGCAGCAATTCCAAAGGCAACTACTAAAACCTCTGAGTCTTCAACATGATAGCCAACAAACTTCACCTCTTTTTCTCTCATCTTTTCATATTTTCTCTGCAGGATAAGATTTCTCATTTCAAGTTCACCCTCTCCCATATAAAGGGATTTGATCATTCGTGGTTCCCTGTTCTTACATCCATCGAGTATCCAGTCTTTTTCAGGAAGTTCTGGTCTTACATAAGGTGTTGGATAAAGAGGCTCAATCATCTGGCCAATCACACCATCAGTAAGGATCATCACAGGATTCCTATATTCATCCGCCTTATCGAAGGCGAGCATCGTGAGGTCCCACATTTCCTGAAGATTGAAAGGCGCATAGACAAGTAATTTATAGTCGCCGTGGCCACCACCTTTTACTGCCTGAAAATAATCTGCCTGGCTACCTGAGATATTCCCGAGGCCGGGCCCTCCTCTCTGCACGTTAACGATGACAGCAGGAAGCTCCGCACCTGCAAGGTATGATATCCCCTCAGTTTTTAAACTTATCCCTGGACTACTCGATGAGGTCATAGCCCTTGTACCCGCAGCAGCAGCACCATAGACCATGTTGATTGCCGCCAGCTCACTTTCAGCCTGGATAAAGACACCGCCTGCCTCAGGCATCCTCCACGACATATACTCAGGTATCTCATTCTGGGGAGTTATTGGATATCCTGCATAGAAGCGACAACCCGCCTGAATTGCTGCCTCAGCAATTACTTCATTGCCTTTCATGAGAATTTTTTTATTCACGCCTGAAATTATAACACAAAAATCCTTTAATCAGTTCATCTCATAACCCCTCCTTGCCGAGGAGGGGAATAAGGGAGAGGCGAAGTAAGGTGATTTGACAAAGACTTTACCCTTACTTTATGATTTTTTTGTTCTCTTTTGGTTTCTTGAGTTTCTCAAGTTTGTTGCGTTTTTTTTGGGTTTATTAAGAGCTCGTAAACACAATAAACTGGGTAAACCAGGTAAACTAAGTAAACCCCGTTAGAAGACCTTTCGCCCTTCTAACGGGAATGCTCACACGGGGCATTGACCCCGTGTTCGCTCGAAAAGGAAATTATTTTCACCCCCGCTGCAAGCAGCGGGGCATTCTAACGGGGTAAACTAAGAAACGGATTTCATTATGTATTTTCAGGAATTGATTTTAAGACTTCACCAGTTCTGGTCAGAAAAAGGTTGTATTATCCTTCAGCCCTATGATGTGGAGGTGGGAGCTGGGACATTTCATCCTGCGACATTCTTCAGGGTCTTAGGGCCGGAGCCATGGAGGACAGCCTATGTTGAGCCCTCGAGAAGGCCAACGGACGGTAGATATGGGGAAAATCCTAACAGGCTTCAACACTACTACCAGTATCAGGTCATACTGAAACCATCTCCACCTGATAGTCAGGAAGTGTATCTTGAAAGCCTTTCCTATTTAGGTATAGACCCACTCAAACACGATATACGGTTTGTAGAGGACGATTGGGAATCACCTACCCTCGGTGCCTGGGGTCTTGGCTGGGAGGTATGGCTCGATGGTATGGAGATCACCCAGTTTACCTATTTCCAACAGGTTGGAGGTATTGACCTTAAACCCGTCTCACTTGAATTGACCTATGGACTGGAGAGGATTGCCATGTACCTCCAGGAAGTGGATAATGTATTTAATCTTTTCTGGTGCAGGGACATAAAATATGGAGAAATACATCATACTGGCGAGGTAGAATTCTCGAGGTACAATTTTGATTATGCTGATACAGAGATGTTAACGAGACATTTTGATGGATATGAGAAAGAGTCAATCAGACTCAATGAACTCGGCCTCGTGCTTCCTTCTTATGAGTTTTGCTTGAAGTGTTCACATACCTTTAATCTCCTTGATGCAAGGGGTGTCCTTTCTGTCACGGAGAGGACGGGATACATTGCGCGCGTAAGGAATCTTGCTCGACTCTGTGCAGAGGCATATTACAAACAGAGAGAAGAAAAGGCATTCCCCCTTCTTGAGTTAAAAGTTTAAAGTTAAAAGTTTAAAGAAATAGAAAACAGGAATGAATCATGACATTAAAAATAACTCCTCACTCCCCGGCCTCGCTCCGCGAAGCGGGGCAGGCCTCACTCCTCACTCCTTACTATTGTTGGAGATAGGCACAGAGGAGATACCTGCAAGGTTCCTGCCCGGGGCAATCCAGAGCTTAAAGGAAAATGCCGCCACAATCCTGAGTGAAAACTATATCCATTTTTCAGAAATAAAGGCTTATGCAACACCGAGAAGACTTGTTCTTATAGTTACTGGATTGCCAGAGCTACAGGCAGGCCGTGCGAGGGAGGTATTCGGTCCTGCAAAAAGGGTAGCCTTTGACGAGGAAGGCAATCCAACAGAGGCAGCCTTGAAGTTTGCAAACTCTCAAGGGGTAAATGTAGAGAGTCTTATTGTAAAAAAGAGGGACAGGGGCGAATATGTGGCTGCAGTGGTTGAAGAGAAAAGGTTAGCTGTTAGAGACCTTCTGCCAGAAGTATTAAAAAAGATTACCCTTTCGATACGCTTCCCTAAGACCATGAGATGGGGAAATGGTAGCATTAGATTTGCCAGGCCAATACACTGGCTATTAGCGATGTTTGGTAAGGATGTCATTCCTTTTGAGATTGACGGAATAAAAAGCAGTAACATGACATGGGGGCACCGTTTCCTTTCACCAGCCGCATTTGAGGTGGAGGAGATATCGACTTACACAAACCTTCTCAAAAGCAGCTCTGTAATCCTCGACCAGGAAGAAAGAAAAAAGAAAATTCTTGAGGGTGTCAGGAGGCTTTCTGCTTCAGCAGGAGGTAAACCCGTAGAGGATGAAGAACTCATCGAGACAGTTAATTTCCTTGTTGAATATCCGTCCCCTGTGCTATGTAGCTTTCAGAAAGGATATCTGGAACTTCCAAAAGAATTACTTATTACAGTCATGAAGGACCATCTGAGATGCTTTGCTATAAAAGATGGAGAAGGCAGACTGATCAATCACTTTATTGTCATAAGCAATACAAAAGAAGAAAATGAAGAGACAGTTAGGATTGGCGCAGAGCGAGTTATTAAGGCAAGGCTTGAGGATGCAAAATTTTATTTCGAAGAGGACAGAAAAAAACTGCTTTATGAGAGGATAGAGGAACTAAGAAAAGTTACCTATCAAGAGAGACTCGGAAGTCTATATGAAAAGACAGAACGGGCGGTCTCTATTGCAGAGTTTCTTGCTGAGAGGCTTTCGCCTTCAGTAAAAGGCAAGCTTGCTCGTGCTGCATGGCTTTCAAAAACAGACCTCTTGACAGGGATTGTAAGGGAGTTCCCTGAACTACAAGGAATCATGGGTAAATACTATGCTATGCATGATGGAGAAGACAGCGAGGTTGCAGAAGCTATGGAAGAACAGTATCTTCCAGCACATTCAGGCGGAATACTTCCACAGACAGAAGTTGGAGCACTTCTCAGCATAACTGATAAAATAGATAATATAGCTGCCTTTTTTTCTATAGGGCTTACACCTACAGGCTCTGAAGACCCTTTTGCCCTTAGAAGGCAGGCACTCGGAATTATAGCGATACTGTTAGAGAGGGGTTATCATCTACCCCTGAGAGATCTGATAGACAAGGCCTTACAGAACTTGTCAAGCGTATTCCTCTCGCCGGGGGAGATAGAGGAAAAAATCTTTCAATTCTTCGAGCAGAGGCTTGAACCCCTATTTTCTGGCAAGGGATATAGTCCTGACCTTGTACAGTCAATCCTTTCCATGTCGCTTGATTTACATCTAAAGGAAATAGAGGGAAGGCTTGACGCCCTGAAGAGATTAAAAGAGGACAAGGATTACAACAATTTCCTCCTCGCAATGAAACGTGTTAATAATATTATTCCAAAGGAAGTAATTCCTGAATTAAAGGCAGAACTCCTTATAGAAGAGGCTGAGAAGAGGCTTAAGGAAAAACTCGATTATGTAAAATCTGATCTCCCGGGCCTTCTTAAGGAAAAAAGGTATTATAATGTAATCAATCTCCTCTCCTCCCTTACAGATCCAGTTAACCATTTCTTTGACCGTGTCCTTGTGATGGACAAACGGGAAGAGATAAGGCAGAACAGGCTGGCATTGCTGAAAGAGGTCTGGAGAACCGCCTCAACCATTGCAGATTTTTCAAAGCTCCGTGCTACTCTTTAGAGTTAGACAAAAGGAAAGGATTTTGCAACATCTCACGGCTTACTGAAGAAATATAAAGGAGGAACGCATATGGATTACAGAAGAATCATTCCCTGTTTAGACGTAAAAGATGGTCGCTTAGTTAAGGGTGTTCATTTTATTAACTTGAAGGATGTAGGTGATCCAGCAGAAGCCGGAGCCGCTTATAGCGAAGCAGGCGCGGACGAATTGGTGTTACTTGACATTACCGCAACGATCGAGAATAGAAAGACACTTATCGATGCTGTGAAGAGAACTATAGAAAGAATTAACGTGCCTCTTACAGTTGGCGGAGGTATTAGGAGTATCAAGGACATTCAGGGTTTAATGGATATTGGAGCATCAAAGGTATCCATCAATACAGCAGCAGTAAAAAAGCCTGATTTAGTCAAAGAAGCCTCAAGAGAATTTGGCAGAGAAAAGATCGCAATTGCCATAGACACACGCAGATCAACAAGGCTTCCATCGGGCTTTGAGGTAATGGTAAGCGGTGGGACGAAACCCACAGGGATAGATGCCGTTGAATGGGCGAAACAGATTGAGGATTTAGGGGCTGGCTCGATATTGCCAACAAGTATGGACACAGACGGCACACAGGCTGGATATGACATCCCGATGACGAGGGCAATAGCAGATGCCGTGAGTCTGCCTGTAATAGCCTCGGGTGGCGCTGGGACACTCGAACACCTCTATGAAGCCATCACTGAAGGCCATGCAGATGCCGTCCTTGTTGCCTCAATTGCACACTTCGGAAAATATACGATTAAAGAGATGAAAGAATATTTAGATAGACGGGGAATTCCCGTGAGGTTGTAGCTAAATCTTGGCTGGGATAAAAAAATGGTAGATATTAATTTTGAGTGATGAAAGTCCTTGCAATAGATACATCGACAATGCTCGGGGGCGTGGCTATCATGGATGATTTTTTGGGTCTGATTGCTGAAGTAAGGCTTAATATAAAATCAACACATTCAGAAAGGCTGATGACATCTATAGAGTATGTCTTGAAACAATCAGGATACATGATAGCGGACATGGATTTCTTTGCAGTAGCTATAGGTCCTGGATCTTTTACAGGGTTGAGGATAGGTTTGAGCACAGTGAAAGGTTTTTCATATGCTGCAGGAAAACCCGTCGTCTCTGTTCCCACACTTGAGGCACTTGCATGGAATTTTCCCTTCTGCCAATATCCTGTCTGTGCTATGCTTGACGCAAGAAAGAAGGAGGTATACGCTGCCTTATTTAAATGGAAAGACGATGGTTTTATAAGATTAATAGATGAGGTGTCAATAAAAGTAGACAGGCTTCTGGAAAGATTTGTTGAAAATAATCCCCCTATCCCCCCTTTAGTAAAGGGGAGTAAAGGGGGATTTGGAAGGTCGTTTTCGCATGAAAGACTTATTTTCACAGGAGACGGGACAATCCTGTACAGAGATAAAATTTTAGAGTTGACGGGTAAAAGGGCTATCTTTGCATCCCCTGAAAAGATGGTGCCTTCACCGGCTAATGTAGCCTACATCGGAATAAAAAAGGCCTTGAGAGGTGAATTCTCTGAGCCCATAAGCCTTGTTCCATTTTATATAAGAAGATCAGAGGCCGAGCTTAAAAGGATAGAAGGTAACCTTTCGGCAGGATCAGAGTGATAAAGAATACTGACGACTCTTCAGTAACTGAGATATTCATAAGAGATATGCATGCCTCTGACATCCCTGGGGTCTTAAAGATCGAGCGCATGTCCTTCACTACCCCTTGGTCTGAGGCTGCCTTTTTTAATGAGATCCACGATCCATATTCAATAACAAAGGTTGCTGTGCTTGAAGACGAGGTTATTGGCTATATATGTGTAAACCATATGATCAACGAAGGCCATATACTGAACCTTGCAGTTCATCCTGACCTGAGAAGACGGGGTATTGCTACTGCACTTGTTGAAGAGGTTCTGGATGAATTGAGGGGGAAAGGTTGCAGGTCCTTATACCTTGAAGTCAGGATTTCAAATCTTAGTGCAAAAAGATTTTACGAGCGTCTCGGCTTCAGGCCTGTGGATGTCAGGAGGGACTATTACACATTTCCGAGAGAGGATGCAGTTATTATGATGCTTGAGCTGTGATTATGACCATACACCTTTAATCTCTACCTCACATTCTGGGCATCTTCCGTCTTTAATCCTATTTTCGATAATGCTGAAGCCGAAGCGCTTGATGAGGAGCTTTTTGCAGTGGTGGCAATAGGTATTCTCTCCACCTTCTCCTGGTACATTGCCCTCATACACGTATTTAAGGCCTGTTTCAAAACCGATATCTCTCGCCCTTCGCAGTGTCTTTATGGGTGTCCTTGGCTTATCAGTCAATTTATATGTCGGATAAAACTGGGTTACATGCCAGGGTATAAAGGGGTCAACTGATCTGATAAATTCTGCTATATCCTTCAGACCCTCTTCAGAGTCATTATAATCCGGAATTATCAATGTTGTTACCTCGACCCATACACCAAGCTCCTTCATGAGTGCTATTGTCTCTTTCACAGGCTCAAGCCTTGCACCACATACCTTCTTATAATGCTCACTGTCTCCTTTTAGATCTATATTGTTTCCGTCGAGATAGGGTGCAATCACCCTTGTTGCCTCAGGGCTTGTATATCCATTACTCACAAAGACATTCTTTATACCCCTTTCGTGTGCAAGCCTTGCGCAGTCATAAGCAAACTCAAAGAAAATGGTTGGTTCAGTGTAGGTGTAAGAGATACTCTTACACCTGTACCTTTCTGCAACCTCTACTATAGCCTCTGGAGTAACGGATTGCCCGGGAATGTCTCCACCGTGTTCCTTTGGATACTGGGATATCCCAAAATTCTGGCAGTGTGTGCAGTGGAAATTGCAGCCTACTGTTGCAATGGAAAAGGAGGTTGATTGAGGCAAGAAATGAAAGAGGGGCTTCTTCTCAATAGGGTCAATATTCATAGAGATAACCTTACCGTAAACAAGACTATATAGTGTGCCGTCTCTGTTCTCACGCACGAAACAGATTCCTCTCTTCCCATTTTTGATCACACAGTGGTTACCGCAGAGGAAACACCTGACTTCCTTTTCATCGAGTTTTTCATAAAACATTGCCTCTTTCATGAAAACATTATAACAGGTTATCTTATTTATGTATAATAAACATGTGAAACTTAAGCCAGTTGCGTTGGGTATCGCCCTCGGAGCAGTCTGGGGCGGGGCATTATTTATAACAACATGGCTTTCTTACTTCACAGTATACGGAAAGTTATTTCTTGAAGCCCTTCCTCAGTCTCTCTATCCAGGATATGCCATCTCACCATTGGGGAGCCTCCTCGGCCTAATATATGGTTTTGTTGACGGCCTAATAAGTGGCGTACTGATAGGGTGGATTTATAACAGGATCGCAAAGTCTTGAAACTCGAAAAAATTCAGGTTCTATATGCCTTGTTTGCTCTCACATATTCCTCTGTCAGATCACAGGTCAGGACTTTTACAGAAGACCTTCCGAGGTGTAGGTCAATAACTATTCTGATTTCTTTCTCCTTTAAGACCTCCTTTGCATCCTCATCTTTTCCTGTACCTAATCCTTTATTCACAATTTTTACCTTACCAAAATAGATATCCACCTTCTCTTCTTTAATTGGGATACCCGAATATCCGAGGGCTGCCATGATACGTCCCCAGTTTGGATCATTTCCATAAATGGCTGTCTTTACAAGGTTTGAATTTGCCACCGAAAAGGCAGCCCTTTCAGCATCCGCATTGCTCTTTGCACCTTTCACCTCTATCTCTATAAACTTAGTTGCACCCTCTCCATCCTTAACAATCAGTCTTGACAACTCTGTGGTGGCATCATAAAGGGCCTTTTTGAAAGCGGTGTATGCTTCTGATCTCTCTGTAATTAAAGGGTTACCGAGCCGGCCATTGGCCATTATGAGTGCTGTATCATTCGTCGATCTGTCACCGTCAACAGTAATTCTATTGAATGACTGCCTCACAGCATCCCTCAGTGTCTTATCCAGCGTCTTCTGCTGTACTGCAATATCTGTCATCAGAAAACAGAGCATGGTCGCCATATTTGGGCATATCATACCAGCACCTTTACAGATTCCGGCGATTACGCCTCTTTTATTACTGATCTTTATCCACCTCTTCACAATCTTCGGCAATGTGTCAGTTGTCATTATCGCTGCTGCAACATCCTCTATATTTGATTTACCAAGATTCCCTATCAATTCAGAAATCTTTGATCTCACTCGCTCCATAGGCATAGGAACTCCTATTACCCCTGTTGAGCAGACATAAACGAGAGAGGATTTTACATTGAGGCCATGAGCAACAAGTCTTGCCATCTCAGCAGCATCCTGAATGCCCTTTTTACCTGTACATGCATTGGCATTGCCACTGTTTATCATTATTACCTGTCCTCTGCCTGATCGTATCTTTTTAATGTTAAGTTTTACGGGTGCTGCCTTGACCTTATTAGTTGTAAATGTCCCGGCTATAACTGCCTCCGCCTCAGAGTATATGAGGGCGAGGTCTTTACGGCCTGTATCTTTGATCGCAGCCTCTGCAGTAGAAAAGAGGAATCCTTTAGGACTCATGGAGTGCTTTATGGGAAAAGACCCGCGGTGTCAAGTGCTGTCTTTTCATCAAATCCCATCATGATGTTCATGTTATGCACAGCCTGCCCTGAAGCACCTTTTACAAGATTATCTATTGCAGTAATTATAATAAGGGTATTTGTCCTTATGTTTACGATTAGCCCTATCTCACATAGGTTCGTCCCGCGTAGATTCTTCACATTGGGAAATCTTCCAACATCAAGAACCTTTACAAATGGTTCATTGGTATATGTCTTTTTATAAAGCTCTATAATTTTTTCTGTATCCACACTCTCTATAAGCCTCACGTACATAGTTGTGAGTATCCCTCTGTCAAAAGGGGCGAGATGAGGTGTAAAATTGACCTTTATAGCTTTACCAGCTATGGCTGAAAGCTCCTGTTCCATTTCTGGTGTATGCCTGTGACCTACCACAGCATAGGCCTTAAACCCTTCATTTACCTCACAGTATGAGTATTCGACATCCGACTTTCTTCCAGCGCCACTTGTCCCTGACTTAGAATCTATAACTATTGAGGCTACATCAATGAGTTTATTTTTTATGACAGGATATAACCCAAGGATTGCACCTGTCGGATAACAGCCGGGATTGGCTACAAGGCTCGCCTTGGCGATCTTTTTACGGTAAAGCTCCGGGAGGCCGTAAACAGCCTTTTCAAGAGTCCTTTGAAATTTATGGGACACCCTATACCATTCTTCATATGTCTTTATATCTTTGAATCTGTAGTCAGCAGAGAGGTCAATAACCTTCTTCCCGTTCCTGAAGAAGAAGTCCACTGCCCCTTGCGATTCTCCATGCGGAAGGGCCATAAAAAACAGTTCTGCCCTGTCAAGGATATCTTCGACATGTAACGGCTCATATATCAGGTTTGAATATTTGTGAAGGTTCGGAAAAAGGTCAACTACAGATTTCCCTGCTGATCTTTCTGAGGTGACTGCTGTAATTGTAACTACTGGGTGTTTTGAGAGGATACGGAGTAGTTCGCCTCCCGTATATCCACTGCCACCACATATGGCAACACGTATCATACCCTGACTTTATCTCTTGGAAAACTGGAATCTCTTCCGAGCACCCTTCTGACCGTATTTCTTTCTCTCTTTTTCCCTCGGGTCTCTTGTGAGAAGGCCTTCTTTCTTTAGCCTTAAACGAAGGTCATTATCCATATTAACAATCGCCTTTGCTATGCCATGCCTTATTGCACCTGCCTGGCCTGTGAGGCCACCACCGCTTACTGTTGCAGTAATGTTGTATTTTCCTGTTATGCCGGCAAGCTCAATTGGTTGACGTAGCATCATCCTCATTGTCTCTCTGGGGAAATAGATATTAACAGGTGTTCCGTTAATTATTATCTGGCCATCCCCTGGAGCAATGGTCACCCTTGCTATACATGTTTTTCTTCTTCCCGTTGCATAATATTGAATCTCAGCCATCCACAACTCCTTTACCCCGTTAGAAAGCTTCACCTTTTCTAACGGGGTTTATATTATACTTATCCGCTTACTTCAGGGGCAATATTTCCGGTTTCTGTGCCTTGTGGGGGTGTTCAGGTCCCCTATATACCTTAAGCTTCTTTAAGATTGCTCTTCCAAGCCTGCCTTTTGGAAGCATTCCCCACACCGCATCAATTATGATCTTTTCTGGTCTCTTGCTAAGACGCTCCTTTAGAGTCTCAGCCTTTAGACCACCTGGATAACCTGAATGATGATAGTAAATCTTATTCTCAGGCTTTTTACCTGTAATTTTTATTTTGTCTGCATTTATAACAATAATAAAGTCGCCTGTGTCGATATTAGGAGTGAATATTGGCTTGTTTTTACCGCGAAGGTGAGTGGCTATCCTCGTTGCAAGCTTTCCGAGAATAGCATCTTTAGCATCAACGAGATACCACTTTCTTTCGACATCACCCTTTGAGGCAAATTGAGTCTTCATATTCTCACCTTCTTTCATAAAGGAGGCTGTTCAACAGCTCTTAACACGGGGTGTAACCCCTGAAGCAAACCACATTTGTTATTGAACACCTTCAAAAGGATTTTAAATAAAATAATATAATCAGCATGAGATTGTCAATTGTCTGCAATGGATCATCTAAACCCTGTTAGATGTTTACTATCTAACAGGGTAAATTTAACCTTAACTCGCTGGAGACGATTGGAGGATACCAAAGAAGAGAGTTCGATAATTACGAGAACTGAGAAAGGTCAGGCAGATGATCAGATAAATGAAAGTTCAAGATTTTAGAACAATTGTTCTAAAAATAGCATTTTAAATATCGTTCACTAAAATGCATTATTTGTTTTCAAATATAATTTTTTTGTTGACAAATAGAAATTTTTGTTGTATAAATTTACATAGGTGAGTGGATGTTAAAGAGTTTATTCTCATCATCAATAAGGGCAGATGTTCTTTCGCTGCTTCTGAACAGCCCGGACGAGCAGTTCTATATTAGAGAGATTGCAAAGCTCCTTAGGAAAAATCCCTCCGGCGTGAAGAGGGAACTTGACAATCTTGAAAAGATGGGTATGGTGATTGGCGAAAAGGTTGCCAATCTCAAGTATTTTCGAGCGAACAAAGATTCACCTCTGTTTTCTGAGCTGAAGAATCTGATAACAAAGTCTCTCGGGCTGCCGGGTGCACTCAAGGCAGTCTTGAGGGCCTCTGGTACAAAGGCCGCTTTTCTTTACGGTCCGTATGCAGAAGGGGACGATGTGGATACTGTAAACCTTTTTGTTATCGGTGCACTATCGTCCCTTACAAAAGAACTTAAGGATATTGAAAGAAGGTTTGATCTAAAGATTAACTGCACTATAACTGACGAGGACGAATACAGACTTAAGAAAAAGAAGGGTGATGCTAATCTGAAAAGACTCTTATCAGGTAAAAGGATTACCCTGATAGGCAGACTGTGAGCTCAGAGTGTCGCGCACTTACCTGCGCAAGTAAGTGCGGGATAGAAAGGGGGTGAATATTTAATGGCAGCAAAGAAGGCAGCCGCAAAGAAGACCGCAAAGAAGCCCGCAAAGAAAAAGAAATAAGTTTCCCCTACACGCACATGCGATTTCAGGCTGGAGAAGAAATTCTCCAGCCTTCCTTTTTGCGGTCCTCTACATAATAATAAAACTCAATTTTTGAAAAAATTCAAGTAAAATTTATAACTTGTTGAAAATAAAGGATTTTTTAGGATAGCTGTGGTATCTCTGAGACTATTTCCCAGCAGTCCTGATAGGAGAGGAGCTTTTTCAGGAATTTCAGGTTTGTCGTATGGCCTGACTTACTGGCAACAATGTGACCGTAAATGGGAAATCCGATTAAGGAAAAGTCACCTATCAGATCAAGCATTTTATGGCGTACGAATTCGTCTTTGAACCTAAGGCCGGAAGAATTTAATACACCGTCTTTGCTGAGTATTATAGCGTTTTCAAAGGAACCACCCTTTACAAATCCATTTGCCTCCAGGTATTTGACATCCTTGAGAAAACCGAAGGTTCTTGCAGGGGCTATTTCTTTCACAAAGATTTCCTCTGAAAGTTCTAAGCTTAACCTTTGCTCTCCGAGCAGGTGATGATTAAAATGAATCCTGTATGTTATTCGTCTTCCATTATAGGGAAGGGCTGCAATCTTGGTGTGACCGTCAGTGAAGACCACAGGGTTTGTTATTCTGATACAGGGTCTTTTCTTGCTCTGCCTTGCGATTCCACCCTTAAAGATTATGCTTATTAATTCTATTGAGCTTCCGTCAAGGATTGGTATCTCAGGCCCATTAACTTCCACGATCAAATTATCTATCCCGAGGCCAGATAAGGCTGCAAGAATGTGTTCAACAGTCCTGATCTTCACCCCGTTATACCCGAGCGTAGTTGAAAAGGCAGTATCTATAACCGAACCCATAGAGGCCCTTATAATTATCTCTTTATCTGGCTTTACAAATATTATACCTGTATCCCTCTGTGCCGGTTTGAGGCGAACTTTTGAATACTGCCCCGTATGCAGTCCGATACCTTCAAAGCTCACTTCCTGTTTTAAGGTCCTTTGCAGTCGCATAATTATCTGCTAAATATTTTCTGCAAATATAATGCCAGCGATAATCTGTTGTTAAATAAATGATTTAGAGGCATAGTGGTGTTGCTTATCATCTATGGGTTGTGTAGTATTTGACACAGTGTTATACCTCGCCACCGACTACCATCTCAGGGATCCTGACTGTTGGCATTGCATCCGAGATAGGGACGCCCTGGGAATCTTTACCACATGTCCCGATAGAAAATCCTAAGTCAGAACCAACCATATCTATGGATTTCAAGACCTCTGGCCCGTTTCCCGCGAGAGTTGCACCCCTTACAGGTTCTTCTATCCTGCCTTTGTTGATAAGATAGCCCTCCTGCACCTCAAAAACAAAATCACCTGTAATTGTATTTACCTGTCCTCCCCCCATTTTTTTGACAAGCAGGCCGTACTCTACAGAGTTTATAATTTCCTCTGGAGGCATTTCACCAGGTGCAATAAATGTATTTGTCATCCTTGGTATAGGTCTATGCTGGTACGATTGCCGCCTGCCATTGCCTGTTGACTTTACTCCATCTTTTAATGCAGTTAATTTATCGTATATGTAGCTTTTTAAAATACCCCTTTCTACAAGGACACTCTGCTGGGAGGGGGTACCTTCATCATCAAACCTGAAGGAGCCTCTCTTCTTTTGAATAGTTGAGTCATCTATTACTGTTATAAGAGGGGATGCAACCTGCTGCCCTATCTTCTTTGAGTAGACTGATAACCCTTGCTGTGCAAAATCAGCCTCAAGGCCATGGCCTATAGCTTCATGTATCATAGTGCCTCCTGCCTCAGATGAAATAACAACAGGCA
The DNA here is from genome assembly GCA_030019415.1 of Thermodesulfovibrionales bacterium. Lineage (GTDB taxonomy): Bacteria > Nitrospirota > Thermodesulfovibrionia > Thermodesulfovibrionales > SM23-35 > JASEEX01. The sequence continues at coordinate 29,296 of JASEEX010000015.1, forward strand.
TCCTTCCGCCAGGTGCCCTTCTCGCAGTAAGCATCATCACAGCCCTTTTTGCTGCCTTCAGGCTTAACTCTTCTATATCTGTTTCATCAAAGAGTTCAAAGCCGATAAAGCCACCTGTGGATTCGTATCCTGTCTGTATAATACCGTCATCTGCAGCGATCACCTGAATTACTGTCAGTGTGTGAACCCTTTCATCCTCAGCGATTGTTCCATCTGTTGTTGCAATCTGGACATTCTGGATAAAGTCATTGTATATGACACTGACCTGTCTTATTCTATGGTCGTAGCCCCTTGCAACACTATCTGCCTTTCTAACAAGGGATATCTTTTTCTCTACGGGTATATTTTCTGGAAGGAGCTTTATACTAAAGGAAACAGAGGGAGTTTTGATCCTCAGGTCAGTAACAGAATCGGTAGCCTTGCCAGGTGCAGCCCTGCTTACTTCAGATGCAGCCCTTAGCAGGGATTCTTCAGACAGGTCGTTGCTGTAGGCATAGGCAGATCTACCATTATAAATGAGGCGGATGCCCAGACCATAATCAACACCTGTGATTACTTTTTCAATCTTCCTGTCTTCGAGGTGGATGAAGATGGGCTTTTTATGCTCTACGAATATCTCTGCATATTCGTCTCCGGATGAGAAGGTCTTCTTCAAGACCTTTAAAAGAAGGTCCTTATCGAGCATGGTAGATTACTAAGGAAACCATAACTAAAACCACATGTCCAGTCTGTTTTGTCATTCCGTGCTTGCCTGCCCCGCTTTGCGAAGCATGGCCGGGGACACGGAATCCCGTAATTTTTCTGGATTCCGCTGGAGCCTGCCCTCTGGATTCCCCGATCGAGTCGGGGAATGACAGGAGGGCGGGAATGACTGCTAAGTAACCTTATTAATAAATTTCTTAGTATATCAGTTTTTTTAAATATTTTAATAATTTGCTATTATGTATTATGATGACAGCAGGGGTGAAAGGAAGAGATAGGTTCAAGGGTGATATATGATCAGGATAGGGGTTGTCGGGGGAAGTGGCCTATATGATATACCAGGCCTGACCATCACAGAGTACAAAAAGATCACAACTCCCTTTGGAGACCCCTCAGATATCTACCGTGTAGGAGAGTTATCAGGTGTAGAGGTCGTATTTCTTCCAAGACACGGCTCACCACATCATATACCCCCCCATAAAATAAACTATAGGGCAAACATATGGGGGTTCAAAGAACTCGGCGTAGAAAGGATTATATCCATTGGTGCCGTCGGGGGTATAGATCCTGAAATAAAACCAGGAATAATCGTTGTCCCAGATCAGATTGTAGATATGACAAAGGGGAGGGAGTCTACATTCTATGATGGTGACGAAGTTGTACATGTAGACTTTACAGAGCCGTATTGCCCTGAGTTAAGGGAATCTATTTTTAGAGCAGGCGAAAAGTCAGGGGTGGAGTTAAGGAGGTCAGGGACATATGTATGTGTGAATGGACCGAGGCTTGAGACCACGGCAGAGATAAAAATTTTTTTGAACATGGGCATTAATATTGTGGGGCTGACAGCGATGCCCGAGGCATCTCTGGCAAGGGAAGCGGAGCTTTGTTTTGCCGGTATTGCAGTTGTTACAAATTATGCTGCAGGGATTACGGAAAAAAGGCTAACAACAACAGAGGTTATGGAGATGATGGGGGGGACTACTGCAAAGGTGGTGAACCTGTTGAAGGAGGCCTTTAAACTTATACCCAGCGAAAGAAGATGTGCCTGTAAGGATGCCCTTAAAGATGCGAGGATGTAAAAAATATCTCCTTGCTCACAGGGATTAGAGAATATGGTATTGAGGCTTGACAGTGTAATTCCTGTAGAATTATCATAAAAATGGCTCTTGACTAACGAGGGAAATTACCAATAACCAAATTACAATAACCAAATAATATCCAATGACCAAATTACAATAAGCAGACATTTGTTTGGTTATTGGTAATTGGAGCTTATTTGATCCGCCTGAGGCGGATTGGTTATTGATTATTGGTTATTTAATTTGGAGAAATTACTATGTCAGGACATTCTAAATGGGCACAGGTAAAACACAAAAAGGCCCTTGTTGATGCAAGGAAAGGAAAAATCTTTTCCAAGATCGTTAAAGAGATAGCTGTTGCTGCAAGGCTTGGGGGTGGAGACACTGATGGAAATCCAAGGCTTAGGGCTGCAATAGAGAATGCAAAAGAGGTAAACATGCCCCGTGAGAATATAAAGAGAGCGATCATGAAAGGAACAGGCGAGCTTCCTGGCGTGGCCTATGAGGAGTCTGTATATGAGGGGTATGGTCCTGGTGGTGCCGCTATACTTTTAGAAGTGCTTACAGACAACAGAAACAGAGTGGTTTCTGAGATAAGACATATTATGACAAAAAACGGCGGAAACCTGGGTGAGGCAGGTTGTGTTGCCTGGATGTTTGAGAAGAAGGGATACATCCTTGTTGAAAAGACAAAAATCGACGAAGATTCCCTGATAACAGTTGCCCTTGAGGCAGGTGCTGAGGACATGAAGAATGACCCTAAAGAAGAAAACTATGAGATTATTACAGCCCCTGAAGATATGAATAAGGTGAAGGCTTCTCTCGAGGCAGATGGGGTTCCTGTATCTCTCGCAGAGATAACGATGTTACCAAAGAGTTATGTTGGCCTCGATGAAAGGTCCGCAGAGCAGATGATCAGGTTGGTGGAGGCACTCGAGGAGCATGATGATGTCCAGAATGTTTATACTAATTTTGATATTCCTGATGAGGTGATGGCTAAGGTTGGCAGGTGATATGGCCACTTCCATCCGTGCCACCTTCAAAAGAAGGTTTTTTGCAGGACTTCTGGTACTGATCCCTATTATTGTTACCCTCTTCATAATAGGGTGGTTCTTCAACTTTGTTGATGGCCTTCTTGAGCCCTTGTATTACAGAATTCTTGGCTACCATATCCCTGGTCTTGGCTTCATCTCAGCAATAGTACTTATATTCATCGTGGGTGTTATCTCCACGAATGTCTTCGGGAGAAGGGTCATCAAAATTTTTGATAAGATCATGCTCAGGATACCTGTATTCAAGGGCATATACACCGCTATTAAACAGCTCGTTGATGCCTTCTCACCTGAGAGTAAAGTTTCGTCATTTAAGAAGTTCGTTGTTGTTGAGTACCCGAGACCCTGTGTTTTTGCATTCGGATTTCTTACAAAGGAATGTGTTATTACAAAAGAGAGAGATGGCCACGAATCCTGTCTAAAGGCTGTTTATATCCCTACAAACCTCATCTACTTTGGTGAAATAGCACTCTTCAGAGATGAAGATATATTCTACACCAGCATTCCAATAGAAGAGGGGATTAAGATCATACTCTCAGCTGGTATTGTAACACCTGAGAGGATTTCTGAGTCGAAATAGTGAAGAACGTAACTAATAGCAACGTTCTGAACTTAGCAGGTGTCGTCTTGGCTGCAGGTCTTGGAAAGAGGATGGGTTCATCTTTACCAAAGGTTCTCCATAAGATTCATGGTACCCCAATGCTTCAGTATATCTTAAATACCCTTTATGGACTTAAACCGCAAAAGATTGTTGTTGTAGCAGGAAAACATTTTAAGGAAATAAGGGAATCTATAAAGGATGACAGTTCAATCTCTTTTGCACAGCAGAAGGAGGCAAAAGGTACAGGAGATGCACTCCTGAAGGCATGGCCAGCTCTCAAAGGATTTAAAGGGACAGTTATTGTTATCAATGGAGATATCCCCCTTATTACTCGAGAGACCCTCAAGAAATTTTTAACCCTCCATAAGAAGAAAGGTAATGTTATTTCAATACTCTCGTTTATGGCGAAAGAGCCAGGTTCATATGGCAGGATTATAAGAGGTGAGGCAGGTAATATAACATCCATTGTTGAGGATAGGGATGCCACGGATCTACAGAAAAATATAAAGGAAGTCAACAGCGGAATATATGCCATTGAGTCTGAGGCCTTTCCCATTCTAAAAGAGATAAAGCTAAATGAATCGAAAGGTGAATATTACCTGACCGACATGATTAGTATCGCAAGGAATAAGGGGATAAAGGTAAATGCTTATTGCACCGGCTCCGAGGATGAGTTGATGGGGGTTAATACTCAGGAGGAGCTTGAGAGGGCCCGGCAGTTAATGAAAGACAGGATCATTAAAAGATGGATGGACAGAGGCGTGAGTTTTGTAGATACCGTTTCAGTATCTATATCTTCAGATGTTGAGATAGGTAAAGATACGCTCATCTATCCAAATGTTCATCTCGAAGGTAACACAAGAGTTGGAAGGGGGTGCACAATATATCCAAATGTTCGGATTCATAACAGCATCATAGGTGATGGGGTCGTTATCAAAGATTTGACTCTTATCGAGGGGTCTGTTGTAAAGAATAGGGCCTCTGTGGGACCCTTCACTCACATAAGGCCGGGTTCTGAGATTGGGAAAGGTGCAAAGATAGGTAATTTTGTTGAGGTTAAAAAATCAGTAGTAGGCTCCGGTACAAAGGCAGGCCATCTTACTTATATCGGTGATTCAAAGATAGGGAATAATGTTAACATAGGTGCAGGTACAATAACCTGTAACTATGATGGTTACAAAAAGCATATTACAGTTATCGAAGACAACGTTTTTGTAGGAAGTGATTCCCAGCTTGTTGCGCCTGTAAAAATAGGTGAGGGCGCGTACATTGGTGCAGGTTCTACTATAACAAAAAATGTCCCTTCCATGGCCCTTGCCTTGAGTAGGGTACAACAGAGGCATATCGAAGATTGGGCACTTAAAAGAAAGTTAAAAGTGAGAAGTCAAAAGTCAAGAGCTAAAAATAGAGATAAAAGGAAAAAGGTAGTTAGTAGCAAGTAGTAAGTAGTTAAGGGGATTGCTCTTTTACTACTGACTACTGACTACTGACTACTGACTACTGATGTGTGTGGGATAATCGGATATATAGGTAAAAGGAATGCGGTCTCAGTGATACTCGAGGGACTGAAGCGTCTTGAATACAGGGGATATGATTCTGCAGGGATCGCCTTTTTCTCTGATAAGGGCATCGAGATTAGAAGGTGTACGGGTAAAATAAGAGAGCTGGCCTCTATGCTTGAATCCGAAAACCCATCCAGTAGTACTGCGATAGGGCATACGAGATGGGCTACTCATGGGAGACCCTCAGAAGAAAATGCCCACCCGCACAGGTCAAATAGTATTGTTTTAGTGCATAACGGAATAATAGAGAATTATCTTGACCTTAAGGAGAGGATGATTGAAAAGGGATATGAGTTTAAGTCAGAGACCGACACAGAAGTCCTCTGTCATCTCATCGAGGAGTATACGAAGAGATATCCCTTCGAACAGGCTGTAAGAGAGGCCTTGAAGGAAGTTAAGGGTTCCTATGCCCTCGTTATTGTTAAGGAGGACGAGCCTGCTAAGATCGTGGGTGCGAGGAAGGATAGCCCCCTCGTTGTCGGGTTAGGTGAAGGAGAGTTCTTCCTTGCGTCAGATGTGCCTGCATTCCTGAATTATTCGAGAAACGTAATATTTCTTGACGATGGGGAGATGGCTGTCCTGACATACAAAGGCCTCATGATTACTGAACCTGATAATACCCCTGCCCGGAAGGATGTGAAGTCTGTACCATGGAGCCTTTCGATGGCAGAGAAGGGCGGTTACAGGCATTTTATGCTTAAAGAGATATATGAACAGCCGAGGGCGATAGGAGATACATTGAGAGGCAGGCTTTATCCTGAAAGGGGAGCTGTGAATTTCGATGAATTCGGGTTTGGTATTGATGAGTTGAAGAAGGTCAAGAAGATTTTTATTGTGGCCTGTGGCACCTCCTATCATGCGGCCCTTACAGGCAAATATATGATAGAAGAGCTTGCAAGGACCCCCACCGAGGTTGATATCGCTTCAGAGTTTCGCTACAGGAGACCTCTTGTGAAATCTGGTGACCTTATGATAGCTATAACCCAGTCTGGAGAGACGGCTGATACACTTGCTGCCCAGAGGGAGGCAAAAAGGCTCGGTGCAAGGATATTGAGCATATGTAATGTTGTTGGGAGTACATCTTCGAGGGAGGCCGATGCTGTATTTTATACCCATTCGGGGCCTGAGATAGGGGTTGCCTCGACAAAGGCGTTCACAGCCCAGATTGTAGCGCTTTACCTTTTTGCAATTGGTCTGGGAAAGACAAAGGGTGTAATCTCGGAGAACATTTCAAGGGAGTTATTAAAGGAGCTTCTGATGCTCCCCGGAAAGGTGGAGAAGGCATTAGCTATAGATGAAGACATAAGAAGGATAGCAGAGGGTTTTTTTAAGGCGAGGGGGTTTCTTTACCTTGGAAGGGGCATAAATTATCCAATTGCCCTTGAGGGTGCATTAAAGCTGAAGGAAATATCATACATACATGCAGAGGGCTATCCTGCCGGCGAGATGAAGCACGGCCCGATAGCTCTGATAGACGAAGAGCTCCCGGTTATTGTCCTTGCACCCATGGATAACTTGCATAAAAAGATAATCTCTAATATTCAGGAGGTAAAGAGCAGAGGGGGAAGGGTAATATCAATCACGAATGATTCTGACAGTGAGATTTTCAGGACTTCAGATAAATGTATCCTTGTACCAAATACGAATTCATATCTCACACCTGTATTAATGGCTATTGCCGTACAACTCCTTGCTTATTATGTCGGTGTTTTAAGGGGGTGCGATGTCGACCAGCCGAGGAATCTTGCCAAGAGCGTTACCGTTGAATAGTGGTGCTGTAGATTTTAATGGTAAATATCTGTTAATTTTAAAATAATATGTCAAAAGACGTCCTGATGCGTGATTTAAATCCACAGCAGAGAGAGGCCATCGTCTGTACAGAAGGTCCCTTACTCATATTAGCGGGTGCAGGAAGTGGTAAGACGAAGGTTATAGCTCATAAATTCTCATACCTTGTAAAGGCGAAGAGACTTTCCCCAGATTCGATATTCACAGTTACATTTACTAATAAAGCATCTGATGAGATGAAGGAGAGGATATATAGTCTCCTCGAGAAAGATATCAATACCTCCTGGATAGGCACATTTCATTCACAGTGTAACAGAATACTACGAAGGGAGATAAAGATCCCTGGATACAATAATAATTTTTCCATTTATGATGAGGGTGATCAGTATAGCCTTGTGAGACATATATTAAAGGAATTCAAGATTCACGAGGCCCTTTATAAGGGTGTTGCAACAAGGATAAGCTCTCTAAAGTCTTCCCTCACAGGGCCAGAAGAGTTTCTTTCTTCAGGTGATGGTTTTGGCTTTGATGAGAAACTGGCAAAGGTTTATGTGAGGTATCAGGATGAACTCAAGAGGAGTAACGCCCTTGATTTTGACGATTTGATTATGCTGACGGTGAAACTATTCGAAAAGAATCCGAGGATTCTGGAAAAATACCAGAATATGTTTTCTTATATACTCGTTGATGATTTTCAGGATACTAACTATGTGCAGTATTGCTTCCTTAAACTCCTGACATCCGCTCACAAAAGAATATGTGTTATTGGGGATGACGACCAGAGTATATATAGGTTTAAGGGCGCTAATGTAAATAACATTTTGAGTTTCGAGAATGACTTCCCAGGAGCAAAACTCATGGAGCTGGAACAGAACTATCGTTCTACACAGAGTATACTAACTGTTTCAGGTGCTGTGATTTCACAGAATTCTGAAAGGAAACACAAGAAGTTATGGACAGACAAAGGCTGGGGCGAGAAGGTATACTGCTGCTGGTTTCATACATATGAAGAGGAGGCAAAATACATTGCTAAGATTATAAAGGAACTCTATCTGAAAGGGAGATATGACTACAAAGATTTTGCAATATTCTATCGTATAAACCTCCAGTCGAGGGCTTTAGAAGATGCACTGCGTGAAGAAGGTCTCCCTTACCGCGTTCTTGGTAATGTCAGTTTTTATCAATCGAAGGAAATCAAGGATGTAGTAGCATACTTGCGTTTATCGCTAAACCATGGAGATAATGTAAGCCTCAGGCGGATTATAAACTGCCCACCACGGGGAATAAGTGCAGCGACCCTTTCGAGGATAGAGCATGAGGCAAAGAAAAGATCTATATCTCTCTTTGATACGATAAAGGCGACCCTTCGTAGTGATAGCTTCTCCTCTACTGTAAAAGATAGGCTTACAGAGTTTGTCAAGCTGATTGAGGATTTCTCTGCTACAAAGTACAGGTCTGCAGCGGAGATGTTAAAAGGCGTATTTGAAAAGTCGGGTTACTCAGAAACCCAGGATAAGGAAAGGGCAAGGAACGTTGAGGAGCTCATCTCCTCTGCCGAGGGTAAGGAGATAAAGGATTTTCTTGATAGAGTGTCATTGTTTACGAGTATGGACGAAATAACAGGAGGAGATTACATTTCCCTCATGACACTGCATAGTGCAAAGGGTCTTGAATTCCCTGTTGTATTTATTACAGGACTTGAGGAAGGTGTGCTGCCATACTATAAGGCCTTAGAAGGTAAGGATGAGATCGCCGAAGAACGAAGGCTTTTTTATGTAGGGATGACAAGGGCAAAGGATGTCCTCTGGCTAACAGGTGCCAGTAAGAGGAGATTATACACAAAGTTACAGGATCAGGAACCTTCAAGATTCCTAAGAGATATACCCAGGAACTGCTGCCAGTGGATAGAAAATATAACAGACTATCAGAAAATAAAGCCTGCGCCTGTGAAGAGAAAGGTTGAACCCAAACGCCCTTTCGCCCTGTATACATCTGGATGCAGGGTAAAACATCCAATCTGGGGCATAGGTGTGGTGCACGACTGTTTCGGAGACGGAGACGATCAGAAAGTAACGGTCAACTTTCCGAGTATCGGGTTGAAGAGGCTTGCAGTGAAGTTTGCAAATCTGGAAAAGATGTAGCAGGATGGGAAAATGAGGATATCTAAAGAAGAAATTGAACATATAGCATCATTGGCAAGGCTATATCTTTCTGAGGAAGAAAAGGAGCTATTTGGCTCACAGCTAAGCAGTATTCTTGATTACATGGAAAAGCTAAATGAACTTGATACAAAAGACATTGAACCAACATCCCATGTCCTGCCGTTGAGCAATGTAATGCGGGATGATACATTAGGGTATTCGATCCCGAGGAGCGATGCCCTGATGAACGCACCGGACCGTACAGATAAATTCTACAGGGTGCCAAAGATAATAAAGTGATGATTTTGATATCTTCTTCGGTCAAACCGTACAATCTATATACAATCTGGTCGATGAGCCAGTCGGTCTTCTGGGGTCTCTTCCACCTTTTTCCTCATCCTAAAATAATTGGGTTCCCCTTAGTCGGAACACGCAGCTTCTTTGAATCAATATTTCTTTTGAAAAACTCTGGGTTCTCGGTGTGAACTGGGATGACAAACCGTGGGTCAATTGTCTCAATGAGTTCTAATAGATCTGGACCCGCAATATGCCCCGACGAGTGAAACCCTTGCTCTCCGTCAGGCACTTTTCCTGTATGAGCATCCGGTACTCCTATGGACTGCATCTGGAACAGGCTTAACCAGTTTCTAAGCCTAACGATGTCTAACTTTTGTTCCTCGTCGAAAGCTTCGCTGGAAGAATATATATAAACTGTCCCGGGTTCAGGGTCAATTTCTATTAGCTCGTTGATGTCCCAGAAGCTGAAACATAAAATATAATCAGCACTATTCCTTTTAACTTCTTGAGGGTCAACACATCTGTGTTTGTATCTGACATATACCTGCTCTTCCCACTTATCGAGACGCTTTGGCTCTTTATACAGAAGTATTATTTCGTCTTGCTGAGGTGGTATGAATAGATCTGGAGCCAACGAAGCAGCTTCTAAAAGGCAAATGTCTTTGGCCGTGACCACCAGCTTTCGTTTGCAGTCTTTTGCTATTTCCCGGAATGTCAAAAGACGCTCAAGGTTACGTGGACCAAAATCTGCTATCACTAAACTGTGGCAGTTTTGAACAAGGTCAAGAGCCTTAGCATATACCGTAGCTTCATCAATAGCACTATCCATATCAACATGGGTGCCCTCGCAGATAAGAGCGAGAGGATTCAGAGCTTTGGCCGCCTCTATAAATGCTCTGGTAAGTGAGCCGTGTTTGCCGTGCATTCTTAGATCTCCAGTGTAAACGACCCAACCTTGGCTTGTTCCCAAAGCAAAAGCTGCGGCGCCGAATATTGAATGATCTACCGGGAATACCTTAATTGGTAAGCCCTCAATAGTTCCCACCCTGTTTAAACTGCATGAAATAATGTCTCTGCTACCAGATATGTTTCGCCAGAATTTACATCCCTCTTCGGAAGGGTCCCAATCGCACACTTTAAAAGGACGTTGTTTCGCTTCGAATTTCTTATAATGACCTGACTGAAGCAGACCATTGCTTTCCACTTTAGGAATCAGATAGCATACCTCCTTCTCAAAGTCTGATTTTGATGAGTCCTGGATTGCCTTAGCTATGTAAGCGGTACAAAGGCTGGATACTATTGGAATATCTTGACGAAGGAAAGAGATATATCCGCTGTGGTCTAAATGGGCATGGGATAAAAGAACCCCATGGAGTTCAATCTTACGGATGGGATAAGGAACACGCACTCTTGACCAGATATCGATATTCTCTATTTCTAAATCCGGCCTATAGATACCCTGTAGAGGAGGTAGCAAGCCCATGTGGAACATGTCGAGTAATCCTCGTCGAGGGCGTGGAACTAAGTACTCTTCAAAGTATTTGTTACGAAGATTGAAATTTATGCCAAAGTCAAAAAAGAGGTTAACTCCCTGGTCTTCCAGTAGAATTTTGTTTCCGCCTATTGTATCTGCTCCGTCATATACTGTGACCGATACCATCATCCATTATCCTCAAAATGACGACAATCAAATATTTATCTGTAATCCATAGCATAATATCAATTGTTGATTCGGTGGAAAGTTGTAGTTTCTTTCATAGATAAAAATACTTTTATTCATGTCTGTGCGCCTAACTCCAATAAGTTTCTCTACCGAGAAATTGCCAGATAAAAAGAGAGATAGACAATTTTGTATTCATAGGGGGAACGAGAAAAGGCATATAAATCGAAGGCTTATATATTTCTTTTGGTGAATTCATTTTAAAATTCACAATACTTGTCTTTTATTATGCCATTTTATAAATCTTTCAATTATGCCCTCTGGAATTGCCCTTGGGCAATCAACAGGCATACCTAATACCTCATTAATTCTCTTTACTAATGCAGCTTGACCGAATGGGTAGCTTATATACTATCTGGTCGATGAGCCAGTCGGTTTTGCGGAGTTTCTCTTTCAGGGGTAAAAGTTTTGAAAGGGATTTTTCGTACTCGGATTTGATATGCATGTTTGCATGCCCGACCCTAATAATAAGCTTATGCTAAATGGCTTAAAGACCTGACCGAAACGTGTCTGTTATTAGAATAAATCTTCACATATTGGCAGTTATACAACTTGAAGCTTCTTTTCCATTAATTTAAGCACATCCTTAAACATGCGAGATGCCTTAAACAGTTCTACTCCGATAAGGTTGCCATTACTATCAAGTTCCATATTTACCCCTGGAGATAGTTCTACAACCTCTGCTTCTTCTCCCTCTTTTGCGAGATAGAGAATATCTTCTTCATCATCATAAAAGACCTTAAAATCATCCATTAAAGCCTCCTCCACCTGCCTGATTTTACTCTATTATCTTTCTGTCCCTCTTTTAAAGGATGTGTTGTCAGGAGTTTAACATCTCCTTCTTCATGCTTATATGCTACCATTACATCCCTCTCCTTGTCATATATTACAGCTTTAGCCACTGCTATTGTATGCCCTGTTACAGTATCCGTGAATCTTTCCTCTGCTTTTTCAAAGATTTGTTGAGGCAGATCATAATCTATCTTTCTTAACTCAAGTCTTGTTTTAAGATGCTTTGAATATTTTACTTGCATCATGAGTTTTCTCTTTGAAATTTCTTATTATATGCTTTATCAGAATGCTCGGCATCAGGGCATCAAGTTCTTTTTAAATTTTAGATCACAAGCTTTTAAAATGATGCGTGATTCAAGCCCATTCATTCCTCGCCTTCTGAGGAGAAAAATGATAGTATTGGAAGATCCAAAAGGGTTTTTATTCCTTATTTTTCTTCTTTACCCCCCTTTCTTGTATCCTCATAATACTGCCCTCAGATAAACACCTTTTAAATCGCTTTTCAGTATGTTTGAACTCAAGTTTTTTATTTATGCCGGTCTTTTTTAAAAGATTTTCGAAAGAAATACCTTGTTCAGTTAAATCAAGGAGGGCTAAGGCTTTGATTGCAGCATGGTCACATGTGCATAGCAGACGATCTTCTTGTTTCTGTAACAATACTAATGCTTCTTTCTCTCCGTCATGAAGTTCTTCTTGAAATACACGATCAAATTGCTCTTTAAATGATAATAGCTCTTCAGCAGAGCATGAAAGTTCATAGATTGTTACTCCAATCTCTTTTTCAAGATCAATAGGATGTCGTATACCACGCTTATCTTCATAATAATACGTCTCTTTATGTAAGATTATTGAAGGGATATGTACTTTGTGATTTTTTATTATGTGTTCCCATACGCTAAGTCTATGCAGGTCAATGATTACATCTGCATCAAGAAATAGCAAAAGCAATTGAATAGTCCTCGTTCTCGTCGTAACCGTATTTTTTTAGAAATGATGTTACCTCACTAAATGGCTTATTTATATATTCAGCAAATTTTGCTTTTGATATTCTTCCCATCTGAAGCGCCTTAATTGCGAGCGCAATATATCGTGATGAAAGATAAGGCCCCTCATCCACCCAATCTGTAATATGCATTTTTTTATCAATGTCTTTAATCTCTCCCTCTTCAATACATTTTTCAACATCCTTTCTCCTTAAAAGATTGAGATTGACCAATCTCCAGAGAAGCGCCTCAATAGAGACCTTAAACTCTCGCGCAATTTCAACAAGGCTAATGTAAGTGATTTTTTTATCTACAAGTCTTTTAAAGAACTCTCTACGCACTTCTTCTTCAGGCAAAAGAATGGCCGAGGCAAATGCATCAGCCCATTGTTCGACCTCACTTTTATCTTTTTTTGATTTTGAATAGATTTCTTCATCAGAAAATATATCCCATGTTATTAAATGAAATAGCTCGTGCGCCAAATCATAATTACGTCTCCATGGAGCATCGCTGGAATTGATAAGGATTGCTCTGCCAAAATCTCCTGAAGTCGAGGCGCCGGAACCTCCTGAACCTAAATCCATATAAAGAACCAGGATACCAAGAACCTGTTCTAATATATTAGACAAAGAATAGGCTGGCCTGCCTCCAAGATTCAATATTCGTCGGTATTCTTCTGATAATTCAACAACATAATTGAATCCCTTGGTGCGGAATTCTTTCTTATCACGTAAGGAAAAAGGGGAAATAGGCAATTTTGTATTATCCTCATTTGTAAGTTCTAAAAGTCTTTTGTAGTTTTGGCAAAATAAGAGAAATCGTCGTTCTGCTTCTATTGTCTGTTCTGTTTTTGAAGGGTCTCGCCATAACACTTTAGGCTGAGAAATTCCTGTTTGCCCTGAAATAAAAAAATCAATCTTTCTACCATAAATCTCTGCTAATTTAGCCAACTCCCATGCCTTTATATCTCTTTCGCCAGCCTCAATACTGCTTAATGTCTGGTAGTTTGAGAATCCCATTTTCTTAGAAACATGCTTCAATGTATAATTGAGTAACTCTCTTTCCTTTCTCAAAAGATAAGCTATGGTTTTATTTTTATCCATTGGAACCTCCAAATTAGAAATAACAAAAAATTATAATTATGTCTAATAATATCTTATTATATAAGAATATGTTATTTTAATTTGTATATGCCTTACCTCAAAATATAGTATCTTTTTAATAAATGATTAACAACGATTTCACAAATAATAACTATATTATTCAATGAGTTATAGGTTTTAACTTTTTCCT
>JASEEX010000160.1 GCA_030019415.1 Thermodesulfovibrionales bacterium
GTTGCTTATTTTATCGAGGAGTCGCTCTTACTTCAACTAAATCTGGGACATGTTCATGCCACAAAAAGGTGAAATCATGGACTCATATGAACAATATGAAAAGGAGTGTAAAAGAATCAGGAAAGACAACGAAGAAATATTGGCTAATCTTGAGAAATGGCTTTCTAATAAAAAACTGTCTAAAAAGACAATAAATAAACACTGTTCAAATGTGGATTTTTATATTAACGATTTCCTTTTATATGAAGATGCTATAGAGGCTGCCGATGGTACAAAAGAAATAAGTATGTTTCTTGGTTATTGGTTTATTCGAAAGGCAATGTGGGCAAGTAAAACAGCTATCAAAGAAAATGCAGCAAGCCTGAAGAAATTTTATCAGTTTATGTTAGAGCGTGGCAAAATTTCTAAAGAGTCATTCGAGGATTTAAAAGTGACAATAAAAGAAGAGATGCCTGAGTGGCTTGCAACTATGGAAAGATATGACGACCCCGATATTGAAGACCCTGAAGAAATATGGAGGATTTAAAAGTTGATTTTGACATAACAATTCAGTTTTGAAAC
>JASEEX010000161.1 GCA_030019415.1 Thermodesulfovibrionales bacterium
GGATGTATCTTTTCTTCTCCTGTTGAAGCAACCTGTCTATGGTTGATGCACTTATCTTCAATAGCTTCCGGGCCGTAGGAACATCAACTTTGACCTCCCGATACTTCCTTAATATAGGAAGTAACTCGCCCATCATGGGAGCAAGCCTCTTACCACAAATTAAATCCATTATCTCCCATATCCTCTTGAGAACTATGAATACTTTGTGGTCATAAATCCTATGCCGTTGTCTTCTGTACTTCTTGTTCACATCAGCAATCATTACCGTATTACAGTTGACTCTTACTTTCCTGCCATGATTTCGTAAAAGATAAGAGGTATAACAACGATCATACCCAGTGAGTGCTACAAACTCATCCAGAATTATCCCCTTTTGCTTCTTGGATGCCTTCTGATACCTCTCTGATACAATCTTTGTCAGTTTCTTTTTTTCCTTCAACGTTAACCTCATTTCTGCCTCCTGTATACATTTTTGCCAGGAGGCATTGTATTGTTTTCGTATAGATTTTTAAATGAGGCAACGATTCAGTTTTATATAGATTTTTGATGAGGCAATTCGC
>JASEEX010000162.1 GCA_030019415.1 Thermodesulfovibrionales bacterium
ACTGTAACTTAAAAATTGCAATTTTTTGTCTTGACAAATGGGTCCACCTTAAGTTAAGTTTAAGTTTTTTACTATGGCAACAGCAAGTTTGATTATTTTTGCGCTGGTTGTTGGATGTGCAAGTATAATTGGTAAAAGTGGTCCAGAGACTTTAAATATTCGCAGTGCTCCTGAACAAGCAAACATTGTGATAATCGATGAAGGAGGTTCTAAAATTTTTGAAGGCAAGACCCCACAACTGTTTCTTTAAAGAAAAAGAAAGGCTATTTCAGAGGTAAAAAGTATACCGTAAAAATTGGCAATCCAGGCTATGCTGAACAGACTATAACAGTGGATACAAGGTTAAACGGCTGGTATCTTGGCGGTAATTTGATTTTTGGTGGTCTTATCGGATGGCTCATTGTTGACCCTGCTACAGGAGCAATGTGGACGTTAGATACAAATGAGCTCAATGTTACCTTAGAGGCATCTAAACAAAGCAAAGGAACAGATTCATACCAGTTTGGAATTGTTCTTCTGGATGACGTTCCACAATCTTTGCGGAGCAAGATGGTTAAAG
>JASEEX010000163.1 GCA_030019415.1 Thermodesulfovibrionales bacterium
TCCTGCTTGGCCTTCTGATATAGTTTCCTCTGAAGTTCCCGAATCTTTTCTGGAGTTTCCAGCATTACTGCAATCCCCTTTCCTTTGCTCTTTCAGAAACATGATGAAGGTATTGCCCCTTCCCTCTTTCAAGGTTATGTTGTCCTTGAAATGCTATCGGTACTATGGGCAACTCCGACTCCCTTACAGACCTGATGAAACTTCGTTTCCTTATATCCACCAGTTGTCCCCTTAATGACGGGGCATCAGTAAGGGTCTCCCGTGCTACTCCGCCTGGCTTCTCCTGCGTGTCACCCCTGCTACCCCGAGAGTCCACCTATCGGTTATGGCAGTTTTCGTAAGGATAGGTGTTCCAGCCTTCCCCTTTTGACCACAGGGTCGGCAACTCCGTCTCAAGTTACGAGGCTACTTATAGGTTCGCTTTCGCTGCAACCCGCAGGTTTGCTCGACTCACTCAATGAGCCTTTGTCAGAAAACTTAATGTTTCGGATTGCTCCTAACATCTTCCTCAAGCTACGTGGGTGAACTGCCGAATTCCCACGGTTGGACTTTA
>JASEEX010000164.1 GCA_030019415.1 Thermodesulfovibrionales bacterium
CTGATAGATAGGTTAACAGAAATGATGAAGAAAGAGTTTGAAAAAATAGGAGTCAAAGTGATCGAATTTAGGCAAGAAAATCCTCTACTAGAGATTTACAAGTTTTTCGCATCAAAAAATGTAGATTGTAGCCAACCTGAGAAAATGACACCAAAAGAATTAGAAGATGAGATAAATGAGATAATAAAGGAGTGGAGAGAAGAAACAGAAGATTTAACTGTTATTAAAAAATTAAAGGAGTGGACAAAATGATTACTGCCAAGCCGAACTCTTCGGAAACCTTCGGTTTCCTTGCCTCGCCTTCGGCTCGGTCATATAACAGAGCGTATCTAGCTTCGTGCCTTCGGCACCCCGCTCAAATCCTGCTCCGCAGGACTTTAGATACGCTCGGGACGTTAGGCGAAATTGTGAGCCTACTTTGAGAAAGTTTATTAAAGATAAGGATTAAATTATGATGAACAAAAAAATCTTAATCATAATCTTGGTTACGGGGCTAATTCTTCTTAGTGGATTTGTTCTTTGGAGTATGGAGAAAGAACAAAAACCGACTGC